>CAZYRE010000099.1:0-9533 GCA_964650155.1 uncultured Bdellovibrionales bacterium
TATCTCTGTGAAATTCTCTGGCGTTACACTGCCACCGTAAAGGATTGGTGGATGCACTAGTTTGGAAAATTCTTTTAAAAGATTTCTAATGAAAAGATGGGCTTCAGATATCTGAGTAGGGGTAGCAACTTTTCCAGTACCGATCGCCCAAACAGGTTCGTAAGCAATTATTATTGAGGCGAGTTCACGTTCGGATTTTCCAGTTAAGGCTGAGCGAACTTGTCTTTCTATTACAGCTTCTGTTTCGCTACCAGTTCTCTCTTTCTCTGTCTCTCCCACACAGAGGATTGAAAAAAGAGAGCCTTTAAGAGCAGCATTAAGCCGCATTGCAATCATTTCATCTGATTCATGGAAAAGATGACGGCGCTCAGAGTGCCCGATAATAACAAACTCTGCTCCGACCTCTTTTAGCATCGACACAGAGATCTCCCCTGTGAATGCGCCGAATTCTGCCCAATGAACATTTTGGGCTCCAATCTTCAATTTGCTATTTGTAGCAACTTCGACAGCAGCAGGAATTGAAACAAAGGGTGGCGCAATCCAGCACCGGGTGTTTGATAACTCAGTAACAACTGGAAGTAATTCGTTGACAAGAGTTTTGGTAGATTGTGGACCTAGATTCATCTTCCAGTTCCCACAAATTATTGGAGAAGCCGTAGCTGTCACTGTTAGCCTAACTTTTTAGCCATTAATCTGGCGACATCAACCATTCTAGCTGAAAAGCCCATCTCGTTATCATACCAAGCCACAACTTTAGCCATCCGTTTTTGAACGACCATAGTTGATAAGCCATCTACAATTGAGGAGTTAGGATTTCCGATATAATCGCATGAAACTAGAGGTTCCTCACTAAAGCCAAGAATTCCCTTCAGCGCTTTCTCGCTTGCCGATTTGAGAGCACGATTTATCTCCTCTGTCGTAGCATCCCTTTCAAGCTCGGCCACTAGATCTACTACTGAAACATCTGGAGTTGGGACTCTAATAGCAAAACCATCAATTTTCCCGTTTAATTTTGGCAAGACAAGACCTACTGCTTTAGCGGCACCTGTTGTTGTTGGAATCATAGAAAGGGCTGCTGCGCGTGCCCGCCTTAAATCTTTATGGGGAAGATCTAGAACGTTCTGATCGTTTGTGTATGAATGTACCGTCGTCATGGCACCTCGGACGATACCGAAGTTTTCATCCAGCACTTTGGCTACAGGAGCTAAACAATTTGTTGTGCAGGATGCGTTACTAATGACATCGTGTTTAGTTGGATCGTAAGAACTTTCATTCACCCCGTAACAAAGGGTTAGGTCGGCATCGTTTGCAGGAGCAGAGATGATTACCTTTTTGGCCCCAGCGGATAGGTGTTTTGCGGCACTCTCCCGCTTGGTAAAGATCCCGGTGCATTCAAGCACTATATCTGCGCCCAATACCTTCCAAGGAAGATTAGCTGGGTCCTTTTCAGATGATATTTTTATCTCTCGGCCATTAATTGAGATTGATTTATCCCCAAAAGCGACATCTCCAACCATACGGCCATGGATAGAATCGTATTTAAGAAGGTGAGCAAGGGTCTTTGAGTCTGTTAGGTCGTTAATACCAACGATTTGGACCTCGTTTTCAAGCTTTTGTAGATAAATCTGGCGAAGCACGTTTCTGCCGATGCGACCAAAACCATTGATTCCAATCTTGAGCGCCATAATCCTCCCAAAGCTTAACAAAATTCTCCGCCTCGAAAGTAGGTAAAGGGGGCCTAGGTTGTCAAGGAATATAGAAGCATCGGTCTGGTGCCGAGCGAAACTCCATGTGATAGTGGAGTCCGGGGTTCATATTGCCCCAAAATTTTGTCTATTTAGGGAGTTCTTACTGTGGAGGAAGTGGCGTCTCCGTCTGTGTTTGCGATGGTATCAAACAGCGGACTAGTTGTTCAGTTGGTATTATTCATCTTGATAGGATTGTCAGTTTGGACTTGGGCCATCACCGTATCTAAATATCTTAGGTTACGTCAGGCCACACGTGATTCAGATGAATTCGTTTCTGTTTTTTGGGAGGTCAGAAACCTCCCTCGTATTCATGATGCGGTACAAAGGTTAAAGGGATCTCCGTTAGCCCAGATCTTTGAGGCTGGCTTTAAAGAGGTGCAGCGATTAATAGATTCCGCAAAAAAGCAGAAAGAAGTTACTATCGATCTTGATACTGAATTAAAGACCATCGAGAGAGCTTTGAAACGTGCTGAGCTAGAAGAGTTTGGAAAGTTAACATCTGGCACCACCTTCTTAGCGACCACTGCGAGTGCGGCACCCTTTATCGGTCTCTTTGGAACAGTTTGGGGAATCATGACAGCTTTCCAAGGTCTCAGTCAGGCAAAATCAGCATCCATTCAGGCTGTTGCTCCAGGTATTTCGGAAGCTCTTGTTGCCACAGCGATTGGTCTAGCAGCAGCTATTCCTGCTGCGATTGCTTATAATTATTTTGCTGCACAGACAAAATCTTTGCGCGAATCAATGGATAGTTTTACTGCAGAGTTTGTGAATATGGCAGAAAGGTATCTCGTCTGAGGAGTATTTATGGCAGGCGCAGGGTACGATAGTGACGGACCAATGGCGACAATTAACGTTACGCCGCTTGTGGATGTAATGTTGGTGTTGCTTGTGATTTTCATGATAACAGCACCCATTCTTCAACAAGGCGTAGAGGTGCAGTTGCCAAAGGCTACTACAGCGCCATTGAAAGGGGAGGCTGAACAGGTTGTGGTCAGTGTCGATCAGAATGGCGCCATATTTCTGGGTGCAGGTAACAAGGTAGATCTTGAAACTCTCCCAGCAAAGTTAGAAGCCATTATGAATAGACGAGAGGATTCTCAGAGAAAAGTATTTATTCAATCAGATGAAAGAGTGCCTTACGGAACAGTGATGAGCCTCATGGGAAAAATTCATGCAGCCGGCATTGAGCAGATCGGACTCGTCTCAGAGCCCGATGCGAAGAAAAAATAAGCCTTTACCAGGCTCTCAACCTCCAGTTGTCTGGCGCGCATTAGGCGTATCTGATCCATTTTTAAAGATTGGTATTACTGCATCCGCAGTTGGTCATTTCGTTGTTTTTATCTTACTCACCTTAGGAGCTGTGCTTGGGCCAGGAAGGATTGAACCACAGGTTATTTATTCTGTGACTCTAGAGGGTGGAAAGTCTTTGGGCGGCATGACACAAGCGCCTAAGAAAGAGAAAAGCCAACTTGCCCCACCGAAGAAGATCCAAGAACCTAAAAAGGCTGCTCCTAAGAAAGAAGAAGTTAAGAAAGTTGAGCCGAAGAAGGAAGAGGTTAAAGTTGCTCCTAAAAAAGAGGAGAAGAAAGTAGAACCAAAAAAACCGCCTCCAACAAAGAAAGTTGAATCAAAAACTACACAGGCAAAGGAGTCTCAAGTCGATATAGATAAGCGGCTTCAGCAAGCTGTTCAACGGTACACAGGTGAATCTACAGCTGCCGGCGGAACTGGATTTGGAGCAGGTAGGTTAGGTGGAGAAGGCATGGGCGGTGGAGTTCAACGACCTCCTGAATTCTTTACGTATAAAACCATTTTAGAGGATTTTATAAAATCCGGATGGCGCTGGTATGACCCAGCAGCGAAGTTGCAAGCTCAAGTTGGGTTTGATTTAGGCCCTGACGGTAAAATAACTAACATTATGTTGTCGGCGGGCTCGGGTGTGGCAGAATTCGATGACTCAGTGTTACGAGCGGTACAGAAGGCCGACCCTGTTCCAGCTCCGCCTGAGAGTGTATACGAATTCTTTAAGAAAGTAAGAATTACATTTGTTCCTGGAGATTAATTTCGCATGCGAAAGAGTTTATTTAATACCACCCTAAGTCTATTTGCTTCCTTGATCTTTTTTCAGGGTGCAGCGTTGGCACAAACAGACTTGTCTGTTCGTGGTTCAAGTAAACTTTATCCGATAGCTCTTCCTAGGCTCTGTGTGCAGGGGCCGATTGATAATGCCGCAAGAGAAGTTGTTGAAACAATGACCAGAGCACTTGATGTGTCTGGGTACTTTGAGGTGCTTAACTCAAATTCCTATATTGAAAGTGTTGGTAATTGTAACGTTAAAGATAATTTTGCTTACTCAGACTGGAGCGTCATTGGAGCAGAAGGGCTCGTAAAGGGCGTTATTTCAAACGATGGTGGCGGTCTTCGCGCTCAACTCTATCTGCACGATGTTCCAAAACAGAGAGCTGTTTTAGGTAAGGAATACGCCGGCGATTCAGGTTACGCTAAACAGATTGGTCACCGCTTTGCCAATGAAATAATGAGATTTTTCACTGGAATTCCTGGAGTATTTGGCTCTGAGATAGTTTTCTCTTCACGAATTGGTAGGTTCAAAGAGCTTTTCATTATGGATATGGACGGCTCTAACATTCGTCAACTGACCCAGGACAGAGGGTTGGCTCTCTCTGCCTCCTGGCATCCGACTGGTCAGAGAATAATTTATACTTCCTACAGAAATCGCGTTCCTGATCTTTTTCTTTTTGATCTTGGAAGAGGAAGCTTTGCGCAACTTTCTAGAGGTATAGCGCTTGAGTTAGGCGCTGAGTATTCAAGTGATGGTCAGCAGATTCTTATGTCACGCACTGTCGATGGTGAGTCTGACATTGTGCTTGCAAACTCTGATGGTACTGTTGCTAAAACTTTAACTTCGAGGAATGGCGCTATCGATGTTTCTCCCGCATGGTCTCCAGATGGTAGGCAAGTTGCATTTTGCTCAAACCGTGGTGGTGGTCCGCAGATTTATACGATGAATGTTGATGGCTCTAATGCCAAAAGAATTAGTTTTGTTACATCAAACTATTGCACATCTCCGGCTTGGTCACCCCTTGGGGATAAAATAGCGTTTGTGTGCAGGGCTGATTACGGTTTTCAGATGTTTGTCGCCAATAGTGACGGAAGCAAACCGCTTCAGTTAACAAGTTCTGGAAGTAGCGAGGACCCATCCTGGGCTCCCAATGGGCAGTATTTGGTTTATTCATCGACTTTTGCTTATGGTGGACGGTATCAGCTTGCTTTGATTAGACCTGATGGAACTGGGATGAAGCAGCTTACTTTCAGAAAGTTTGATGATACCCAACCAGCTTGGGGTCCGTTGCCGCTAGATATGAGGGTTCAATAAAAGATAACCACTTGCGTTTTCTTGAATCTTTGACGAGAGTGAGGCAATCAAAACGGCTAATTTCCCACGATGAAATCATACGGGCTGTGTGGTTTTGTTTCGGCCAGAGTCTTAGTGGGAACGAGTTTATTGATGGAGGAATGTATGTTTTTGAAAAGAGTAGGGATACTCGTGGCGATTGCAGCTTTGGTGACTGGCTGTTCTTGCAAAAGAAGCTTTGGTGGAATGGGTAACATCGCTCTAGCTGAGGCTGGAAAGATCGTTAAGGACGTTCACTTTGCTTTTGATTCTTATACGCTTGATAGTTCAGCAAAGGCTGTGCTTGATGCAAATGCTACTTACTTAAAAGAGCATTCTGCAATCAACGCTCAAGTTGAAGGTCACTGCGATGAACGTGGAACTAATGAGTACAATATGGTTCTCGGCATGAACCGCGCTAGAACAGTTATGGAATACATGACTTCTTCCGGTGTTGCTGCTGATCGTTTGAGCACTGTTAGCTATGGAGAGGAAGTTCCTCTAGATCCTGGCCATTCAGAAGAAGCTTGGGCACAGAATCGTAGAGCCCACTTTGCTCTCAGCAACTAATAGTTGTAGGGAACAGAGCTTATGATGGCTCCCAATAGGCGGGCCCTGGCGTGTGTGCTAGGGCTCGCCTTATCATTAGTAACAGGATGTGCAGGTCGTCGAGCCTCTACGCCTCCAGGCGAAGGGGATCTTGCTGATGTGCGCCGTCTACAGACTGATCAGATGACCGTGATGGCATCTATCAGAAACGATATTCGTGAACTAACTGGTAGATTAGACGAGCTTGAGCATCGTCAACAAACTTTAGAGGCTATGGCCGAGCAAGTAAGTGCCATTGCCAGAAGAGTTCCTCCCCCAAGTGGCGTTCCCATCGCTGAACTTGAGTCTACAGAGAGACTTGCAGATCTACAGAACGACACCCTTTTAGGTGATTCTTTAACAAATATTCGTGGTGGAAAATTTAGACTCGCGATTGAGGGGCTTGATAAAGCTATCGCTGAGCAGGGTGGCAAATCTCAATACTTTTTTTGGTTAGGCGTAGCAAATGAGTTGTATGGCTCCCTTGAGAAGGCTCTGGGTGCTTATCATGAGTGTGCAACGACATTTACTACCGATTCTTTGGCTCCAGCAGCGCTAGCGAGACAAGCTGAGGTCTTTGTTAAATTATCTGATAAGAGTTCGGCTAAACTAACTTTGCAGAAGCTTGTTTCTAGTTATCCAGGGTCAACCTACGCGCAGAATGCTAAAGGTCGTCTAAAAACGTTGTAATTTGTGCAGACACGAATTATCAGGCTTGAACAGAAGAGTAAGGCACTCGAAGTCCGGTCTGTCCTGACGATTGGTAATTTTGATGGAATTCATAAAGGGCACGCGGCTCTTCTTGCTAAATTAAAGGAAGCACAAAGGAGTAATCCTGGAACTATTTCCGTAGTTCAGTCTCTGTATCCACATCCACAGCACGTGTTCAATCCTCAGATTATTATCCGTCCAATTCTCTCCCTTAGGCAGAAGGCCGGAATTCTTTCCGACATCGGAATTGATCTTTTAGCGTTAGTGCATTTTACCAGAAAGGTTTCTCAACTTGGCGCCCGTGAATTCATGGAGAATTTCTGGATAAGAATTTTCAAAGTGAAGCATGTCGTACTTGGTGCGGATGCGGCTCTTGGACGAGGCAGGGAAGGGAATATAACTTTGATAAAGGATTTCTGCCAGGAGAAAGGGATTGACCTCACTGTTGTTGATTTTGTCAAAGATGGTGAGCGAAAACTTGGATCTCGAGAGATCCGGAGAGCCATTACCGAAGGGCGCTTTAGTGATGCTAGAAGTGAATTAGGTAGGTATTTTTCGATTGAAGGCCGCGTGGTCGGTGGCGATAAAAGGGGACGAAAGTTAGGATTTCCTACAGCCAATATCTTCACCAAAGACTCCCTCCTTCCTCAGGGTGGTGTATTTGCCTGCCGGGCTTCGTTAGGTGGCAAGAAGTATGATACTGTTGTGAATATCGGGGTTAGACCTACCTTTGGTGGAGAAGGCCAAGTAGTTGAAGCTCATTTACTTGGATATGACGGTCCTGATTTTTACGGTTCTAGAATCGAAATATCTTTTATTAGTTCAATTCGGAAAGAGCAGAAATTTACTTCAGTTGATGCCTTAAAGGCACAGATTGCCCGAGACATAACTCAGGCTCAGGAGATTTTAGCACGTGACAAATGAACTTTCTTTTACCATTTCAGGGGAGAGTGGCCGGATAGATAAAGTCTTACACTCACTTCTTAAGACTCACCCTGATTATGAATTGATCTCCAGATCCTTGATCCAGGAATGGATAGAGGAGGGAAACGTAACAGTCTCTGGCAAATTGACCTATAAGAGTTCAGCTCAGGTTAAAGAGGGAGATACCCTTGAGGTTGTCCCTCCGCCAATTGCGACTAGAGAGTTAGCTCCATATGAATTTCCTCTGGTGATTATGTATGAGGATGAAGACCTTGTCGTAATCGATAAGCCTGCTGGTCTTACCGTGCATCCTGGAGCAGGGAATAAAGATAAAACTTTAGTGAATGCATTGGTTGCTAGGTATGGTGCTAAATTCGGTGATTTTACGGCATCTGATAGGCCAGGAGTCGTTCATCGTTTGGATAAGGACACAACAGGGGTCCTTGTAGTTGCTCGCACAGAGAGGGCTACCAAAGGCTTAATTTCTCAGTTTTCTTCTAGGCAGGCTCATCGTGAGTACCGTGCTTTAGTTAGGACTCTTCCAAGAGCGGAAGGCGGGCTTCATTCTAAAGATAAAGGCTCTATTGATGCCAATATTGGTCGGAATCCGAATAGACGCACTGAAATGGCCGTTCTTAAAACCGGTGGTCTTCATGCTGTTACTCATTGGGAGATTGAGGAGCGGTTTCAGTACGGCTCTGTAGCAAAGTTAAATTTAGAAACAGGCCGGACCCATCAAATTCGTGTACACATGGATTATGTAAAATCCCCAGTAATTGGTGATCCTACTTATGGTGAATTCTCTATGTTGCCGCAAACTTTACTTAGGGCTGCCCGCACTTTTGGTCGCCAAGCTCTTCACGCCTTTAGTTTAGGTTTTGTGCATCCAGTAACAGAGAAGACACTCAAATTTGAAAGTCCCATTCCATCAGAGATGGCTGAATTGATTGATGTGTTTAGGAAGTTTGCATGAGCTGGATTAACCAAGTCTTTGGTGGTGCCACCTTTAGATCTTGGAAGCCCCTTTTAGATAGGGGGGTAATTCACGGGTTTGGCAACAGAGAATTTACTTATAACCGGAGTCACCGGGAAGATTTCATTAAAAAAGCCAAAATAGCTTTTAATGTTGATAAAGTATTTGATGCCACCCAGGTTCATGGCTCAACTGTTTTTGATATTTCAAAGAAAACCATACTGCCTGAGGCTGATATCATGGTGGGTGACTTAACTGAGCCCTCCAGAAAGGCCCTCATTTTCATTAAGGCGGCAGATTGCGTTCCTCTAATAGCTGTCGGCGCAAAAAAAATCGCTCTTATTCACGCTGGCTGGCGCGGACTTGCCGGCGGAGCAATCCAGGCAGGGCTAGCAGCTCTTCCTTCAATTGAAACCGTATTAGTGGGCCCTGCTGCTGGAGGGTGCTGCTATGAGGTTGGAGAGGAGGTTATTTCTGCGATTGGTAAAGATGCTGTTTTCGAACAACGTGATGGAAAATTATTTCTTGATACTACTAAAACCGCAGTTCAAATAGTCTCTTCATATTCCCAATTCATCGCTAGTAGAGAAGGGAGCTGTACTTTGTGTTCTCCCCAGTTTCACTCGTTTCGAAGAGAGAAGACTGAGGATCGAAATATAGCTTTTGCCATAGTCCGTATCCCCTAGCTTTCAAGTACTTATAAAATTTTTGGTTAGAATGAAGATTCTAACGATGTAATCCTAAAATACTTCTCTAATATTTTCGCTTATAATTTTTCTCTAAATGAATATTTTTGACAGATCTTCATCTAAGCCGTTACCATTAGATTGTCGTTCACTTCATTCATAAGGAGTTCTTAGGGATGGATCACAGCATGAATAACTCTGATCAGATAGATCAAGCCTTAATTCAGAAGGCAGTTGCAGATAACGTTCAAATTAAACGCCTTTATAATTACCACCGAGATTTAGACGAAAAGATAGCCGCTCTAGATAGTCGGGGTTTTCTTACCGAGCCAGAGAAACTAAAGATGAAGCAGCTTAAAAAAGAGAAGCTTCGCGGCAAAGATGAATTGCAAAAGCTCATAGATGAATACAAAAGTTCTGTTCGCCTCCAATAAAGTAAATTAGCCAAAAGTTGTACGTTACGGGCGCGTGACTTTCCGAGAGTCACGCGC
>CAZYRE010000100.1:0-9279 GCA_964650155.1 uncultured Bdellovibrionales bacterium
GATCCTCTCCAGAAACTACTTTGATCACCTTCTCTAATGCGTGATCCTTGTCTCCTGGATTGATCCGCTCAGGAGAATAGCCGAGTTTAAAATCGATACCCCGACTTAATCCTGAAGTCTTTTCTATTATTGGACCACAGATATCTTCTGTAACACCTGGATAGACTGTAGATTCAAAGACAACGACTGCCCCCTTTCCAATAACTTTTCCAACGCACTCAGAAGCGGAGATGAGTGGAGTTAAATCAGGACGATGGTCTGAATCTACGGGAGTAGGTACACAAACAATAAAAAAAGTAACTCCACGTAAATCTTCAAGCTTGGACGTGAAGTTTAATCCGGAATTCCTCAGTAATGAAGTGTCAATTTCTTTTGTTCGATCTGAACCTGTTTTAAGTTCAGCAATACGCGACTCGCACCGATCAAAACCGATCGTACCAGGAAATTTTTTAGCGAAAGCTAACGCTACGGGCAGGCCCACATAACCTAGACCGATAACGCCAATCTTCTCATTTTGACCTTTTGCCACAAATGCCTTTTAGAACTCCCTTTCTAACTTATCGGAACTACGCTTAGGATGCTCAAAGATTAATACCTAACTAGCCTCAGTCTAATCATAACAAGAGCATACGAAAATATCGTATTTTCACCGGAACAGGCGTGGAATATATGCATCTCAAGAATAGATTCCGATTAACTTTTAACCCAAAGTGGTTGTGGGGTAAGTATGTCGTTTGTTGGAATAAAAGTTTATCTCCTCCTAATGAAAGGGTTGAGCCATGTAGTTGATGGGCTCATGTTACTCCTCTCCCTTCGGATCGTTTTAAATGTTCAGATCCCTTATGTAGAACCGGTACTACAAACCGTAATTGCTTCGACTCACGCAGCAGCTACGACATTCAAGATGGTACTGAACCTTATATTCTAGATATTCTAGTGTGCGTGCCTTAAAACTATTTAGTCTGCCTATCAGACTCATCTTCTATTTCAGTTCCGACCAACTCTTCTAGGATATCTTCAAGGGTAACAAGGCCAGCAAAACTTCCGTGCTCATCAACTAAAGCACAAATATGCTCGCCTTCCCTAAACATGGAGGTCAAAACCTGCCTAACCGTTGAAAGCTCAGGTAGGACTTTAATCGGACGGGAAAGTTTTTTAAGCTGTATTTTCCCCTCACCGTTTAATAATTCCTTCACGATATCCCTATGCATGACATAACCAGTCAGATGATCGGGATCGCTCGGTAAATATAGGGGAATTCTACTGTACTGCCACTTAAATATCTGATCTTTCACTTCACCGATTTTGGCGGATTCGGGTAACATAAAAACAGTAGTCCTCGGAGTAAGGATGTCTCTTACAAGAGTATCATCAATTTCGATGACATTCTGAATAACGTTCCCTTCGAATTCATCAATCGTTCCTTCTGTCGCGCCTAGATTTACTAGTGAGAGTATCTCTTCTTGCGAAACTCTAGCTTCAGATCCTCTTGGACCAAACCTTTTAGAAACAAAAGTGGCTAATTGCACAAAAGGTCCCATGACCTTGAGTAAAAAAATCCAGGTTGGTGCGATAGCAAGAGCAACTCTACGAGCATGGGTTACTCCTAGCGTTTTAGGAATAAGCTCCCCAAAAACAAGAATGACTGAAGTAAATAAAATCGAGAAAATGACTACCCCGGTCTCTGGCCACAACTCACCAGCTTGAGAGCCTGCAATAGAGGCACCAGCTGTTGCTCCTAATATATTTAGGATTAATATGGCTGAGATAACCCTAGGCATATCGCTTTTAAGCCGATCTAGAGCCTTCCCGCCTGGGGCCCCCTGCTTTGCCAAAGATCTAGAGGTAGCCAGTGGTACAGCATAAAGTGCTGCCTCAGACAAAGAGGTGAAGAAAGTCAAAAATAATGAGGCGCAAACAACAATTATTAAGGTTGAGACCATTAGTTACCTTGAAGATACCTACGAATATTCTTAATCTTAATCTTTAACTCGAACAATATACCTATTAGGACCATAGTGAAGACATCCTCTCTGACGATTTTCTCATTCAAGGAGATCCCTGTACGACTCCATTGGTCTTTCATTCTATTCTTGGTTTGGATTGGATTAAACGATCCAGGAAACCTTAAGGACTCACTGCTCGAGGTTGTCTTTGTTGCTACTATCTTTGGTTGCGTTGTGCTTCATGAATTTGGTCATGCCTTAACAGCTAAAGTCTTTGGAATTAGAACTCGGGACATTACCCTTTATCCAATTGGTGGCGTTGCATTACTAGAAAAGGAAGCTCGCCCTGCTCAGGAGTTACTAATTGCGATCGCAGGTCCATTAGTTAATGTATTTATCGCGCTTCTCATATACATCCTGGTTCCAACCGATCTAACAGCGGTCACAGATGATAACATTACCTTTATCCAACGACTCTTCTTAGTAAATATAATCTTAGTATTATTTAATATGATTCCTGCATATCCTATGGACGGCGGAAGAGTACTCCGGTCAACGTTAGGTTTATTCTTTAATCAGGGAACCGCAACTATTATATCTGGAAGGATTGGTCAGGTAATTAGTATCGGGCTTTGTGGTTTTGCTTTTTACATGGGTAACCCAATTCTAGTTTTCATCGCAGTTTTTGTATTTCTAAAAGCACGGGATGAAATCAAATACTGGAAAAGACGCCGAGCAGCTGAGATACTCTTTACCAATGGCGATACAGTTCAATGAAATTGATCTTAAGATTAACAATATTTTTACTAAACCTTCTACCACTTGGTATTAGATATAAATTTGCCAAGATTATCGGTTTCATTATCTCTATAATTCCTCTTAAGGAACACTACATTGCGCAACTTCAGCTAGAGAAAATCGGACGACTCTCTAATCCTAAAGACATTGCTTCAGCAATGTTTACCTCTCTTGCTTATACAGCTGTTGAATCTCTCTCTGTTAATGAATTTCTTGACGATCCTTCGGCAATTTCAGTTAGAAACAAGGAGACTCTTGCTGAACTTTTCGCTCCAGGGGACGGAAAGCTTTACTTGACCGCTCATCTTTCGAATTGGGAGATCTTAGGTGCATACGTGGCTCGTCATTGCGGTAGACCACTGACAGTCATTGGTCGGACGATGGACAACGAAGCTCTACAAGGCGAACTTGCAAACATAAGGAAAGAATACGGCGTTAAAGTAATTTCAAAAGATGATAAGTCTGGGGCTCTTTCAGCCCTACGCTCCCTTAAACGGGGCGAGGCTATTGGCGCACTAATCGATCAGGACACCTCGGTTGATAGCATGCATATTCCCTTCTTTGGATTCCCAGCAAAGACCCCTTCCGCACTTATCGAAGCTGGCTTACGAATTAAGGCAAAAATCTACGGAATATTTTTGATTCGACTTGCCCCAAGAAAATTTGAAGTTATCTCAGCAGATTTCTCTAAATTTACGGACACAAAAGATATTCTAAATGCCTACAACCAAACTCTTGAGCAACTGATCAGGGAACATCCAGAGCAATGGGTCTGGGTACATAAAAGGTGGCGCACTTTACCCTCTGGTCAAACTCTACGAAGTGCTGATTATATAAAGTATCTGCAAAATTTATGATTAAAAGTTTATCACTTCTTATTATCTCGCTCGTGATCTTCACTGGGTGTCGCGTTGGTGGCTCATGGGGTGTTTTTCGTTGGGGTCAATACCGCTACGTAGAGCAAGCAGAAGAGCTGTTACGGCAAGAAAAGTTCGAAGAGGCAAGTGAAGCTTACAGAAAACATGTAGAGGAAAGATTAGCTGTAAAAAATCGTCCGCAATGGGAAAATCCATATTTTTATTACCTAATTATTGGTGACATTAAATTAAGAGCCAATAAAGTTACCGAAGCAATTGCAGCTTATGAATTTGCTGAGAAACAAAAAGTTGAACCACAACTAGTTTCAGATAGGTATCGATATGTCGCTCAGTGGTATGAGAAAAAAGGTGACTTAAAGTCTGCTATGGCAATACTCACTAAATACCGAGATAGAGATCCTCTACTATTTGATGCAGTCCTAGATCGAATTGCGAAAGATCTCACTAAACTTGAGGACCGGAACCTCCCTGCTAAGTCTAATTAACTTGAAGTGCCTTAAGACTATCAAAGTTCATAAGATCCTTAATGTATCGTGAATTAGTATTTAGTACCTCTCTATTCCTAGGTTTTGACTCTTCCGTAAACTGATTCAGTAGCTCAGTTACAACACCCTCTACCGATAGATCCGATCCCAATTTATTAGATAACTTAGTCGTTGCTTCCCGAAGCTTCTGGTATGCTTCCTTTGAAAGAGAGAACTTAATCTCAAATCTACATTCGCTATTATCAAGTACTTTACTTCCAACTTCCACCGGTGGAAGTTGGAATCAGAGGTAAATCATTTTCAGGACTTGAAGATCGTGGAATTTCTACTAAATCTAATTAAGCGATACTGCCTTTTCTGCGGCAAATCTAACTATTTCTGAAGAATCTTTCGTTCCGAGCTCAAAGAATCCCTTTATACGTTTCTTATCATTCGCGCCGGCAGAGCGGGATAATCTTAATAAACTTCTTATGGCTGAAAATCTGATTATTTCGGAACTATCTTCGGTCAGCGCTACACCGATATCACCAATTCCTTCCTGCCAATTTGTATTTGCTGCAACTGCCATGGCATTTCTTAGAATTCCACTTCGTCCTGGACGTAAGAGTGGTGAACCTTCGAACCTCTTCTTAAAAACATCATCTGTTCTTATTGAAAGTATCTCTTTTAGTGACAAAGTAGGACCCGCTCCATATTCTGATGTAAAGAATGGGTCTTCCGGCTTCTGGCCTATCTTGATCGGTGCATGGTTAAAAGGGCAAACTTCCTGGCAGACATCGCAACCAAAGATCCACTCCCCCAGTGAAGCCTCTTCTGATTCAGTAAACGCACCCTTCTTTTCTATAGTTAAATAAGAGATGCACAAGCGAGCATCAACGACATAAGGTTTTACAATAGCTTTAGTGGGACATTGATCAATACAACTCTGGCATGTCCCACATCCACCTTTTGAATCAGTTGGAATTTCTCCAACGACTTCAAAGTCAGTAATAACCTCAGCCAGAAAAAATAAGGATCCTCTCCCTGGTCTGATAACGAGTGTATTCTTACCAACGAACCCAACTCCGCCCCTCTCTGCAAATGGCCTTTCTAATAAAGGTACAGCATCAGAAAAGGCTCTCGCCTTAAATTCACCTATCTCCTTCCTCAATCCCTCTAAAAAGGCCGTAAGCCGCTCCCTTAGCACCAAATGGTAGTCTTTACCCCAGGCGTACCGTGCTACCCTTCCAAATCCTCTCTCTCTGCTAGGAGCCTTAAAAGAACCGTAATTTATCGCAAATGTGATAACGCTCTTGGCTCCCGGCATTAGAGCCTCGGGACTAGCCAGCTTTTCGGCTTCCCGGTTCATATATTTCATCTCTCCAGAGTAACCTTCACCTTGCCAAGTCCTAAGATGTCTAGCAGCATCAGTACATGGAGCAGCTGAGGTAAAACCAAAGAGAGAAAGCCCTGCAGTAGTTGCTGCGGTAGCTATGGTTTCAACTGATGCGCTTTTCATGAATTTTCACTTTTGAATCGGTCTCTAATGCAAGACAGAGTAGGATTTTTACACGCCCTATTTGGATTAGCCGCCAATCCCATTGGTACAGCAAAAAGGTTAATGGCGGAAGATTTTCCACCATACATTCTAAGTCTCCTGCTCTGTATCCTTCTCTCTATATTCGTACCCTTTGCTACTCAGATCTATTTTCTAAAACTAGACGCATTCCGTGGCGATCTCCTTTTTAGTTTATTGATTATAATCTTCTTTAGTTACGTTGTATTTGCTGTTGTTGAGATGTTCTTCCTTCAACTCTTAGGGATAGACATGCGGCTACCCCAGATGATGGCTAGCATAGTCTACAGCTTTGTTCCTCTTATGTTTGCCTGCTGGGTTGTTTACTTAATGAACAAGATAATGAATGGGAGTTTAACCATCATTACTCTTTTACTCACCGCGTATGCACCTGTGGATCCGACCATTTACGATCTGATCAAGGTTTTATTTGTTTATGTTCAACTCCTAGCATTTATAACCTTCTCGACCTGTATTAGAGAGGTTAGCCACGGTAGCTGGCTATCAGCCATGTCAATTTCAGCTATAAGCGGCATCCCTTTCTATCTCTGTATAGTCCTCGGTATCGCCCTAGCAGAGTTTGCGGTACCTGGTACCTTAAAGGCTGTGCTTGATATTGCTCCTTGGATTGAGAGGTTGGGCACCTTGTCTCAGTAGAAGGCTGAATTTAGAGACTTATTTCTCATAACCAATTGACCTGCTTAAAAAAATTGGCTAAACCCTACAGACCCATGTGGCCTCATCGTCTAGCCTGGCCTAGGACGTCAGCCTTTCACGCTGAAAACACGGGTTCGAATCCCGTTGAGGTCACCATTGGATTTTTTATACTCAACCATGGCGTTGTTAAAACCTGAGCTTATACTCCCCTCCCGCACCCGCTCCTGGTTAAACAAACTTGAGGATGAATTAAAGACCTCCTTTCAATCAGATGTTGAAATTTTAAGAGAGGTCCCAGAGTACCTCCTATCCCTAGGTGGTAAGCGAATTCGTCCAGCACTGACATTCCTAACCGCTGAACTCTTTGGTCAAACTGAACCCTCACAAGAGCTTCTTGATATCTCTGCCGGCGTGGAACTCATTCACATGGCCACCCTTCTGCATGATGATATTATAGATGCAGCCCCAACCCGCCGCGGCAAAGAGAGTGCCCTAGCAAAATATGGCACTAGCCCAACTCTTCTTTCAGGAAACTTCCTATTTGTTAGAGCCTTTGGCAGGTGTGCCAAACTACCATCCTTCATAATTAAAGAAACGGAAAGCACCTGCGTTGCCTTAACCGAAGGGGAATTACTTGAAGAAAATGGTGACTTCTCTCCACAGAATTCAATTACTATAGCAGAACGCAAAACTGGATCCTTGTTTGGATTAGCTGCACTTTCAGGCGCATTCGTTCCAACCAAATCTGAAGAGATAGCCCTTCTCATGAAACAGTTTGGAATCGCCCTCGGTGTAGCATTCCAAATTAGTGATGATATTCTCGATGTAACTTCAACCTCAGATGTCCTAGGCAAAGAACCCGGCACTGACATCAGAGAAAGAAAACCCTCAATTGTGAACACCCTCTGGCTAGAATCAAAATCACCACTAGCTGACAAGATTATGCTCTCAACAGGAGAGATTTCTACGGGTGATATATCTGCTGCTTTGAAAGAATTAAAATCATCTAACGTCTTGGAGCTAGCCCGCAGCGAAGGACAGAAACATATTAATATCGCTCTCTCTACTCTTGAGTCTCTCCGTACTGAATCTACTGCCACCAACAAAGCGATTCTAACAAAGCTCTTTGATATCACTGACTTTGCTCTGAATAGACTTAGATAATACTCTTTTAATTCGAAACAACTGGGTCAAAACCCAACATGTTGATTGATCCCCTCATTTACTGCATGTTATTGAGGTGTCAGTACGAGATAGCAAATTTCAGTTGGAAATATATGTCTTTTCATACACCGATTGTCACAATAGATCCTGGCCCTACTCTTTACGCCCTAGATATCTTAGATGATTACGCTCGAAGCTGTCATCAATCAGCAATAGATGCGGCACTTTCTGGCGACACGAAATTAGAATCTCTGTGTAAAACACAGACTGATTTGACTGAACTCATCAAACTTGGAGTCTCACCAAATATCGTACTAACAGACAAGCAGGCTGGGCTTACAAAGTTAATGATACATGGCTTGGCTGATACGGTTAACAAACCATCCAGCGATCAAATTACTATCGTGTCCCTAGCATTGTCAGTGGCACCTATTTGTACTTTCATCAACAGTTGCGAGACTGCCACTAAAGAAACTAGGGTTATGGGTGATGATTAATCACGACGAAGCAAGTCGCAAAGCAGCTCAATTCACTGAGCATCTTAAAGAAGAAGAAGTCTCCCTTTCAGACTCTACTTCTATCCTTCCAAAAATTGGCTTAGCGATAAGCGCAGCGGCGTTAGGGACCGCGGTAGAACGTATGAAGTTACCGCCTCTAAATAGTAACGAAGTAATTCAGATATTTAATGTTGAAGAATTTGCAGACTTTTATAACCATAAGAATGTTCTTAAATCTGTCATATTCCCCATTAGATTCATATAGTTGCATTTTATCGCTAGGCAATAATTCTACAGCACACCTGCCACCTCGATCCATATAACACCGTTAGCAAGAGAGAGGAGTGTTCAGAGATTAGCAGTCTTTGGACAAAAGGCGATTCAAAGGTTTTCCCAAAATTTAATGCGGTTTTTCAAGGTTGATTCTTAGAATCGGACCATGAACGATAACGCTTATTCCAGGGGCTAAACGTGTCAAGAAGCAAGTTTCCAGGTGTTGATGCAGCTTACATTGTTGGTAATGGCTATGTCGCAGAGAACGAACTCATGCGCGCGATTATCCTACGCGTGATAGAAGACCTGAAAAAAGGCGGCGAACTCAAAGACGATGCAATGGAATTTCTATACGACGATGATGAAGAGTATGTATTCTCCTTCAAAGCTATCTGTGGCCATTTAGGCTTCGATCCTGGTAAAACCCGTGATGCCATTCTTGATGCCATCGAGGAAGGCCGTAGAATTAGCACCCGTAGGCGTGCAGCTTAGAATTAGTAATGACACCTGATAACGATCCTCAACATGGAAGGCTAGATCTTCAAGGGGAAGATATTCTTGGCGGCGCTGCCTTATCTTCCTCACAAGAAGACAGACTCGATCTAGAAAGTCTCAAACTAGAGCCAGAGTATTACAAGCTCATATCATTACTGCAGGGTGCATATTCAGGGGAAAAGGCAGCAGCTTTTGCATATCAAGGTCATTCTCAATCAATGAGCGATCCTACTGAGAAAGCCCAGATACTAAAAATCGAGAAGGATGAGTGGACTCACCGACAAGAAGTTGGAGAGATGCTAAAAGTTTTGGGCTGCGCTCCAGCCTCTTGGCGAGAACATCTCTTTGGCGCTGTAGGACAAACCTTAAGTTTACTCTGTCATGTAAGTGGTAGGTACCTTCCACTCTACTTCGCTCAAAAATTAGAAGATTCAAATGTTAAGGAATATACAGAAGCATCCATTCTAGCTGATCGCTTAGGTCTAGTAGTAATAGCTGAACGGTTAAAAGAGATGGCTGATACAGAACAAG
>CAZYRE010000101.1:0-6432 GCA_964650155.1 uncultured Bdellovibrionales bacterium
ATTCCACTCAGTGCAGCAGAGTATTCACGAGACCGAGCAACAGCTTCTTGAGCGCGGTTTAGCTTTGCAGCCGAAACCAACTTCATGGCGCGAGTTATCTGCCTCGTATTCTTAATCGAGACGAGCCGTCGCTTGATTGTTTTTAATCCAGCCATACTTCCTTAGTGATTTGCTGCTGCCTGCATCTGTTTATTAGCGCCAGTCTTCGGTCCGGAGCTTCCTGTACCATTTGAACTAGCACTGTATCCAGCAACGAATTCAGGTGTGAACTTCTGAAGGATTCCTTTTAACTCACCAGTGAGATTGTCATCGATGGCTCCTTTAGTACGAATTGCCTCAAGAACATCACTATGACTCGATGACATATGAGAATGCAGCGCCTTTTCATAAGGTCGGATCTGCGGAATCTCTAAACCATCAAGGAATCCAGAGTTTGCAGCGAAAATTGTGATTACTTGTAATTCTACTGGCATCGGCTTGTATTGTTCTTGCTTAAGAACCTCTACGAGTCTCTGTCCGCGTGCAAGCTGAGCTCTGGTAGCAGGATCAAGGTCAGAACCGAATTGAGCAAATGCTTGCTTTTCACGGTACTGAGCCAAATCCAAACGGAGAGTTCCAGAAACCTTCTTCATCGCTTTGATCTGAGCAGCACCACCCACACGCGATACTGAGAGACCTACGTTCACAGCCGGACGAACGCCGGAGTAAAATAGATCGCTCTCTAAGTAAATCTGTCCGTCAGTAATAGAGATAACGTTAGTCGGAATGTACGCCGAAACGTCACCTTCAAGAGTCTCAATTATTGGCAATGCCGTTAACGAGCCTGCGCCCATTGCATCTGACAACTTAGCAGCACGCTCAAGAAGACGGCTATGGAGATAGAACACGTCGCCTGGATAAGCTTCACGACCTGGTGGACGACGAAGCAGGAGCGAGATAGTTCTGTATGCTGCGGCATGCTTAGAAAGATCGTCAAATATGATGAGAGCATGCTTGCCGTTCATCATGAAGTACTCACCCATAGTGGTTCCAGAATATGGAGCCAAGAAGGCAAGTGGGGCTGGTTCAGAAGCAGTAGCTGCAACAACAATGGTGTGATCCATTGCGCCTTGCTCTTTTAGCTTCTCAACTACTTGGGCTACGGAAGATCTCTTCTGTCCGATAGCAACGTAGATACAGATTACGCCCTTGCCCTTCTGGTTAATGATAGTGTCGATAGCAACAGCGGTTTTACCAGTCTTTTTGTCACCGATAATAAGCTCGCGTTGACCACGACCGATTGGAATCATGGAATCAATGGCTTTTAAGCCAGTTTGCAAAGGCTCATGAACTGACTTTCTCTTAACGATACCAGGAGCTTTGATTTCTAATCGTGCTTTCTTAGCGTTCTTGATCTCACCAAGTCCATCAATTGGAGTTCCCAAAGCGTCAACAACACGACCAACTAGTCCATCACCGACTGGAACCTCAGCAATTCGTCCAGTTCTCTTTACAACGTCACCTTCACGAACAAGTGTTGTGTCACCCATGATAACGACACCGACATTGTCCTCTTCAAGGTTCATGGCCAGACCCATGATGCCGCCACCAAACTCAACAAGCTCACCGAATGCTACCTTAGAAAGGCCGTGCACATGGGCGATACCGTCACCAACTGTTAGCACAAAGCCGGTTTCGGAGGCTTCCTGAACGGAGGCAAAATCCTTGATGCGCTCCTTAATTATCTTGCTTATCTCTTCAGCTTTAATGTTCATGCGTCATCTCTCTCAATAAAATCTTAAATTAAGCTAGTAACTGTGCCGCCATCTTTTGTAGGGATCCCTTAATGGAGCTATCAATTAATCGATCACCACTCTTAATAACCATTCCGCCAATTAGCTCTGGATCTAGTCTCCATTCAATTTTTGCTAACGATCCAAAATCTCGACGAATTTTCTCTTCGTACTTGCTCCGTTCATCAGAAGAAACCTCAAAAGCTGAGGTTATCTCTAGTGACAAAGCTGCCTTTAGTTCATCAAACATCGTCGAGAACTGTTGAGCTATTTCGGGGATAGCTGCGGCTCTATTATTTTCAACTAAAATAGCAACAAAGTTAGCAAATTCCTTGTCGCCAGACTTAACGGCATTAGCAATCTCAGTTGCAACGCGTTGACGAACTTCTGCAGTTAAACTTGGATTAAGCACTGCGGAACGAATCTCAATCGTAGCAGACCAAACAGAAGAGAGCTGAACTAACGCATCGCGCATAGACTCAAGACCATTAGGAGAGGTGGCCTCAAAAAGCGCCTTGGCGTACCTTTTTGCGATTCGTCCTGTTCCGTGACTCATTACTATTCTCTTAAAACTTAATTACTAATTGCTCTTAATCCCTCAAGGGCACGTTCCCTTAGAGGTTTATCTGTTTCAGAATTAAGCTCTTTAGCTAATTTCTCTGAAGCTAGTCTTACAACTTCCTGTGCTAACTCGTGTCGGATCTGGGTCTCTGCGCTCTTTCTTTCGGCTTCTGCTGACTCATGAGCTCGTTTAACGATAACTTCAGCTCTAGCTTTTGCATCAGCTACAATTGCTGTAGCTTCTTTCTTCCCATCTGCTTCAATTCGGTTAGCTAGCTCTCGTAGTTCACTATCAAGACCACTAAATCTGCGCTGAACATCTAAGAGTTGTCTGCGAGCTTGGTCCCACTGCATGGCTGCTCTCTTAATATAGGATTCAATCGCGTCTTTTCGATTATGCAGCTGCGTGGAGATCGGCTTCTTTAGAAGCTTAATCATCAAAACAACGTAAATAAGGAAATTTATCGCCGGTAGAGCGAGGTCAGTAACTGAAGGGGTATGGCCTGTACTCACATCATCACCAAATTAATTAAGGGAAGTCTCTACTACAGTTGGGGGAGTTCTAAGTTTAGCAGTCATCTCCACCGCAAGAGCCTCAGCGGTTACGAAAGCTGATTTCTTAGCAGCTTCTGCATCGCGCTTAGTCTGCTCTCTTGCTGCCAAAATTATCTTTTCAGCTTGGTTTTCTGCAGCTTCTACAATCGAATCAGCCTCCTTCTTTGCTGAATCAAGAACCACTAATTTCTTTTCCATCGCTATTCTACGAGCTTCGCCTATCTTGCCTTCGTATTCTTGAGCTCCGACTTCTGCTTTCACGTATGCTTTTTGAGCTTCAGCCTCAACACCAACAGTGGCCTGCTCACGTGCATCTATTAAGTTGAGGTAAGGAGTAAACAAAACGCGATCAAGTGTGCGCCACAGAAGAACGAAAAGAACCGCTACAACCAATATCATGTAGCCATCTACTGGGGTGAGGTCGAAGGTTTTTAGAAGAGCTTCCACTATTTCGGCCTAATATTTTCAACTAATACTACTCGGGGGCTAACCGCTTAAAAAGAGTACACATCCCCCTCGCTTTTCGCGGCCTAATACAACAAAATTATGAGGCAAAGGTCAAGCTAACTGGGCTAAAATTTTAGCCATCGTCAGTTTTCAAAAAACTTCAGCTAAATTACGCAGAAGCCACTGCCGAAGTTGCTACCGACAACTTAGGCTCAGAGGGCTTTCCGGACCCTTTTGAAGCACCTTGTGCATTCATCGAGCACTTACCGTCAAACGAAACACCTTCTTCGATGGTCAAGCTTGGGGCGGTAATGTTCCCAATTATCCGAGCAGGCTTCTTAAGGGTAAGTCTCTTAGAAGCTATGATATCACCCTGGACTGTACCTTTAACCAAGATCTCTCCGCCGTGAACAGTGCCCTTAATCATCGCGGATTCGCCAATTGTAAGCTTATCCTGAGCGGCAATCTCACCCTCTACTTGGCCGTCGATTTCGACAGGTCCTGAGAACGCGAGCTGTCCCATCACCCTCGAGCCATTTCCAAGGAAAGCTCCTAAGGAACCGCTTGTGGGATTTGTCGTTAACCCCAAACCCTGCGGTGGAGTGTTAGGAACAATCTTTGAACTTGAATCGTCTGAACCAGGTTTTCCAAAAGCCATATAGAGCACCTCTCAAAATCTCGAATATCGACCCTTATTACACAATCGTACCAACACAGTCACGAATTTTGACAGAAAATAATTACCCTCACTTTAAACGATGCTCTAGCTGGCTTGGGAAACTTTTTAGCATTCCCTGCGATTACCAGATGGAAGGCGAAAATACATATTTTATGGGGATCTTATGGGCTTCTCGGTATCAAATAACAGCAACAGTCATTATTCAAACACATACTCAAAGAGCATATATTCGAACTCTAACAATATTGGCTCTAGGGGAGAGATCTCAAAACTGCCTACCTCAAAGAGCTACCAATCGATCTCTACACCAAAAAGTACCTCTAAGAGTTCTCAATCTTCAGCCCCGACGACGGCTTCAAGTTTAGTTAAGCTCGGGGAATCAATCCTCCGTTACGTCTCAGATACTCTTCAAGGGAAAGACTCCACTACTCCACCTAAACTCGCTGAAGTTAAAAAAACATTATCCGCGTTGGTTGAATCCTCAGGAATGGAGCAAAGTGCTAAACCTGAAATCAAAGAGGGAATTAACACACTAATTGAAGCATTTACTCCTTCTAACGACGTAAAGAAAAGTAGTGACGAGATAATTGCCGACATCAAGGACGGGGTATTCACGGCATTTAATAAGATCGGGTTGAGCCCAGACGCCGCAAATGTAGCAGTTCAAGCTATTCTTAAGTGGGACAAACTTTCCGATACAGAGCGGTTTAATGCTTCTTCCGGAATCGCCATTAATGTTCTTCAAAACCTCGATATTATCGATAGAAATGAAGCGAGAAACCTCTCCCTACTTGCCTCAACAATCTCTGCAATAGCTCAGCCAGGACTTTCAAACCGGGATCGTGCGTTGGCCATTGTTGATACTTTAAAGGAGATTGGAACTGTAAGTTTCAGTGGTAATGCTAATGCACCAGAGTCTATCGAGGGGATCCCAGTTGTAGGATCTACAGTTTTTGAAGACGGGACTCCTGGTTTTATGTTGGCGGATGGTTCTGTCGTATCAGAAGCTGACGTCACAACTAGTAGTAATGTTCAATCAGCACTCTCGGCTATTCAGCTGCTTACCAGTGATGCTTCTACCGAAGATAAGGTCAAAGGATTACTTTCAGTAGGCTTAAATGCAGCTTCAGCAAATGATCTTATAAACAACGTAACTGCCGGCAAAATTGGGGCAGTTTTGAGCGTTGTTGATATAGCTACCGATTGGAAAGACATGAATAGTCTGCAGAAAGTGGCTGCGTCTTCTCAAACCGCAAGCTCTGTACTTAGCGCCCTTGGGGCTTCAAGCGGTGCCCAATTACTTCCTGGCGTTAGTGTCGTCACCTCTTTGATTACCGGATTTTCACAAGCAAAAGATGTCGTTAATGCGCTTGGCGATCTCTCAAGAAAAGAGGGTGTAAAGGTTGGAGCGATAGGATTAGGAAGCGCTGGTTCAATAATCGGTGCAGGGGTAGCTACAGCATCCGCAGTACTAGCAGGAGCTGAATTAGGCGCTACACTTGGCAGCGCAGTTCCACTAATCGGAACAGCAATAGGAGGACTGATTGGCGCAGGAGTAGGGGCATTAGTCGGAGCATTTGGAAGCAGTAAGAGCCCCGGTCAAATGATGCGTGATAAATGGCGCGATTCTTTAGAAGCACAAGGATTTGCCCATAAAATCGACAAATCTCACCACATAACCCTGGCCGATGGAACGGAGTACAACATCGGTGCTGATGGCGGAGGAAAGTTACCTAATGTGGACGGAACTGAGCGTCACACATACGATGTGGATTGGTCTAATCCAATTGCCGGAGAATCCATTCCGATGGCACATTTATTTGTGATGGCCACAGGATTGGATCCTTCAATTACAAAAAATGACCTTTGGACTACTACAGTTGGACAATCCCTAAATGCTGCAACATCAAACGCTGCATCGATAGAAGATGTGACAAATAATTTTAGAGCCATGCTTTCTGCTGGACAAATTGCTCCTGAAGCACTGGCGATAAGAGTCGAGGTCCTTCGTTTAACAAACAAGATTACCGATCAAGAATACACAGTTTATCTTCATACGATGAACAAAGTATTTGGCACCGAACTCAAACCCAACGATCGCGAAGTTGCTCACAAAGCCATAGTTGAGCAATTAGCTTCTCAACCCGAGATCTCCGAAGGCGATCAATTTCTACTTCAATCTCTAACTGATGAATCAGTTTATGCCGAATCTGTTAAGGCCCTTGAGGAGCGAGTTGGTCGGGACAGTTCTAATATAGAAGCACAATAGTCTTATATAACTATTTGTAATAACTAATTATTACTTATAATGTTGTCATAAATCAGATAATCATATAATATGCTTTTAATGAAATCTTCAGTAACCATTACTGACTTAGTCAGAAATTTCTCTGATTATTTTAGTCGCGTCTTTTACAG
>CAZYRE010000101.1:6532-9268 GCA_964650155.1 uncultured Bdellovibrionales bacterium
TTTCCCATCCTCGAAATTGACCTAGCAACCGCACGTATACACGCAAAAATTTGGGCTGAGCTAACAGTTGAGGGCAATATGATTGGCTCTCATGACTGCTGGATCGCCGCTTCCGCTGTAGCGCATGGGCTACGCCTTGCGACTAGTAATGTTAGAAAGTTCGGCAGGGTTCCCGGACTAATAGTCGAGAACTGGAATTAGTCGTATTGGCAGCAAGCTCCGAGAATTAAAACCTTAGAAAGGCCTCGATTCTGGGTGCTCGGGGCCAGGGCGTAATCACTTATCGATGCCCTCAAGCCTTCGCAATCGCTCACTGACACAGTGCCATAGGATCGCCGTTAAGACCACTCCTCTGGTGGCTTCAAGCAGTCCCGCCCTTGTGGCTTCATCTTCGAATCTTCCGACGATTGGTATCGCCAAAGATAGCAGGAAAAAGGAGCCAAAAAAAGACAGCCGCAATTCTGCTGAATGAGAGCCTCATGTAAGCCTCCGGTTGTTTCTAACCCTTTTCCCGGAGCTTGCTAGTAATGTTATGGGAGATTAGATCCAAGATGTATAAAAAACACAGTTACTTCATTCTAAAAGGTTAATCCTTCAATGAAACCAATAGGATCTGATTCAAAGGATTTATAATTATCTCTAGTGATAATAACCTGCTTGGCCTCGGGAAACTTTGAGGTAAAAACGCTGAGCCCCTTTGAACTTCTCTTCCGACCACTCTTAACTTCGACGGCATAAACTTTCCGGCCAATCTTCAAGACATAATCAACCTCGGCATTTCCCTCCCTCCAGTAGTAGAGTTCTTCACCTGTCCTTACTAGCTGGGCACCTACAATTAGCTCAAGTATTCGTCCTTCCTGTTCAGAATCTAGCTCTTCTCTTATTCCTAGGAACGGTAAACACGGTGCTAGTGGAAGAATCTTTGGTGAGGAGGATCTCCTTAAGTGTTTTTTGTTTGAGAATTTCTCTAGGGCCTTAATTAAAAAGGCCCCTTCAAAAAGAGCGATATAGTGCTTTACCAACTCCACATTGCCCTTATCTTGAAGTTGCCCAAGTAACTTCGTAAAGGAGATCTCCTGAGCCGGATAGGAGATTAAAATTTCAAAAGATTGCCGAAATAATGCTGGGCTCTTTACTGTGTGGTATTGAAGAATGTCCTTTTCAATTACTGTGTTAATGATTGAAGTTCTAACGTAATCAAACCATTCCTTGGATTTTATAAACTCGTAGGATCCAGGGTACCCGCCGAATTTTAGGTATTCCTCAAAAGTTATTCCATAACCTTCTTCTGATTCAGCAAAGTTCCAATGATGCGCTCTAATAATTTGAAATCGCCCAGTTAGACTCTCTGACAATCCTTTCTGAATTTGCAGTGAGCTGGAACCCAGAAGTACACAGATAACTTTTTTTTTGCTTCTTATACTCTGGTCGTACAGTGCCTTAATAACCTCAGCCCAGTTTTCAATTTTGTGGATCTCGTCAACGAATAAAACTTTTCCTGAACCTTGGGCTACCATCCACTGCTCTTGTAGCCAGCTAGCGCCAGCGTTAAAAACCCCATCAGCACTTACATAGTGCGAGCTCTCCCTGTAATGATCCTCTATTAATTTTAATACCGTTGTGGTTTTTCCTACTTGTCTTGGACCTAATACGACCTGAACTAGGTTACTTTGTGAATCAATTCGCTCCTTTAATTCATTGATATAACTTAGGTAAATAGTCATTTTCATATTTAATAGATTAACCTATTAAATTTACTAGGTCAACCTATTAATTATAAGTAATAGATCTCGGAGTAAAAGAGTATTGGCAGCAAGCTCCGAGAATTAAAACCTTAGAAAGGCCTCGATTCGGGGTGCTCGGGGCCTACATCTCAATTCGTTTGACCTTGAAGTGCTTTCTAACTCCTTTCACCTTCTACTCACCTTGAAGGCAAGTAAGGCCGTGAGAAACAGAATAGTTAGCATCAGGGCAATCTCGACATTCCCTGGCACAGAATGGCTTTCTCCGAAAAAAGCCACTGCGCAGAACAAGAATGCCGCCAACAGGATCAAACGCAAGATCCAGCTTTCGAGCCTGACCATTTGTAACCTCCGGTTGTTTCTAACCCTTTTCCCGGAGCTTGCTAGTAATGTTATGCGCGATCTGCTTATTAATGTATAAAAAATACTTGCTAAGGCAAAAACTTAAGTAAAAGACTTATTTTTACCGTCCAATCCCACCTAACTGAGGAGGAAAATAACCATATTGCGGATCGTCAGCAGAAAATGTTCGCTCGCCATTCCAGGGATCACTTACCGTGAGGTCACTCTTTTAAAACACCCTCCCCGTCTCTCTTATTCTCATACGGTCGGAATTACGAAGGAATAAAGAAGTCCCTGGAGTACCTAGCTCAAGAACAGATTCCTGCTGGGCTGGGTCGAGAATGAAGGCACGCTGGTTGTTCTTTTCAGTATAGCGAACTCCAGCATGTGCAACAGAATCACCGTAAGTGACCCTTTCAAATGAAATTGAGCCGGTTAGGAGGCCTTCTTTTTTAGCTGCTCTTAGAAGCAATCCCACATCAATCGCCATGTGACTACATACCCCGCCGATGACTCCCTTATGAACATATAGAAAAAACGGAACGCAACCTTCTGGGGTTAGCAAGCTACGGCCCTCAGCCTGAAGCTCACGACACTTACTTACAACTTCCTCATCTGCTCCTTTATTATACGGCATGGTCTTTTTGGTATA
>CAZYRE010000102.1:0-9182 GCA_964650155.1 uncultured Bdellovibrionales bacterium
TTGCAGGCTAATTCAATACACAAAAGATCTCTGGGTCCAAGTTTAATACGACGACGCTCTTCTTCTGTGCGTCCTGTCACGATACGGAGCCAACAAACTTCTTCGCCGTTCAAACGACCGTTAGCACCTTTAGGTTTATCACGATAAAGTTTGATGAGGATGTCTCCATCCTTGCCACGCATAATAATATTTTCATCAAGAGATTCTACGCCGTAAAGAAATGCGCGAGCAGTTGCCCAAAGTCCGCCGATTGCTTCTAATGGAATTATAAGATCTACGGCACCTGCACCTTCTGGTTGAATCTCACCATTAACTACTGGTTCGTACCAAAGCTTGAGGCCTTGAGCTCCGGGAATTAGCTCTAAGCGTCCGAAAGATTTGCTGATAGTAAAAGTAATTCCGCTTGTCATAACCTGTTATCCTTCCTCTGTTCCGAGCCTAAAAAAATACAACTCCTAAAGTACCACCTTCGTTATGAACACTCCTCGGCTTGAGCGCGCATAAACCGGAAACCAAAATTCGTTTAGCTTTATAACACGAACTCTGTACTAATGAATATTGTGTACTGATAAAATTAGGTCTCATAGCGCAAAGTCTAATATTCATAACCACTTGATATTAATGCGTTTTCTTGGCTTTTGGGGAATTGGATTTTACGTACTGTTCCTTTATTGCCTTAACAGCTTGAACCTCTGACTCAGCTTTAGAAGTCGCCGGTTGAGTTTTCTCTGCACTTAATTCCTTTTCAGGTGGGGCAGGAGTCTTTGTTTCAAATGCGGTAACTCTACCAGCCGCACGCGCACGTCCTCCGGGCATAATGCTAAGTCTAAACGGTCCAGCTGGTACATCATGAGCCTTGTCCTGCTCAGCTTTATTTCCAGACGAGGAGGCATTTTGATTCTGTCCTTGCGCAGGTGGACCATCATCTTTCTTTTGGCGACCACCTGTTTCAAGTTGTTCAGTAAATAGAATCTGTTCATCAACCCAGTCGGCTAATCCTAATTCGTCTTTCTCGAATCTTTCTAATCTAGGAATACATTCACGACCGAGCCAGGTATCAGGAAGATCGGCATCAAACCATAAACAACGACCTTTCCGTACTCGCCCATCACCAAGGTCGAACCAAGCTAATCCTTTCTCAGCAGACATTTCATGTTTTAATTCTTCAGGACTAACGAGATCCGCTTCATCTTCAGAGATACTAATACTTTCGGATTCACCACCAGATGCGCGCGCATCAAGATCGAAAAGCCCCTTAACTTCACGTTGTAAGCGGCTATACTGAACACCCTGACCTACAGTTTTCTTAGTGGTATTTACCTTTCCGATCCACTCAGCCATATCAGCCGCAGTTCGGTTATCACCAACTCGCATCGTGACTTTTAAGTTCACGTTAGCCATTACACGTTCATAGAAAGCTTCACTTAGACCAAGAGAGCTATCAGTTAAGCCACCTGCCGACTGAGCACCGAAAAGAAGAGCGAAACGTCCCTTACGAGCAAGTTCAAAAAGATTGGCCCAAGTAGGACCGAAAGTAGAAGATCCTTCATCGATCACTACTAAGTGTGGATCTTCAAGGTTTAATTCTCTAGAGGAGGTAATTTCACCTATGGAAACCTCAAGATCTTCTCTAAATACTTTAACCATTCGGGCAGCGGATTCAGCTTCCTCTAACCGCGGTAACATGAAGTAAATAATTTTCCCTCTTAGAATCGCATCAGTCAGCACTAAATCTGTGTGACGAGTACAAAACATCTGCCCCATCTCGGAACCAGATATAGCGTGCAACTCAGAAGAAATACCGCGTAGGTTGTCTGTGATTCGTGCCGAATCAAGCATACCTTTGGGATTTCTATAGCTCGAAGCTAGGTGTCCTAATTCAATCTGCGCTTGTTTTGCCCCAATTTTATGAAGCAACCTACGAAGATGTGGATAAGAAACGTTAAACGCGGATAAGGCTACGGCGATATCACGAATCGACCAAGAGAGACCAAAGCTCTCCATTGCTCTAACCATTCGGTAGATAGCATCAGCAGCAAGACGATCGTAGTGTTTAGTTACGCTTTGATCCGACGTTGGAGGGAGTCCAGCTCTTAATACTTTTCTTGCCTTTACATCAGCACGTTGATCAGTTTGAACAAAGTTGTATGAGTGAGCAGCATCAAAAGGATCTACCACGATAAGATCTTCAATTCGGCCTGTGATAAGGGCCATAAAGATAATATGGGCCAAAGTTCCTGAGTCGCGCTTAGCATCTATAAAGGTAAGTCCACTGGCTCTACCTCTTGCCATCTGCTGGAAAATAATTGATTCAAGCCAAAGAGTTTTACCAACACCGGTCTTTGCAAAAACAGCTGCGTGAGTACAAAGATCGTCCTCATTAATCCAGATCGGATCGCCAGTATCAACTTCGAAGCCGATTAAATACTTATCGATCATGGTTTTACCCTTTGACCGACACTGATCTAGAGCTTCCTTAATACAGTCTCTCTTAGGGGGCATACCCAGAACTGGCTTGCCGTTCCGTTTCTCACTTTCGGCATTTCGTTCCCTTTCTAGCCAATAACTTGATGCGACACGACGCGCCGTATCAGCAAATGCCAGAGCCGGTACTAAGCCCATGGCAAACATTAGAGACGGATCGATCGCTGAGCCTAATGGACTGGCGGCAAGACCAAGTACTCCTGCCGTTGCCAAGGTAGAAAGACTCACGCTTTTCTCTCGAGCTGCGTCGCGACGTTCTGCGTATGTTACAACCTTATAATCTCGTGCCATATATTCTCAATCAACCTACTGACGCCCCATCTGGTGTTGGTATATCCACATCATCCAATGATTCGCCTCGTTTAAACTTCTCAAATTCTTCCATATCTTCCACAGCAGTAACTGAGATAACGCTGTCAAACTTTCTGGACCACAGAGTACCCCAACGGTCCATAAGGCGAGTAGCCCTAATTGCCACCATTCCAGCAAAACATTCACTGACTAAAGTTGGCATGTCAGTTTCATATTTCTGACGACGGGTTGCTAAAAATATAATTGAATTATCAGGGACCTTATTGTCGCCCACTCGGCGACCTAGCCAACTATAGTAGTTAAGCACCACACGCAGGGATGACCAAGCGCGAACCTCATCAGGATCTAACCCATGCTGCGATGTAATCGTCGCAATCTCTTGCTCAGATAACGGGACGAAAAGTTTTAAATAATCAGGAACTCTTATAGTTCCAGTTGCCATACCTTCGGCTATAGCCAATTGTTGTCTTTCACTAACAACGGCTACCAACTCATTGAGTCTATTTAATGTACGAGTGTCTAGACTGGCGCGAAAGTACTTCATTATTCTTTGAAAAGGCACGTAGGCCATAGTGTTATGAGCAATAATGTCGACCAATTTATCTGCAGGAGATACCATAAGGTCATCCATCAAGGCTTTCTGCCAAGCATCATGAATTGCGCAGATTAGACCGTATAATTCTACTTCATCACTTACTTGCGAAAGCTCGTGTGGACAGGCCATTAGTAATTCAACCCACTGTCGAGCTGCCCTAGTCTGTGGAGATAAATCAATTAGAAACTTAACCGGGCCAAAGACGCTTTTTCTTGAACCGTAAATAATTGAACGACGAATTGTATTACGTTGGTTAAAATTATATTCATCCGCATATTCCGCTACGGAATGAAGAACTGCGCGGGCACAGAGCTGAGGAAAATTTGATCCTCTTACAAGTCGAGGCCCCTCTTCCTTGTAAGCCATCACCTTACCAGCTTCATGAGCCAATATAATTGTGGCTAATTCTTTTGGTGTAAGATCAACCAAAGCCAACTTCCATTCAGTGGTTAGTACTCGGTTGAAAGCAAACTTAAGCTCAGCAACATACTCTTCGGCACTTAATTTTTTCTCTGATCCGATTTTTGAATCATTACCGGTAAGGGCTGCGATATTATCAGCGTACTGAACGTATGTATCTCTTAGCGACAATGCAGCTTCTAGAACCAATGCGGTATGTTCGGCAAGAGATGCACCATTATATGCAGCCTCTAAAAGTCCACCTTCGCTTCTTAAGGCGATGAACGCAGGCCACTTAGGATAAGCTAAAATTGTACCGGCTAATCGTAAATTTGTCTTATTGGATAATCCGTAACGATCCAGGACTTTACCTATCGCGCTACGTTTTACCTCAACAGCAGAGAGATACTTTGGACAAGCTAATCCTGGTGTCTGAACATCAGGGGTCCCGTTGGCTACAATCTTTTTAAGATCACCTCTGATACCAGAGTAAAAAAGTCGCCCGTTGGTTTGTCTGCCAAGAACATCATTGCCGAGCCAAACTTTAAAAGATCGAACACTCCACAGTGCAAAGCCAACAACAGCAATCAACCAGAATTTCCACCATGCAACTACAATAAAGAGAGCACGGAGAGCTCCTTTGTGGACGCCCATCCAGGCATATGAAACGATATCACCAGTTGGTGGCATGAACTCGGCACTAGTCATTACTGCAGCCGCAATGCTTTCAAAATTCTCTCTGGCACCGATACTCAGATTATGTTCAAGCCAATCAGCGTGATAATCTGCGACTGCTGAAACTTCGGCGAGCTGGGAAATTCTAATCTGCTCTAAAACACCTTGATCTTTATCTTTGTAAATTATTTTTGCGGCGATGATGTAGATAATTAGAGCGGCAACGGCTAAAAAGATAGCCAGATACACGAGTGGGTTTACTCCGCCTCGACCGATGTTGTTATTTTTCTTGTCCCTAGAGGAACTAGTTGAATCTAGCGATCCCACAAAGAACCTCCGGAAAACATTCGGTGAACTAAAACCAAAACTACTCCTATGGCATAACTAGACGCGCATTTTATCCGGCCTGCAGAGCAGACGCAAACATAGAAGGTGGTACCTTCTACGACACATGCAAGTATTCTTAACTATTATGGTGATTTGGACGTTAACCGTGCCGTGCAGCAGAATTATACCCCATTATTTAGGCAACACCCCTGAACTTTTATCCAATAACTATGGGGGCTTACTGCTAAGAACAAGCTGCTGATAATTTATCTCGTAAATTCAAGATGTTAGGCAATCAAAGTTTTCTACTAATATTTCTGATTATTTTCCCAATCGGACAGCACGTCATTGCTGCACCACTTAATAACATTACCCGAGAAAGTGCGGTCACTTCGGCACATTACCGCCGTCAAAGTGATGTGACATTTGGAAGTTGGACTAAGAGTAAGGACACTCTTAGATCACGGGTAGATACGGCAAAGATAAGAGCAAAGTTAGTTGGGCTAAAAGAAAATCGCTCTGAGGCAACTCGGCGGTTTAGCATCTTACCCAACTTAGATTCGTGTAGTGATGCGCGAACAATTGTTACTAAAAATCTTTTAGCCAAAAAACCTCACGACAACTTCCACATAGACTTTCTCATGTATGACCCGGCTGATGCCCGAGAGCGCGCAAGCGCTGATACGTGGCCAGGCCTAACGGTGGCATACGATCCTACTACGCCAAGCTCAAAAATGAGACTTGGTTTAACGGTTGGGATCAAATGTTTACCGACACGGGTTGTTACAACGAAGCGAGGTCTTGAATTAAGAACTGGCTCTACTGCTTGGAAGATTACTAAGCGTGAAGAAGATAGAGCCGCACTGAACTTCAAGAAAGAGCTTAAACAGGTTCGTTCTCCTCGGAAGTAGAAATACTCCGGCGGTTCTCTGGATACTTGAGCAGTAGTTTTTAGGTTAGCTCAGGATCCTCCCTTTATTTAGCACATCAGTTCATTGGTTTTCTGTGAAACATTAACAGAACGGAAGCCGTACGACCGTGAACATTTTCGAACGCACATTCATTCTTACAACCATGATGGCCCTTACTCTTGGCCTAATCAGTGCTGAAGTTGCGGCAGATATAGATTCCAATATTCCAAGTGGCATTCCTGAATACATCGATGGTGCATGGGATGCTGAATTAAACTGGGTAGAACTTGGGCTAAAAGCCGTGGAAGAGGTCGAATGCGTTGATTTAAAAATTGTTGGTGTCTGTGAAGATGGAGAACCTCTTTGGAGTTTTCGACTCCCAGTTCAAGTAATCGAAAACGTTCGAAACGTTGGTGAGACGATGCTTGAGATGCCAGCCGAGAACATGCTCAATTACGCAACTTACGAACTGTACTACCAGGATGTCGAAAATTACGTCCGCTCGGTATCTTCTGGATCTTCCGGTTTAATTTCTATCGCAGAGAATCAACAACGACGCGCGGGGCTTAGAATAGGTTCTAAAAATCGACTCGACTTTGCTCAGTCACACATTTATGCAATGTCTACAGACTACAAACCTTTAATCTTGGATTTCTTACCTTCTGCTTGTACCGACTGGATCGAATACGATCCTTTTCGCAACGATACGTATCCAGAAATTACATACTCGCGAATACCAGAATTCACAGAGATGGCACAGCTAGGGGCAAGTGAGGTTACTCCGGCTGATTGTGCCATGTACAACATGTCCACTGGAAACACGGATCCTGGATTAATAAATATCTCAGGGTCCTTTGGCGCAGGAACTGCTCTTGCCGCTGAAACTTGTGCTAGCGCATGGGGCGGGAAAATTTTCCCGCTGAACGCACACACATACTCTCCTCATCCTTACGTTGGAGATGCACTTCGATCTATTAAAGCGATCGAATTAGCCAGCTATCTAAACTACACAGTGCACTCATTTAATAAAAGCCAAGATGCACTCATCGACTACTACAATGATTCTTCATGTATTCAGTTTGGGGAAAAGGATCATTCAAAGTTTGGGACTGAATCAGAAAGCAAAGAGCAGATTACTCATTATGTGCATTATCAACGTCATTATTGTTGTTACTAAGGAGGAGCTATGAAATCGAGATTTATACACATCGTCCTCCTACTTGTTGGAGTAAGCCTTGGGGTCGTATTAAGTGCGTATGGTGATACTCCTGCACCATTCTTTAAAAGAGATATAGCTAAATGTTTTTACTGCGATGAATCTGCTGAGATTAAATCAGGCTTAACTATCGGCGAAGGCGCCAAAGCTGGACTTAAGAGAGATGTAAATAATTTAAACTCAGTAGAGGCAGCTCCTCAAATTGTAGGTCTTGATCCAAAATCACCAATTCCTTTTCAAACTTTGGTAAAAGCTTATGAGGCTGGCAACGTCAATGCTACTTATAAGGCAGCTAAAGCTTGGGTTCAGTACCAGGATAGAATTTTAAAAAGAACCTCTGATCTTGCTGCTCTGGTAAAAAAAGCAAAGAAAGAGGTTGAAGCTGAAGAGGTACTTGAAGAAGCAAACATTCCTGAAGTTGGTCCAGTAAACCCATCATCTAAATCTATTAGATTAGTCTTCTTCTTCGATTCATCCTCTGCGGCATCTGAGTCTGCTGCAAGAGAGCTGCAATCATACTACGAAGAAACTCTTGCTGACCCGACCATCGAAGTAATGGGCGTACCTTCTTCTGATAATTCAGTTGAAGATTTAAAAACATTCAAGCTCGGCAATAGCTTCTCTTTCCCTCTACAATTTAACAGAGAGCTTGAGAATGAGTTTGAAGTCGAAAGCTACCCTCTCGTCCTTGGCCTACAAGAGGGATCCCGCGAAGCTTGCCGTTTAGAAGGGTCAATTACTACCGAGACTCTCGCTCGACTTGTTGATAGTTGCCGCGCTCAACCTTCAACTGGAGGTAACGTATGAGGAACTTTTACTCTCGTATAATTGTGTGCATCGCCGCATTATCTATTTGCCATACAGAAACAGCTCGTGCCGTTCCATCAGAACTCTCTTTGCTTAAGTCAGAGATGATGGACATGAACTTAGCTGGAATTGAGCAAGATGGAATTCACTTTGCTCGTGGCAACGACTTAGGAACTCGTAACAGAGGGACTAGTCCTCGACTCCGTGAGACTGAAAGCACCACTAGTTATCTTGAGCACGACGAAACAGATTTTAAATCTGAGACGAAATTACCGCTTGAATATTTCTCTCTTCTATCAAAGAAGGATATGGAGGCTGGTTACCTAAGTAGCGAAACTCCAAAAGAAAGACTTGAGGGTGGACTGAACAGCGATTACGGCAGCTGGTATCAGATGCTTATGTTTCAGGAGCCAACTCTAGCCCAAGGCGGAATGAACATAGCGAATATGTTTGATGTTGCCCTAGCTTCATATCAGCGGGATCGATCGAATGAAATTAGTCATCGCAGGAACTTGCCACGTATGGCTCGGGAAGTTTTTGACGAAATCGATAAATGTATCGCCGAAGAGATGTCCGGCGGGATTGGCGGGGTATTTGGATCTGGCAAAGATCTTGATGAAGTACGTAAGGAATGTGAATCAGAATTATCTTTGGCTACTTTCCTTGCTGCTAGAGGCGCGCTTGGCACTAATAATTGCGAATGGGGATCTTTAGTAATGTTCGGGCACCTCTCTATTGAAGTGCCAGTTCGTATGCGAGCGATGTTTGGTGACGATGAGATTTGCCCTGATATATTGAGCGGTGGATCCTTACCAACATATGCCTTGAATGTAATTCCACCATCATTTTCTACAAGGCAACTTTGGTATGAGGAATATGAGACATCGGTAACTGAGTTGCAGGATATTCTCGATAGAGCTCAAGATGATAACGGCGGGTATAAATTAACTGCTGCGGATCTCGCTCAAATTAATATCAGGCCAAGTATTAAAACTAGCCAGGCTCTCATCACTGCCATTGAAGACAGCATGGATCCTTTAAGAGAAAAGCCTGAGCTTATTCACTGGTGGGCCTCGGAAAAGGCAAATGCTTTTGTTGATTTTGCTTGCACAGAAGCCAGTAGCGCTCTTCGGGAAGCTGCTTCTAGTCCAGCTAGTCCAACTGAACACAGACGATGGAAGAAAAAAGTGGACTCAGTTTGTGGCGTAAGAAAGGAGATCGGGGAAGAGATGTCTCGAGTTGCACAGAATGAGTCTGTTCTGTCCCGTATCTTAACTGAAGGTGACAAAGCTACACGGCGCCAAGCAAGCGCAGTACTAGCTCAATCAAATGACAAAAAAGTTCGGGGTGGTCCAGCAAGTCAGGTAAGCAAATGGAATTTTGGTGGCGGCTTAGCAGCTGACATCTCTGAGGCGGATCAATTTTAAGGAGTAAGTATGTCTGGATCAGCATCGAC
>CAZYRE010000103.1:0-8911 GCA_964650155.1 uncultured Bdellovibrionales bacterium
CTTATTTGATTAATCTAAAGAATTGGAAAATGCCGAGGGTTTCTCTGATTACTTGTTTGGATAAATCATTACTAGGTAAGCCCATCTGCTTGCAAAGTTTAATTACTGCTGGGGGATACCAGTCGTTTCGTTCTAATATTCCAGCCATCTGTTTAAATACATTTTTACCGTCAGGACCAAAGTTGATGGCTAGGTGATATGGAATGGGATCACCAACCCAGAATAAATTTTTAGGATCTGAATGAGCTTGAAGATGGACCATTTGCCTAAGTGATATCCTTGCTTGCGGTGAATCAATGCCGTGAGGGAGATCTCTAGATAATGCGAGCGCTCCAAAAACTTGCATTGCGCTTGGACGCATACCAAATTGGGCTTCTGCTATGTGTTTACAACTTTCAAGGGTGCGTCTTGCTGCTCCGAGCTCTAATAACTCCTGAATTAACTCAGATCTTAGCTGAGGTGGTAGTTTTTCCTTAACAGAAATCAAAGCAGTAATTCGACTTGAAGCTCCTAAAATAGATTTTTCAAGCCTTTGATTGTCAATCTTATCCCCACCAATCCGTTCATCCTTTAGCCCTTTTCGCTCTGCACGATCGGCTAATGAAACCATCAGTCTTGCAACTCTTATTTCGTAGGGATCCTTGTTTGATTGAAGGATTGAATCAGGAGTCGAAGGATCCTCTAATCTTAAAAGTCTGAGTAATGCTTTATTTTTGCCAATGCTTGGTAGAGGGGTAGAATTAAGCTCTCCACCATCGGATGGTTCACCCGGGTCATGATTTTTCTTTGCTGTTGATCTCATCAGTATTTAGGGTTTGTCCCCACAGGTACTGGCATCTATAACACTGCCATCAAAGTATGTCGTACAAGCGTTCATACGGAAGAGGCAGCATTGAGTAAGGGTAAAGTCTTTAAAAGTTTGATCCCCACCACCCGAGCATTTTACTTCACATTTAGCCTTCGTTTCAAAAACTTCATTTTTGACCAGAGGATCTATAGGAGAAGGCTCCAATCTAGACCGAGACTCAGCTTGTAAGTTTATAGTTGTAGTTAGAAAAAAGATTAAGAAAAACACTGCACTAGTGTACTTAGCTTGATGCATAACCCCTCGTAAATCCAAAAACTTCCAATTGCTAGTCTAGATTACAAGGAGTTTGCTTCTAATATAGTTTAACTACGCAAAAAGTTTCGCGTATCGGCAGCGTCCCCTTTACCCGGCGACGGCCTTGTTTTCGTGGACAAGAACGGGTGGTTTTTCGCCGTTGATGACCTCTGGGGTTATGACAACCTCCTTGATTGTAGAGTTGCCAGGGATCTCGAACATAATGTCGAGCATGGTTTCTTCAATTATGGCGCGCAAACCACGAGCTCCAGTCTTTTTAGCTAAGGCTTTTTGTGCCACAGCCTTAAGTGCTTCAGCTGTAAAAGTTAGATTTGCGTTCTCTAAGTTGATCAGATGAGTGTACTGTTTGATGAGCGCATTCTTTGGCTCAGTCAAAATAGAGATCAACGATATCTCATCTAATTCTTCAAGAGCCACAGTTACTGGTAAGCGACCAATAAACTCTGGGATCATACCGAAGGCGAGTAAATCTTGCTGTTCTAGATTTTTATTTAAATTGACCTTCTCTTTTCTGCTCTTTGGAGCTTCATCACCAAAGCCGAGTTTATTTTTACCGCGACGGCGTTGAACCATGCGATCAATACCCTCAAAGGCTCCGCCACAGATAAAAAGAATATTCTTAGTATCAACTGCAATCAATTCTTGTTGTGGGTGCTTTCTGCCACCTTTTGGTGGAACATGAGCAACTGTACCTTCGATTATTTTTAGAAGTGCTTGTTGAACACCTTCACCAGATACGTCACGGGTAACAGAAGGACTATCACTCTTACGAGCAATCTTATCTATCTCATCAACATAAACTATACCGCGTTGGGCCCGTTCAATATCCCAATCAGCAGCTTGAAGTAGGTTTGAGATAATATTCTCTACGTCTTCACCAACGTACCCAGCTTCAGTCAGAGTAGTAGCGTCAGCAATTGTAAATGGAACATCAAGAATTCTAGCCAACGTTTGAGCCAGAAGTGTTTTGCCAGAACCAGTTGGTCCAAGCATTAAGATATTTGATTTTTGAAGTTCAATGTCACCTTTACTTACAAGGTTACATTCGATTCTCTTATAGTGATTGTGTACTGCCACAGATAGAACTTTCTTGGCCAAGTCTTGACCGATCACATATTCATCTAGTGATTGTTTGATCTCTTTCGGAGTGGGGATATCAGAGCTTTTTGCGCTTCCCTTAATATGGGCTAACTCTTCTGTAAGAATGTCATTGCAGAGATCAATACATTCATCACAGATGTAGACGCCTGGACCAGCGATTAACTTGCGAACCTCGTCCTGACTCTTTTCGCAGAAGGAACAAAATAATGAACTATTGCGAATTCCCTTTGCCATATAAAACCTCACACTCACCAACCATGTTTGGCCCGTTAATCGGCCCAAGTTTCGAGAGAAGACCCCTCGTCTAAGGTAAGATGCGCCCAAGGCACTTTTGGCTACGGGCTTTCAGGGGCAAAAACTCAAAACCAGTACCGCTTATGTAAAATATCGTCATTTTTAAGGGTATCCTTGACCTTATATTTTGTAACCAAAATGTAAAAAGGATGATTCATGTTATTGACAACTCTTTGGGTGAAAAGAGTATCTTATAAGGACAGGAAAGTTACATTAAAGGAATGTTCATGGAATCAACAGAACTAAATGGCATCGCAGTAGATACACGAGTAATCCGTGCCGAAGGAGAAGGATGCAGAGGAGTTGTTACCTCAGTTCGGGAAGATCCAGTTGCTAAGGGTGATGAGCGAGGAGTTGTTGTCGGGGTCCAGTGGGATAACGGAACATTCTCTTATTTCACGCCAGATGCTTTGAAGGTTGCACCTAAGAAATAGTATCTATTTATTTCTTCTGAATAGTCGTCTTTGTTTTTCTGGTAAAGCATTTTCCATTTTCCCGCCAAATGGGTTGAATACTATATTGGCCAGTCGGTAATTTCGCAGTTTCAACGAACACTCTGAATCCAGGAAACTTGGTGGTAATATTGCCGAAAGTTCTTACTACGTCCTGCCGTGTCCTTTGAGCTGTATTAGCGATGTAGTAGTTTTCGCCGTTATATAATCCAACAAGAAATTCGCAATTCGTACATGTCCCATGTGGCGGAATAGTATATCCCGTACCAAATAGAAGGTCGTCTGAACTTATCATTGATTCCCATACGACTTTTCCGGCCCCGTCTTTAGAACGAGGATCCTTTGCTAGTTCAATTCCAGAGCTGCAGGCTTCTGATTCAGTTAAGAGAGATTCTATTTTTGGTAAGTTGTTTTTGTGATGTTGATTTAAGAGACCCATCCGAATTGCTTTATTATAAATGACATCTGCGTGCTTCGGTATCGGGTGTAGTGGGGGGAAGGCGCCTAGACTTAGCGATATTTCAGAGTCATGCTTAAATTGCCACCGCTGCAAATAATCTGGGTAGAAGATTATCCATCCAGTTATTAAAGAGGTCAGCACCAGCGTGAAGGTGCAATTTCCAATAACTTGGCGATGCTTTTGAAACAACTTATCTAAACTTAAAATCGCTGAACTTAATAAGAATAGTCCAAAAACCACGTACCTATGCGGCATTGAGTCTAAATTCTCATTTATGCCACTTCGACTAACTGAAATTGTGATTGCGGAGAGAATTAAAAATGTAAAAAACGAAAGAAGTGATGGATATTTATACAAACTACCCTTAAGAATTACTGCCAAATAAACTGCAAGTATAATCACACCGGAAGTTAGTGCCGCTGCACTGCCGAATTGAAGAAACGCTGAACCGAGAATCTGTAAAAAGTATCCAAGCAAGTTTAATAAATTCGGGAAGGCACTACCTTCAATTGGCAATGAGAAGGTTAGTAAGGTTGGGAGAAGTGCGATTGGGGTGATGATTAACCACGGAACAAGTACTCGCTTTTGTAATATCGATACACCTAAAATGCATAAAGGTACTAGAGCCCCGCTAGCCTGAGAACCTAACGCCACAATAACTAGAGGTATTACTCCAATTAAGTGAGCTGATGTTTGCTTTTCAGTTGAATCTTTAGGAAAGGCAAGAAGAGATGTCCCGAGAGCTGAGAGTATAACTAGGCTGTATTGCTGTGCTGCAAGAGACCAAGTCCAAGCTTCAAATGGATGAGGAGAGAAAATAATTAGTGCTGCTGCTGCAGATAGGGCAAAGCATTTTGTGTCAGATAAATATTTTAGAAGGTAAGCGGATAGGGAAAGTGCTCCAAGTGCAAGTACAATCGTAATTCTTGAGTCATAGATACCTATCTCGACAAGTGCTATCGAAATAATTCTTGGCACATAAATAAGGTGTTCATTATGGGGTGTAGTAATTAGATTAAATCGCGCTTGCCAAAGTGGTGTCTCATAAAAACTAATAAGAAATTGTAAGATTGCATCGAAGTCATCTGCTAGTGGGAGGGGGGAGCTTACCAGAAGCACTGCTAAACATAGTAAAAAAGCAGAGAAGCAAACTGTAATTTCTAAGATCTTATTGGGAGCAGAGTTCAAATCTTTCACGGAACTCTTTACAATACTGAAGCCTCAGGAGCTACGGAGAGAACGAAAGAAACAAGAGCTGGATCGGTTAGGTTTGTGAATAACGTGGTATCGCCCTTTTGGCAGTCTTCTCTCGTTCCTGAGCCGACAACCCCTGCGATGGCAATTCCAATAGTGTTTCCGATCTGATCTAATACGGAGACTAACGCTGGCCCACCAGAATCTCCAGCACATGTATTAGATCCGCGCCCATCAAAATTAGCAAACAGATGATTAGGTGTAACAAGAGAGAGAGTCATAGCGCCGTTAAGTAATGACCCATAGTTTCCATCCTGATCTATTCCGTAACCATAGATCTGGATCGTTTCGCTACTTATAGGAGCGCGACTACCAAGTATGCCCAGCGCACCAACTCCCAACGGTTCTTTTGTCCGAAGCACGGCTAAGTCGTTAAATATTGCACCGACAGAGATGTCATCAAAGAATCCTGGAGCGATATGAATTTCTGAGGCAGGAACAGGACGACCTAAGGCAGAGATCGCTACTGAGGAGGTATCGATAACACAGTGTGCCGCAGTTAGAACTGCGAAGTCACTTATCGCTGTCCCACTACAGAGGCCAATATCACCGCTTTTATATGTAGTGTTTATAGAAACTATTTGTGTTCCAACTCCAGGAGCAGCAGCTACGCCATTAATAATTCTAGTATTAATATTGGAGGATGAATGCTCGGAGGAGCTCTGCTGCCCACATCCTGAGGCCAGTAGTGTTAGAGTAAGTAGAATCAGGTATCGCATCCGCTACGAACTATAGCAGATAGCTTAGATTGTACCAACCTCTGGAACGAGTGAGGTTACAAAGTCTAAGACGCTCTGAGACTGCAAATTAGTAAATAGTGTTTCATCCCCACTGCTGCAATCGGTTTTAAGCCCCGAGGAGGTCAGTCCAATTATCCCAACCCCTGCTGGAAGGGTTAAGGTGGCAGGCCCACCGGAATCTCCGTTGCATGTGTTACTTAGGCTTCCGTCAAATATTGCGCCAACGTGATTTACCGTCACTTTACTGACCTTCATGGTGCCACCTTTAAAGACACCAGGGATTCCGCTTTCATCAATTCCGTAGCCATTAATTCCTATCAGATCGCCAGGCTCAACAGTCTGACTCAAAACTATAGGAAGAGTAGGGGTTCCAAGAGCTCTTTCCGTTTCAACAATTGCCACATCATTAAAAATGGCGTTCTTGTTAACCTGAATATTTGGATGGACGTTGATTGCTTTTGCATTAACAAAGTTATCACCAGTATCGACAACCACGCTGAGCACGTTTGTTGTGAGGAAGCAGTGGGCTGCTGTTAGGACCATGGTCGAGCTAATAGCTGTTCCAGAACAGAGTGCTTGGATTCCACCAACTGAAGAGATGAGAAGCTTTACAATAGGAGAACCTGAGGGAGTACACGTTTCCCCGTTAATCACTCTTGGGCAAATTGTAACAGCAGTGTGAGAATCCGAATCTCCACCGCCGCCGCCACAGCCAAGAGCAAAAATTACTATAATTGTTAGAAATATATTTTTATTAAGCATGGTATAAATTCAATAGATTAACGGCCGCAGTATTTCAGGGAATCTATAGCTTGTCTTCGGTCTTTCGCACCAAAAACAAAAGAGCCGGCCACTAAAACTTCAGCTCCAGCGCGAACGCATTCTGCGCCAGTTATGTCGTTAATTCCACCATCTACCTGAATTAAAGTTTTAAGGTGACGCTGTTCTATTAGAGAGCGGACACGCTCTATTTTAGCAAGAGATTCAGGGATAAATTTCTGACCACTCCAGCCTGGGTTTACGCTCATTACTAAGATCAGATCACACAATTCTATGTAGGGTTCAATCGAGGCAACTGGAGTTGCTGGCTTTAATGTAAGGCCACACTTCATACCGAGGGATTTAATTTTGTTCAGAGAGGCTTTAGGATCGTCAACAGTTTCAATATGGATTGTGATTCTATCTGCGCCAGCATCCTTAAAACTTTGAAAATGGTTATCAGGCTTAACAATCATCAGATGTACATCTAGAGGGAGAGAAGAGTTTGCTTTTGCCGTTTGCACCATGTTGTCGCCAAAAGTGATCGGTGGGACAAAACTTCCGTCCATTATATCTACATGGAACCAATCTGCGCCGAGCTTAGAAACATCTTTAATCTCAGCAGCAAGATTTCCGAAGTTTGCTGATAGTAGGGAAGGAGCAACGAGATTAGAATTTTTCAATTAGCCCCTCCAATAAGAAATGAGTCGTGCAGGGAAATAGGGAATCCTTTTAAAAATTCATTTACTGACATCTTTTTTTTGCCTTCAAGCTGGACCTGCAGAAGTGCCAACATTCCTTCCCCACATTGTACCTCTAACTTTGAAGAATCAACCGCTACGACCTGACCAGGACTGAACTTCCCAGCATTAAGAGACCGTACTGGCTGAGACTCGAAAATTTTTAACCTTTTCCCTGAAACTGTCGTAAACGCACCTGGGATTGGGTTAAGTGCTCTAATAAGATTGTTTATTTGCATTGAGCTTTTAGTCCAGTCGATTTGACACTCTTCGTTTTCAATCTTATGAGCGTATGTAACGCCATCTTTTGGTTGAGGTTGTGGTGTGAGTTCTCCTGAAGCAATCCGACGAATATTACTGCCAAGAAGTTTGGCTCCTACGTGTGACAATCTGTCATGTAGAATTTCAAAAGTATCAAAGTCTTCTATCGCTATACGTTCTGAACAAAAAACCGGCCCAGTATCAAGCCCAGCCTCCATTTTCATTAAGGCGATGCCTGTTTCTTTGTCTCCGGCCATTATTGCTCTTTGAATTGGAGCCGCTCCACGCCACCTTGGTAAAAGGGAGGCATGTATATTGACACAGCCATGCTTGGGAAAATCTAAAACTTTTTGTGATAGAATTTGACCAAATGCTATTACTACTCCAACATCGTAAGGCCCAAATTCGCTGATAGATTGTAAGAAATCACTTTCGCTCTTTCTAATGTTTTCAGGTTGAATAACAGGGATGTGGTGACTTAGCGCCAGCTTTTTAATGGGGGACGCTGTGAGTTCATTGCCTCGGCCTTGAGGCCTATCGGGTTGAGTTACTACGCAGGTAACCTCGATTCCTGGAACGCTGAGTAATTCCTTCAACGTTAAAGCTGAGAAATCCGGAGTTCCGAAAAATATCACGCGCATTTATCAATCCGTATTTTCTAAAGGACCCTCTTTCTCGAGCCATTTTTTAAAGAATTCACGTTTTAATCTGCTCAACCGATCTACGAATAATATTCCATCGAGATGATCGATCTCATGTTGTATACAAACGGCCAACAAACCATCAGCTTCAATCTCAAATTGTTTGCCAGTTGCATCTTGGGCTCGTAAAGTTAGGGAGCTACTTCTTTCTACATTATCTCTAAATCCAGGAATGCTTAAGCAGCCCTCTTCACCTTTCTTTTTTCCATTCCTATTTAAGATTTCAGGATTTATGAGATGCAGGAGTTCATTTCGATCTTCAGAGACATCCACTACGACGATCCGTTCGAGGCTGCCAATTTGGTTAGCAGCCAGGCCAACACCGTGCGCCTCGTACATAGTTTCTGCCATGTCATCAAGGAGTTTTTTTAGTTTTGCATCAAATACAGTAACAGGTGATGCCTTCTGTTTAAGGATAGGGTCTGGATAAATTTTAATAGGCAATCGAGCCATTTAAATCCCAAAAATAATCGGATGACCATTCTAACATACATAATATTTTCTAGCCAAAGTACCTAGAACTACTCTACAGAAATAGATTTACATGGCATAATCGGGGTGTGATTAGTTTAGAGCTTCATGAGGCCCAACTATTTAGGCTACTGGTAACAGTCTTTGGAAAAGACCGCGTAGTTTATAATATGAGCCTCAATACCATCTGCGAAGAGAATGCTGCGCAAGGTTTATCTCGGGAATCTTGGTGGGGACAGTATAAGTGTTTATTTGCGGTAACCGATGAAAGATTCTCCCCTAAGCTAGTTGTAGATTTTGTCCCTGGATTTAATGGAGTTGTTGATTCTGAGTACCTAGCTCGTCGCGAGAATGCCAAATCAACCCTGAATGCCCATGGAGTTCATTACATAGGCATTACACAGGAGGAATTTGACCGAATTAGAGATCCAGAAGAGGATTTCGGTCTGTTTCAGCTCCTTGAGCTGAAGGTTGAAAAAGGTGATATTTCACTTGATGGCCTTTCTTAGATTCTAATTGTGAGATCTTCATATTATTTAATTCCGGCAGTCGCCG
>CAZYRE010000104.1:0-2352 GCA_964650155.1 uncultured Bdellovibrionales bacterium
ACACTACACTTCTTAAAAATGGCGATAAGTTCATGGTTGGCAATATTAAGGTGGAAGCCTTACATACTCCGGGACATACCCCTGAACATCTCAGTTTTCTTATTACAGATTTAGGTGGCGGGGCCGATGAGCCGATGGCGCTTCTCTCTGGTGATTTTTTATTCGTAGGAGATGTAGGCAGACCGGATTTATTAGAAACTGCCGCTGGTAAAAAGGGAGACATGGAACCTTCAGCCAAAACTCTACGAGCTTCACTATCTGAGAAGCTGTCAAAGCTTGGTGATTATCTCCAGGTTTTTCCAGGTCACGGGGCAGGAAGTGTGTGTGGTAAAGCATTGGGCGCCGTCCCTTCTTCTACTCTAGGGTATGAACGGAGATTTAATGATGCTTTTAAACTCGCTCTCTCTGACAGTGCTGCATTTGTGAAGGATATTCTTCAAGGGCAACCCGATCCGCCTCTGTATTTTGAAACTATGAAGCGGGTAAATCGTGATGGGATTACGGTTACGGGTAGTGTGCCGGAATTTACGAAATTAACAATTCCAGAGTTTAAAACCTTAGCAGCGGATTCAGGAGTAAAAATTGTAGATACTAGGGAAGATCGTAACGAGTTCGATTCAAATCATGTCCGACGCTCAATAAATGCTCCTCTACATACACCTTTCTTCTCAACTTCGACGGGTTCGTATCTTAATATCAACGATAAAATAAGTTTGATTCTTGAAAATGAATCAGAAGTTGAGGTTGCCGCCGTGCGTCTGTATCGCATCGGATTTGATAAGATTATTGGTTGGATTACTTTTGATGAGGTCAGCAGTGCTGGACTTGCCACATCTAAAATACAAAGAATAATGTTTGATCGATTTAATACTAGTGACGCTCTAAAAGAAGGTGAGATAATTGATGTTCGCACAACTGCAGAGTTTGCTAATGAACATATTCAAGGCGCGAAATCTATCCCGTATACTAGACTCAAAGCTCGATTGAATGAGTTGCCGAAAAATAAACGGTTATATGTACATTGTGCTTCGGGCCGTAGAGCAACATTAGCCACCTCATTTCTATCTACAGAAGGGTTTGATGCAGTTCATGTTGATGGAATGTTTAGGATTTAAAAGGCTGCGTTATATACTTTTGCCAACCTAACGGTCGGAGTGTAAAATACGATACTATGTCACTTAAGATATATAAATCTGCCATTTTGTTTGTAGCGCTTCTCTATTTTTCAAACACTCCTCTTCCAATAAAGTTTACCTCGGTGTCTAAACAAGAAGCATTCAATGAATGGCGGACAGAGTTCGAACGGATTGCTTCAATTGCGCCTAACTCGTTCAAACAAACCGTCTCTATTTATGGTCAAGCTGGACCACAAGTTTATTCCTTCAAATTTAATCCGTCTGAACATTCCTGGGATCTACTTTTTAGAATTTTGGAATTAATTGATTCATCAAAGATCTTCACGTCAGAGAATAGAAATTTAGATTCCACTAGCCAAATTAGTCTTAGAGTCCAGGGGTTCGGTGAAGAGTTCACTGGTTCGATGCCTCTTTCCGAAGGTATCCAAGATAGTAAATTACAGATCTTATTTAAATTACTCGAATCAAAAGGACATAAAGAATCAGCCAAAGCAGTGGCACTAACTTCAAAGGAAAATAATAATGACGAACCACAACCGAACTGATGCTTTTGCTTTATTAACTGAATATACAAAAAATCCGAGTCTGATTAATCATTGCCTCTCTGTTGAAGCAGCGATGCGTTGGCATGCCGAGAAAAATGGCTGCTCAGCAACGGACGTTGAAAGATGGGGCATCGCCGGATTACTACATGATTTTGATTACGAGATGTTCCCTAATCCTACTCCTCCTGATGGTCATCCTTACAAAGGAAACTCTATTCTTACGCAACTTGGGTATGACCAAGAGATTCGTGACGCCATTATGGGACATGCTATTTACACAGGTGTTCCTCGCGTAACCCCAATGGCCAAGACTCTCTTCGCTGTAGATGAACTTAGCGGCTTAGTTACAGCTTCAGTACTAGTTCGTCCAGATAAATCACTACATACTATTGAAGCAAAATCAGTCCTTAAAAAGATGAAGGATAAACATTTTGCTGCCGGCTGTAGCCGTGAAGACATTAAGTTAGGCGCTCAGGAGTTAGGAATGGAACTCTCTGATCTTATAACCAATGTAATTACTGCACTTCGAACAATCGCTCCACAACTTGGTCTACAAGGAAATTAGGGACAGGCCCCTTTTTCTATAGAAGGAAATTAGGGACAGGCCCCTTTTTCTATAGAAAAAGGGGCCTGTCCCTAATTTTTCATTTGTACAGTCAAATGAGGGAATG
>CAZYRE010000104.1:2452-8908 GCA_964650155.1 uncultured Bdellovibrionales bacterium
ATAGAAAAAGGGGCCTGTCCCTAATTTTTCATTTGTACAGTCAAATGAGGGAATGGAATATTCCAGCCATTTGCAGTGCAAGCATCAACACAGATGGTCTGAATTAAACGTCGAAGACGGTTATACTCGCCTGCGGCTTTTCCTGAGAAATCAACTATCGCAGCTAAATTAAGAGAAGAAGATGCTGCTTCTTCAAACTGAACATCAAGTTTAACTATCTCATTTCCGTACCCAGCAGCAGTTAAGCGATCCCGCAAAGTATTACGAAGAGTTTCACAGATAGGACCTGTCACTTCCTTTTGATGTTTATAATCAACTCCAAAAGAAACAAGATGGCGGAACCCGTTAGAGATGACATTAGGACATCCCTTCATAAACTCTTCTGTTGAATACCACTTAATACTGCCACCTAAGAGTTTAAGTTTTACAAAATCTACAGTCTGTAAAATCACCTGGCCAACTGTTCCATCAGGCATTACCACCCAGTCACCTTGTTGGGTGGGAAACCAGGGCTCATCAGGAGCGCAATCTCGTGAACGAAGAGTGGAGAGATCTTTAATGGGCAATCTTGCTTCTGCACCATGCAGGAGTGGATTGTATAAGATAGAGAATACATTTAGAGAGCGAACTAACCACGGAATACCTTGATAAATTACCCTCTCCCCTTCTCTAACAGCTCCAAGATTCATCAACATCGTTGCATGGGTCCAGAATTGATAAACTGCCTGCTTCGAAGTCCAAACAATTCCCAAGATCAACATGATGGTAAGAATCAGAAGTACCCAATCTTCTACGAAATAAAGAACCGTCATAAAGACCAAGACGGCACCAAAAATAGAGAAGATAATGTTAAGAATTATAAAAAATCGTGAGTAAAGTCCTTTATTAGGATTATTTTTTGTAGCTAGCTTATGGAATACAGCAAAAACTCGGCGAAAAATTGTCCAAAAAAGCACCGCGCAGAACAGCGCTACCGCTAGGTTGAGCCCGCGACTCTTAAAGAAAAGTTGGAAGATATTTCTAACTGACTCACCAAGCGTCTGCCGCTCACTAAGCTTTCTCTTCAATTTCTGCTCGGCAATAGCAACTTGGGTAGAAAGGCTTTCTTCTTTTCCAGTCCACTCTGATTCAATCTTGGTTATGTATTCTTTTAATGCCTCTTCTTGCAGCCCTGATTTTGCTTGTTGTAAATTCTGAAGGGCGGCTCTTACTACAGAGATCTGGGTATTCAAATCCTCTAGATCTGTTCTCATCCGATCCACTTCACGAGGACGACTAGTAAGTCGGCGCACCTCATTTACAAGTGGGTGTAAGAGGTCCTTTAACTCATCGCTCCAAACTACCTCTGTATTTTCTTCTCTTGTTCGAAGGACACTTGGATCAACTCCTGTGGCAACTTCAACAAAGTTGTCTCTTAACCCTTCCAATCTAGTTGAAAGTTTTTTGATCTCTTCTACAAGTTGTTCTGTGCGACCTTGCGCTGATGGACCCTGTAGTTCGTTCTGCTTTTGTAGAAGTTCTCTATCAACTCGCTCAATGTTATGTAGGATTGCAGTTAAATTTGCTTGCCTTACAGCCGATAATTCGGCTTCAGTTTCCGCAAAAGCAGCCACTTGAATAAAGAGCAGCAAAATACTTACCCAAATAATGCGAGTGCAATATCTCATATGACTTTTACTGCTTTATAATGTTTACAAGTCGTGGCACGGATGTTCCAGGTTGAAAAACAGTGATGAATCTGTCGTTCTCTGTAACTTCGTAGTTAGTCCCTTTCATTACAGTAATCACTGCCTGCTTTAAGGCATCCTGAGAAATTGTAGCTGCTACATCTACAAGACCTCGCTTCTTTCCTGCAATTTGCACGACAACAGTAACTGTATCCTCTTTAATAAGTTGCTCATCAAAGTCAGGCCAAGTTGCAGTAGAAATACTTTCTTTATGACCAAGCCGCTCCCACAACTCCTCCCCAAGGTGAGGAGCTAATGGTGAAAGCAATTTTGTAAATGTTTCAAGAGTTTTCTTTGTTACCTTCTCTGTTCCAACTTCATTTAAAAACTCCATCATTGCAGCGATAGGAGTATTGAACTGGAAACCTTCCATCCCCTCAGTAACTCGCTTTATAGTTTTATGCAGTAATCGAGTTACCTTTTCAGAATCAGCATTTGCAACATCTCTGAAGCCTGAATCTTTCTCCTCAAGAACAAAGCGCCAAGCTTTTCTTAAGAACCGATTCACTCCTAAGATTGCTTGCCCATCCCAAACTCGGGTTCCTTCAAGTGGACCCATAAACATCATATGGAGTCGCAATGTATCAGCACCGTACTGCTTGACGATTTCATCAGGATTTACAACGTTCCTTAGAGACTTAGACATCTTTGCAACAATCTTTTCTAAGATCTCACCAGTCTCTTTGTGTTTAGCGTTACCATCGGGCTGAATATCAACCTGATCTACTGCCACTAACGCACCACGCCTATTTTTATAAGCATGCGCCAAAATCATTCCTTGATTGACCAGCCGTTTGAAAGGCTCTTTCGTACTTACATATCCAAGATCGAAAAGTACTTTCTGCCAAAAACGTGCGTACAACAAATGCAACACCGCATGCTCAGCACCACCAACATAAAGATCAACGGGCATCCATTCTTTCTCAATGGACTTATCCCAAGGAGCTTTATCGTTTTTATTATCAAGATACCGAAGATAATACCAACATGACCCTGCCCAATTTGGCATCGTGTTAGTTTCACGTCGTCCTTTCTTCCCTGTTTTTGGACAAGTAACATTGAGCCAATCTGTCGCCTTTGCTAATGGAGACTGTCCATCCTGAGATGGCTTAAAATCATCTAGTGGTGGCAATACCAATGGCAACTCTGACTCCGGAAGAACAGAAATGGATCCATCTTCCCAATGGATAATCGGAATTGGTTCACCCCAATAACGTTGTCGTGAAAACAGCCAATCTCTTAACTTATAGTTGACGACTGTCTTGCCCCTTCCATTCTTCGAGAGCCAGCTATTTATTAACTTCGCTGCTTCCTCGTTCGACTTCCCCTCAAGGGAGAGTTCTCTCGCCACAGGAAACTGGCACGGGAGCATAACTCCAGGATCAGTAAATGCTATCTCCCCTTCCCCAACGGCCATCCGAATATTTTCTGGGGTATCATCTGATGGACGGATTACTGGTCGTATCTCTAATTGAAAGGTCCGAGCAAATTCAAAATCTCTCTCATCATGAGCTGGCACACCCATGACACATCCAGTTCCAAAACTCATCAAAACATAATCGCCAACGTAGACTGGAACTAATTCTGAATTGATCGGATTTACAACATACGATCCTGTAAACACTCCTGTCTTTTTACGATTCTCAATTGTTCTATCAAGCTCGCTCATTTTAAGAGCGTTCTGACAGTATTCTTCAACTTTGGATTTTTGATCAGCAGTTGTAATCGTTTTTACGATTTCATGTTCCGGCGAAACAACAAAAAATGTAACCCCGAACAAAGTGTCTGGACGAGTTGTGAAAGCAACAAGTTGGGCATCGCTCTGATGGACCTTAAAAATTATCTCTGCGCCCTGCTTCTTTCCGATCCAATTTCTTTGCTGTTCTTTAATTGCCTCTGGCCATTCAACTTCACTAATTTCATTAATTAAGCGTTCAGAATATTTCGTTATGCGAAGCATCCACTGCTTCATCGGCTTTTTGAAAACTGGATGTCCGCCACGCTCAGAAAGTCCGTTAATGACCTCTTCATTAGCAAGCACGCTACCTAACTCAGGGCACCAATTCACCATTGCTTCGGTGTAATAAGCTAATCTGTACTCAGCTTGGTATTCTGCAATGGCTTTCTCACCTTTTGCTTTAATCTCTTTTGGAATCGGCAATTCAGAGATCGGCTTTGCTTTCTGCGCCGAATCATCAAACCAGGAATCGTAAAGCTTAAGAAAAATCCACTGCGTCCATTTATAATAATCTGGAGTGCAGGTACTTAACTCCCGATCCCAATCATAGGAGTAACCCATAGACTTGAGTTGTTTTCGAAATACTCCACAGTTTGTCTCGGCAATAACTGCCGGATGCTTTCCAACTTTTACAGCATGCTGCTCAGTAGGTAGTCCGAAAGCATCAAACCCCATAGGGTGAAGTACTGAATATCCCTTCATCCTAAAGTAGCGACTATAAATATCAGTGGCGGTGTAACCTAGGGTGTGACCGGTATGAAGTCCATCACCAGAGGGATATGGAAACATGTCGACACAATAAAGCTTCTTTCCTGTAACTCGGCCAACCTTAAAGGTCTTATTAGTATCCCAATAATCCTGCCATTTTTTCTCAACTATCGAGTGTTCGTACTCAGCCACAACCGCTTCTCCCAAGGGAAAATCTGAATCAAATGCAAAGTTCAATGCTCAGAGAAGAAAAATAGGTCATTTATCGAGGGAAGCCAAGACGATAGCCTATTAAAACCCCATAATTATCCCATTCCCAGATCCTTGCCAGCGGCCCTCATTTAGAGTAGAACTTCCGCCTACTTGGAGTTGTAGCTCAGCTGGTTAGAGCGCTCGCCTGTCACGCGAGAGGTCGCGGGTTCGAGTCCCGTCAGCTCCGCCATTTTACTTTCAAGCCAGTCTAATCAACTTTCCAATACTAATAATGTCCCCAAAAAAACTTGGCTGGGCCTTTTCGTTTAAAACGGATAGCCATAGAACGTGCCCATTAATTCTGAATTGCGATCATTACTGTTGGAGCTACTTTCATTAGCTCAATTGAACCAATCCTCCTCCACGTGCGTGAATTCTAGGATGGCGAACAAGGAAAGTCTCACCGAATAGTTTGCAAGGGGATAGGACACTGATTCGATATAACTATCCTAGAGCTAGAGGCATTACATTGAGGGTACTCATAATGTACGGTTGGCCAAAGTTATTTTGGTAGCTAACTACAAAAAGAATCACTCGACAAAATCTATATGGGACTTTCAGGGCTGGTAGCAGATGCTACTACGAGTGTTTGAGCTTTCTTTGGATTCCAAATTGAAATACTTAGCAAAAATTCGAGTGATAAAGCATATCAATTTTCTTCATCATCACTGAAAAGTGGGATCCTCTTCAATGATTCAACTATTTCTGCAAGATTCTCAAAGTGATGGTCAAGTGTCCACATGAAGAGCGCCGCACTGTTCTCTGCTTTATTACTTGCGAATGAGAATTGCTGATCAGTCAACGAACTGATGCAATCATCTAATAGAGCAGGAGCATCAATATCTTTTAACAATAAATTTCTACTATCATATTTATCTTCCTCACATCCGTATTTTGCTAAGCGCTCATTTTCACTTAACCACTGCTCAACATCTTTGATTTTATCATCAGTTGAAGAAGTAAGTTTTTTGATTAACTCGGAAATTCCCTTAGGTTGAAGTAGATAATTTTCAAGTGTCCTTCTTTCAAGAAAAATAATTGAATCTTTGTGTTCTTTCTCAAATTCCACTACCCACTCTATTTTCCGCTTTTCCCTGTCAAAAAGAAATCCTAGCGCACCCGGGACTAAGCCAAAACCTGAAGCAAGTTTTCTGTAAATGGCTATCGCTCTATTCACCTGTTTCTTATCATCAAATACACCTGTATCAGGGACACCAAGAATTGAGACACTAGATCGCTTTCTAGGGAATACTCTATTTATTAATTGTGGCAGGCACAGCTCCTCTGTCTTACCTTCTACCCAGAGCATTTTATCCGCACCAAAAACATCTGATAATCTTGCACCAACGCTCAATAGGATTCTCCGTTGGTCATCAATTACCTCTTGCGAAATTGTAGTTACCTTACTCTCACCTTTAATCTGCTCCACAAGTAACACACTAGCATTTACCACGCTGTTTATTGCCGTTGGTGAGTGGGTAGAAATAATATATTGATGCTGTTTATGTTCTTCGAATATTTCCAGCAAATTGCGTACGGCCCCAGGATGAAGAAAACTGTTTGGTTCATCAATAATTAAACATGTTGAGAAGTCTGAAGTAACAAGAACTGTTAACATTGCGACTATCTGACTTACCCCCGTACCACATTGATCCAACGTGTATGCAAGATCTTCGCGCTCGCTTACCGGATCGTGTGTCCATACAACCAGCTCAGTCTGTCCATTATTACCTGGACTCATAGATGCCGCCACGCTGTGGATAGAAGGTAAGACTCTATTAATTAATTCATTCAGCCGCCGAAGACGCGATGGATTTTTCCCCAAATTGTTAATAACTGTTGGAAGATTTGATGCATCTGGTTTTAGTACTCTACTAGCATCCGCTGCACTCCTCGCAAGATTAAATCGCTCTGCTTTAAACTGATACAGACGACTTTGCAAAGCAGCGGCTAATTTAACGCCAAGCCAACTCCCATCTCGATTTACCCTCTCCTGTCCACCTGTTGACTCAACTTGTCCATCATTTCGTA
>CAZYRE010000105.1:0-8816 GCA_964650155.1 uncultured Bdellovibrionales bacterium
GTATTAAAGATGCGATTAAGAAAGAGGGGCTTGAGCAGAAATACAACGAAGTAAAATTTATGGATCATGGGACTGGCGAGGTACTTGATTCTTTCAAGATAGAATAAAAAGAGACCGGCTGCTTAACCGAGGCTATTGCTGCGATTACGCGTGCCTGAACAAAGAAGTAGCAAGCCAATAGATCCAAATAGAATAGAGAAATAATGAGCTTCAGATAATCCCGCATACCGCTCTTTAATTCTTACGAATTCTATCAAAAATCGCTCGATACTGATTAGGAATAGATATAATCCCCATGCCTGAAGTGGGGCTGAAAACTTTCCTGATTTTCTGGCTAAAAGAAGAATATGACAAATTACCATCGCAGCGACTGATTCAAATAATGGAGTCGGCAAAGCTAATACTCCCGGTGGAGTTGGAACAACACCTGTTGAGTAAGACATCCCCCAAAATCCAGTGGTGGCAATTCCGTAATCACCATCCCCAGAAAGCTGACACCCCAACCTGCCAATTGCATATCCAAGAGCTAAGGTAGGACCTACCAAATCAAAAAATGTTGAAGGTTTAATATTATTTTTTTTGCATAAAATAAAAACGGTACCTAATCCGACTACAAACCCACCGTAAAAGGTAAAGCCCGCACCGGAAAATAGCGCGCCAACTACATCTGACTTAACTTCATACCAATACTCAATCATGTACCAGAGCCTCGCTCCAGCTAGTCCAGATAGAACCGTCCAAAAAACAAAAGGCTCGGCAAGCTTTCGATCTATTCCCTGTGTTTCAAAGCAATCCCCAAGCCTATACACACAGGCCACAAACATTAAAGCGATCATTAATCCAAAACTATGAATCGGAATTGGTCCTAACTGAATAATGGTTGGAATCACGGTCTACCTTTTTTAAGTAAGGCACGAGTCCTTCCCTCCGAAGTTGGTGAATCCCAATCTCGAGGGCCTACAATTCTTACTACTGGTGAGTTATCTGCAGGATCAGGCACCATGATTAGCCTTCCATCCCTGCCAACAAAAAACGACTCGGGAACTCCAGTTAACCCATAAAGACGTTTAATTTTACTTCCCTCATCAAATAGAACTGGAAAAGTAAGTCCGTATTTCTCGGTAAATTTTCTCAAACTTTCAGCGTCATCATCAACCCCGATGGCAAGAATTACAAACCCTTCATCCTTCAGGCGACTGTATAATCTTTGAAGAGCTGGCATCTCGGACAAGCACGGACCACACCAAGAAGCCCAAAAATTAATAAGGACTAACTTTCCTTGAAACTCAGATAGAGAAACTTGCTTGCCAGTAAGATCGCTTAAAGTGAATTGAGGTGGCGGTTCGCCAGGAGAGATATTACTCCGTCCGCCAGAAACACATCCAACAAGGAGACTGAACGTTAGAACGTAAAAATATCTGAGCAGCAAATTCATGCTGGTACTATACGGAACCAATCAAAGGCTAGGAAGAGCCCTACTTAGTCGCAGATGGGGTCTGTGTTGCGTAACGTCTACGGAATCTATCTACGCGACCTTCTGCGTCAACTATCTTCTGCTTTCCAGTAAAGAAAGGATGACAGGAGGAACAGATAGATACTGATATTGTTGGCAACACTGAGCGGGTCTTAAAGGAATTCCCACATGTGCAGGTTACTGTGCATTCTGAATATTTTGGATGAATACCTTCTTTCATAATTCTCAGGACCCAATAAACGAAAATCGAGGGTGGAAATGTAACGAAATCAAGAACTTCTGTCAAATAGAGCAGATTTTAATTCATTTTTAGCCATTCTTATGCTCTACTTTCAGGAGTTTATCCCTGATTTGGTTCTTTAAAGTATGATTGTAGCGTTAACAACCTTTCCCGAAGGTCCAGAAGCCACAGCCTTTGCCGAAGCCTTGGTCAGAGAACGACTGGCAGCCTGCGTACAAGTACTCCCCCAAATGACCTCAGTTTATGAATGGGAAGGCAAAATCGAGAAGAGCACGGAACACCTTCTCCTAATCAAAACAGAAAAATCGCTGATTACTAAATTGCAAAAACGACTAGAAGAAGTACATCCCTACTCAGTACCAGAGTTTATCGTACTAACCTCCGAACAGGTCGGATCTAAATATTTGGCTTGGATGAATGAGACTCTAGCCAAACCAACTATCGCGCATCGGCAGGACGGTTATCCACAATAACTCCGCCCTTTCCGAGAGCATCTTTTATATCCTCACCTGATAGTCTGTCTGGATTTAAGTCTGTTGGAGATCCTACAGGAACAGGTCCAGAGGTAGAGATAACTTTTACCCGCTTTCCTCCTACCTGAACCTCTTCTCCAGGAAGAACTGGGGGAAGTCTTTTATCACTGTGGGTATCGAATGCTGTGCCAGTATTTGACTCTAAATTATCTCCATCAGCAAATACAAAAGGCACAGATGAAAGGATAAATAAGAAAGCTGTTAGGATTGTATGTCGCATCCATTCATTCTAATCCAAATTTAAATATTGGACCACAAATTACATTCTAGCAGTAACCATTCCGCCGATGTCATTGCATTAATTCCCTTTTATTCGTAACATTCCGGTCCATGCCTGCTCAGAAACCTTCCATTGCCGTTCTTATTTCCGGACGGGGATCTAATCTTGAAAGTTTAATAAAAAATTCTCATCAATATTCCGTTATTGCTGTTCTTGCTAACAACAAAACTGCTGGCGGACTCAAGATCGCTTCAGTTAACGGGATTCAAACTTACGGATTTGAGCGAGGAGAGTTTGCAACTCTCAAAGAACAAAAAGCGGCCATTTACTCAAAAATTCGGGAACTAAAACCTGATTTAGTTGCGCTCGCAGGATTTATGCAAATAGTCGAGCCAGAGTTTGTAAAGGAGTGGACCGGAAAACTTATCAACATTCATCCTTCCCTGTTACCTGCACTTCCAGGATTAGATACACATCACCGCGCCGTTCAGGAGAAATTAAAGGTTCATGGTTGCACAGTGCATTTTGTTGATTCGGGAGTAGATACAGGCCCGATCATTGCTCAGGCTTCCGTGGCAGTGGAATCAACAGACACAGAAGATTCTCTTGCTGCTAGAGTATTACCTCGCGAACATGCAATTTATCCCTGGGTAGTAAATTCAATCGCTTTGAAAAATATCAAATTTGAGAACGGCAAAGTTATCTACACAAAAACTGCTAGAGCAGAAGCCGCGGAACAAGATTTTATTTTACCAGAGTGAGAATTCGTATGACAAAAATTAAATCCATTACTTATTGTGGTCACTCGGCTGTGTTACTTGATTGCGAGGGTGTAACCATTGGTATCGATCCATGGCTTGAAGGAAATCCACTTTGTCCAGCTAATCTTAAAAATCCTCCAAGGCTAGATATAATAGTGCTTTCACATGGACATTCAGATCACACAGGAGATGTAACAAGACTCGCTAAAAAGTACTCATCAAATATTGTAGCTACTTGGGAGTTAGCTACACTATTTGGAGATGAAGGTGTCCCTAGTGACCATCTAGTACCAATGAATAAAGGTGGCACCATTGAATTAGGTGGACTTAAGATTTCACTAACACACGCTCTTCATTCAAGCTCATTTGATTCACCAAAACGAGGAACACTTTATGCTGGGGAAGCCTGTGGGGTGGTAATAAGCGATGGAACAACCACACTCTACCATGCTGGAGATACTTCTCTATTTACTGACATGAGTTTAATTAAAGAAAAATATAAACCTCAGATTGCCTTTCTACCCATCGGCGATCGATTCACCATGGGCCCAGAGGAAGCTGCTAAAGCTGCAAAATTAATCGGTGCTAGCAAGAACATCCCGATTCACTACAAAACATTTCCCCTTCTAGCAGGCACAGCCGAGCAATTCTCCACTGCATGCAAAAACCAAGACGTAACCTCAACAGTCATAGAGCCTGGAGGCATACTGAAAACTTGATGCCTATAAACAAATGTGTGGGATAGACCTACATAATCGGAGGAGCATTAAAGGATGTTCATGATCCGAAGATTATGTAGGTCTATCCCACACATTTGCGAACAACCCAATTTTCGATTAAATTTCACAACCTATGAAAAACAACCATCCTGTCATAACCCTTCTTGGATCAAACTCTGGAAATAACGCTGGCGATGCTGCCATCATGGCAAGCATCCTTGAAGTTCTCTCTAAAGAGCTACCTGGAGCTGAGTTCTTAGTTCCTACTACCAAGCCAAGTTTTACAAATGAAAACTACGGTAAACAGTATAATGTAAAAGCGATTAATGTGATGCCTTGGACAGGGAGTCTCCGTCTTTTTGGAATTCCAACGTTTAATTGCCTCCGCCGAAGTGACTGCGCTCTTATTTGTGATGGAATTATTTTTGATAAGAAGTTATTTAACCCAGCGTTCAACTTTCTTATTACCCTCTTCATGTTGATTCCGTTTGCTAAATTATTTAATTGCAAACTTGTTTGCTACTCTACCGGTATTGGACCATTTAATATGAGCATCGGTAGATTCATGGCTAGAACTCTTATCAATGCCTGCGATCTTGTAATGATGAGAGAGCGGGATTCTCAAAAGCTTTGTCAGGAGATTGGAGTCACCAAAGAGGTTCACTTAACTGGGGATGCTGCGTTTCTAAATAAAGTCTCTGATGAAAGACGGCTTGAGGAGATTGCTAAGGCAGAGAGAATCAATCTACAAGCACCATTATTTGGTATTAATGTTACCAGCTACATAGACCAATGGCTTCAATCTGATGAACGGGTCAGTGATAAAAATGAATACCTTGCTTTACTCGCAAGAAGTATTAACAAAGCCAAAGCTATCGTTCCCGGTGGATTCGTTCCTGTATTATTCTGTACTCACCCAATGGACTTAGAAACGGCCGAACGGGTAGCTAGAGACGTAAGTGGTCGCGTTGTAAGCAACACTAAATACCTCAGTCATGATTTAATGGCTGTAATGAAGAGATGCTCATTATTTATCGGAATGAGGTTCCATAGCTTAATATTAGCCTCTTCAGTTGAGTCTCCTATTATCGGACTAGTCTATGCTCCAAAAGTTCGCAGCTACATGCGCCTTCTTGAGAGTGAAGATGTAAGTTTGGAACTTGGGCAACTTACTGAGGAGCGCCTAGTAGAAACTATAGTTTCTGCCTGGGAGAAGCGGGATGAAATTCGTGCTCGGCAAAAACACCATGTTGATGCCCTGAAAGACGGTGCTAGAAACGCTGCGACCATGTTGTGTGACAGATTCTATTCGCCCAAGATGGGGTTTGCTGGGGCTCAGGCACGGGCTTAGCTCTACGTCTCCTCACATAATGAAACAATCTATCTTAATCCCTAGTAATTATTACTAATTTATGCATTTTTTATGCAGTTTCTTAGAAGCACTCCCTCTACAAGCCCAGATATGTGATCGGTATATTTAAGTAGGTTATATTATGAAAAAGTCGGTGTTTGAAAAAGGTTCTGCATTAGTCGAATACGCCCTTCTGGTTGCTCTTTTGGCTGTAACTTGTATTACGTCCCTAAAGACTCTGGGTGCTAAGGCGAGCCAGCGGTTTTCTAGTATTGGTGAAACACTTTCCCCTTCTTCTCAAGGCAGTGTGGATATCGGACATGGCCAACTTCATCACTAACAAAGAAAACTTAGTTTAATTGGAGAGTAAAACAACAGCCTGGGCTAAAATACCCTCTTTCCTTCCAACGAACCCAAGCTTCTCAGTCGTTGTAGCCTTAATACCAACATCCTCAACCGTGATGCCTAAAACTCGAGCTATATTTTCTTTCATTTGAGAGATGTGTGGGGATAACTTTGGTGTTTCAAGAAGAACAGTTGAATCAAGATTTACAACTTTCCAACCTTGAGCCTTGAGCTCATCCCAAACTATCTGAAGAAGTTGCAAGCTATTGGCATTTCTCCATTGAGGATCAGTATTAGGAAAGCGGTGTCCGATGTCACCTTTTCCAGCTGCACCGAGAATTGCATCAGTAATGGCATGTAGTAACGCGTCAGCATCTGAGTGGCCTAGCAAACCTTTCTCTGAAGGAATCTCTACGCCACCTAGTATAAGCTTTCTGCCTACGGCAAACTCATGAACATCAATGCCTTGACCAATTCTAATCTTCATCGATTGTAACTTAGATAAATCGGCTTAGAATGCAACTCCCCTGCCATCTCTGTAAAACCATATTCGGGCAAATCTCGCATTATGATGCTCATGGCAATAACTCTAGGAACATATTCTGCTGTCTGTCTCTTAAAATGTCCTGCTCGAGCAAGTTTCCAGAAGTCCTTAGTTCGGCCTCGCTTTATGGCTTTATTCACAGAGCCTGCACCGGCGTTATAAGCAGCAAGAGCTAAATACCAATCCCCAAAAGTGTCATATAGATCTCTCATGTGTCTAGCCGCTGCCCAAGAGGACCGCAAAGGATCCTTTCTGTCATCTCGGAAGAAGTTAACTGTTAAACCATAACTCTTAGCTGTTGGCTTCATGAATTGCCAAATACCAGTTGCTCCTCGATTACTGACTGCCTTTGGATTAAATCCACTTTCTATAACTCCAATGTTCATTAATTCAGCGGGAACACCTTCTCGCTCAAAAAGTTCCTGAATTTCATTTAAATATTCCCGCCTATTATTAAATGACTTGGCTACGAATTGACGGTTCTTATCTGTAAATCTTTTTATTTCACGAGTAACTTCTGGGGTCAGCACTAACTTAAAGCGAGGGTAAAGAGAGCGAACCGGGCCTGCGACATGACCAATTGCTCTAGGATAGGTTGAATCTTTAGGTTGCCAACCACCATATCTAGCCCTAGGAGTCGGTTGAATTTGACCTGCATCAAAGACACCACATCCTACGCCGAACAATACGCAGCTCGCCAAGAAGAAAGCAGAGATATATCCAGAGTTAAGTGTACTGTTCATAGCGCTAATTGCTACTCTGGGTCGTATAAAAGCTTTTACCTATTGCGGAACTAGGCCGCCTTTGGTTAAAACTAGTTAAAGTAAGCTCTAACGTCAATCGAAGTTTATAGATATTTATACCGACGTTAGAAGTTATCACAGAGATTGGAGAATATCTATGAAGAGGCACCTAATTGCTCTTTTGACTGTTTTATCTGGAACTATCTCTGGATGCACATTCGATAACATCAAAGTCAATCAGGATTTCGATACTAGTCAGTTCACTGAGAGTGGAAGTATCTCTATAGCTAGACCTATTCAGCTAGCTCTTGGATCTACCGTAGCACAACCTGCAGGCCATTTACTCGGATTTATGCCTGTTACTGAGCGTTTATCTGATGAAACGCAAATTAGTGGAAAGATTTGGGCCTTCATCGACCGTGCATCTAACACTCTCCTACTTCAACGCGGAGATGAAACATTACTAACTATTCGTGCGGAAGTTTCAGGCTCAGTTCCTCACGGAAAATATTCCATGATTATGAAGCAGGAGGCACCACTCTGGTATGCACCTGAGGAATATTTTTGGAGTCGTGGTGAAGAAGCTCCAATTGAGGGAAGCTCTGAGCGGTTCCGCAGAGGTGCCCTAGGAGATGCAGCTCTATTTCTAAGTGAAGATGTATCAATCCATTCTGCCCCGATAAATGATCCTGCAATTCAAGGAATTAGACTTGATCCAGAAGGAATAGCTAATGTTTACAGGCTGTTACCGGTTGGCTCTGAAATAGTTATTAGATAATCCTACTAAATCAGAGACATAAATCTTTGTCCTTCTCATAACAGCTGAACACGGGGAATTGATCCAATTCTGATTTCTCGGCACAATGGCAGCCCGTTAGCTTTCTGGCTGATGGGTTACATCATAAATATGGTAGAGGCTATGAAGTACGAATCCTTAGCTAGCGGAGCGATCAAACGGAAAGAGCGAAGAGTCTTAGGGCTCTTTATCGATGGCACTGGTCTCGATCGTGCCACCCGTCGACTTAAGAGAAAGGTAGATCTAACAAGACTCGTACGTGGTGTTACCTCAGGCATAACACCAGCAGTAGCCAGGTACTACACTTTAATTCCTTACGAAGATGATTCTAGACAGAGAGCGTTTCTTGACGCGGTGCACCGCGCTGGCCTACAGGTCATTGTTAAAAGGCTACCTCCTAAGGGCATTACTCGCCAGGTAAGCGTAGATACTGAGATGGCGGCTGATATCGTTGCCTTTGCTCTAGGACACACAAGATTCAGTAACTTAAGCACTTACGATCCTAAGGATTTTACTCAAACTGGAAGTGCCCTGCCTACTGCCATGCCATTTATTGATGGTGGAGAGGAGCATCGAGAAGAGATAAACCCTATTATCACGGCCCCAACAATTACCGCTCCGTCTGATAATATTCAGCGAATAGTTACAGTCGTTTGCCCAAGTCGGGAGCTCTCCTATTCAATATCACTCTCTAAGGAGTTAGGGGTTGATACAGCAACGGCTGACTTTGGTAAATTTACTGGTGGGGATATCCTTAAATCTGCGGCCAAGTGGATTGACCTATCCGACTCGGAAACTATCTGGCGGGAATAAATTCAGTCGTACTTTTGGTTGCCTTCAACCAATGTTACCAGGTAGATTCCTGGTATGTCCTCATCTAATAGTAATCGGAAATTACGACCCGTAGAGGGTGAAGCTACCCATGCGACAGGCATGCGGGTGCCGCCGCATTCTCAGGACGCAGAAGAAGCTGTTCTTGGTGGAATCCTACTTGATAACGAATCTATTAATGCCGCTTTAGAAATTATACATCCAGAAGATTTCTATAGAGCTGCTCATAGAACTATTTTTCAATCTATGGTCTCTCTC
>CAZYRE010000106.1:0-2808 GCA_964650155.1 uncultured Bdellovibrionales bacterium
TAGAGGAATTCTTAAAGATGGCCCAGTAATCTCTATCCGGGAAGCTACGGCAAGAAACCTTAAGCGACTCAATCTTGATATCCCACTTAATAGCTTAGTTACCATCTCTGGAGTTTCAGGCAGCGGCAAAAGCACGCTCCTTCATGAAGTAATAGTTGGCGCAGCAGAGGCCGCAAAAGTTGGTGAGAAAATCACCTCCGCCAAAAGTGTTACGGGTCTAGATTATTTTGATGATGTAATATTGGTTGACCAATCTCCAATTTCAAAAACACCTCGTGGAAATTTAGCTACCTATAGTGATATCTGGACAACCGTTCGGAAACTTCTATCTGAAACTTCTGATGCAAGACTAAGGAGGCTCTCTGCCTCATCGTTCTCTTTCAACGTAGATGCCGGCAGATGTACTGCGTGTAAGGGAGCAGGGTTTATCCGAGAAGACATGCAGTTTCTAAGTGACGTATATATTCCATGTGAAACATGCCTAGGAAAACGGTTCGAGCAGAAAGTCTTAGAGGTGGAGTACAAAGGGAAAAGTGTCGCCGACCTTTTAGATATTACAGTAGCAGAGGCTGGAGAATTATTTCGAGACGTCTCAGCGATTTCAAATGTCACACAGAAACTCGCAGATTTAGGGCTTTCTTACCTAAGATTAGGCCATTCCCTAAGTGAACTTTCTGGCGGTGAAGCTCAGAGACTTAAACTTATCTCCCATATTGGAAGTAGCACTGCCACACGGTGCTTATTCCTTTTTGATGAACCAACCACAGGACTACATCTTCATGATGTCGCAAAGTTAGTGACTCTCTTTAGGAGGCTGCTGGAAGAAGGTCACTCCATAATCTGCGTTGAGCATAATTTAAATCTTATTAACGCCTCAGACTGGATTATAGATATGGGTCCAGAGGGAGGAGTGGGTGGTGGCAGAATTCTATTTGAAGGGACACCAGAAAAATTAGCTTTACAAAGCGAGACTTCCCATACGGCAAAATATTTAAATTTAATTAACTCAAAATCAAAAAATAGTTACGCTGAAAAGGTAATTCCAATTCATAAGAATGCAATTATCGAATCTTCAAAAAAGAATTCAATAGAGATAAAGGGAGCACGGGAGCACAATCTTAAAAATGTAGATCTCTCTGTGCCGTTAAATCAGTTAGTAGTTTTCACTGGGGTTTCAGGGTCCGGAAAGTCATCAATCGCTAAAGATATTATCTATGCTGAAGGCCAAAGGAGCTATCTTGATTGCCTCTCACCATACGCTAGGCAGTTTATAAAAGAGTTAAAACAGCCTGATATTGATTCATTAACAGGGGTGCCGCCCACTGTCTGTGTTTATCAACACACCTTTCAACCTGGCACGCACTCAACAGTTGGTACATTAACAGAAGTCTACAACTTCCTTCGGTTACTATATTCAAAAATCGGCATTCAGCACTGCCCTGATCATCCAACAGAAGTAATTTCACCACTATCAGCGGCTGATATCGCAAGTGAGATCTGTTCAAGAAAGAATCAGGTTAAGATTCTCTCCCCCATAATCAAAGGAAAGAAAGGATTCCATAAAGACATTATAGAGCGTGCTCTTGAATTAGAACTTTCACACATCAGAGTTGACGGCAAACTTGGCAATCCAAGTTTCTGGAGAGATGGGCTAGAAAGAAATAAACCGCACACAGTTGAATTTGTAATTGCCTCATTTAATCCTAAAACTGCAAACAAAGACCTAGTAGAAGAAGCGGTTACTCAAGCACTCTCTCTTGGCGCAGGTACATTAATAATCCTTTCTGATTCTAATGAAGAGATCTTAAGCACTTCTAGAACATGCCCAGTATGTAAAAGAGGATTCCTAAAACCAGATCCAGAGGACTTATCATTTAGCTCTCGAAGAGGCCGATGTGAAGCGTGTGATGGAATCGGCGAGATAGAAGGGAAGATTTGCCCTGATTGCGGTGGGGCCAGAATCTCTGAAATTGGGCGAAATTTGCGTATTTCTGGATTATCTATTCATGAACTTTGCACCAAACCACTTGAAGAAACTGTCAAAGTTCTAAAATCACTGAATCTCTCAAAGAAAGACCGTGCCTTATCAGAACTACTCCTTGCTGAAGTAAACCGAAGGATAGAACTCCTAGTAAAATTCGGAGTTGGTTATTTACCAGCCGCAAGATCATGCCGAACTGTATCTGGTGGCGAGCTTCAAAGGCTTAGACTTGCTGCAGCCCTTGGCGCGCCATTATCAGGTGTCATGTATATCCTTGATGAACCATCCGCTGGACTTCATCCGATTGATAATAAAAAAGTTCTAGAAACCCTCACTAATTTGAAAGAGGAAGGAAACAGTCTTTTAGTCATAGAGCACGATCCTTCAACTATACTTAGCGCTGATTGGGTTATTGATGTTGGACCTGGTGGTGGCAGCAAGGGCGGAAATATCGTTTATGAAGGCCCAATCAATAAGTTTTTACAATCAAAGAATTCAGAAACCGCAAAGGCTTTAAAAGAAGTAATCGAGGAAAGAGGACCGCTTCCTACTGAAACTAAAACTACCGGCGGTAAGATCCAAATTACAGGCTCCCTTAATACGGTGCAAAACTTAGATCTCTCCATCCCGATGAATCAATTAGTCGGTATTATCGGTGTTTCAGGAGCCGGCAAAAGTACACTTGTAGAGCGCATGCTTGCCCACACCATTCTTGATGGAGATAAGAAAGGTGATTCTTGGAGTCGCAGTGGGATCAAAGTCACCGCCACATCTCCGATATCAGCATTACTATTTGTTGACCAAAAACCTCTCGGCAAAACTTCCCG
>CAZYRE010000106.1:2908-6662 GCA_964650155.1 uncultured Bdellovibrionales bacterium
GAGCAGGTAATTAGAAACTGCCACCACCTTATTGAGCTTGGACCAGGAGCGGACAAACTTGGTGGAAAGGTCATTTTTCAGGGCTCTTTTGCAAAATTAACCAAGACAAAAACGCCCTGGGGAGGCATTATTTCTAACTCCGAACGAACGTTCGACTTAAGTCATTCCCTGTAATGACAACCCTGATTTTGCAAAAAGTTCTTTGTAACTTTTCTATCAGTGTTACAGTGCGCTCAGAAATTAAATAAGGGGGGCCCGTCGCCGGTTTTAGAACGAGGCCCTTTTTATCGTGGTTCTCATACAATCAGGTCACGAGAAAATAATTAAGGCGACGGCTTAAGCCATTGGAGATGGTTATGGCTAGAGTACTCGTCGTCGATGATGAACAAACCGTTCAATACGTATTAAAGTCATTTCTAGAAACTGATGGACATCAAGTCTTAACAGCAGCAAATTTTGATGATGCGGTTACAGAATTAAAGCGCGAACCTGCCGATCTAGTCGTAACAGATGTTGTCCTTGGGAAAAGAACAGGGCTAGATATTCTCACTTTGGTGAAAGAGGAGCAGCCTCAAACTCCAGTCATCGTAATAACAGGACAACCAACAGTTGATACCGCCACACGGTGCGTGCGCGCAGGTGCCTTTGACTTACTGCAAAAGCCACTTGAACACGATAATTTTATTGATGCTACGCGAAGAGCGATAAAGGAGGGACGTCGACAGAAACGGATTGGTACTTTAGCTCTTGAGAATAGAAGGCATAGAAGATTACTTGGTGAACAGGTTGAGCGTAAAAATTTCGAAATTGAACGCGCCACAAAAGCTCTTATAAGAAGTGAGCAGAGATACAGGATGCTAGTGGAGGCAGTGCCTGAGATAATTTTAGAGTTTGATAAAAAGTTTCGCTGCATTTGGTACAACGAGGTTGCGCTCAGATTCTTTGGAGAGTCTTTGTACAATAAGCCTATAGAGTTCTTCTCTTCCGCAAACCAACAGAAAAGGGAGTTAACAGAGAAGGTAAAACTTCTACAATCTCGTCCTCTCGAAGCTGTTCCTTTTAAATTCCATGCTCGTAGGGGAGACGGAGAAAACCGTTGGACCTCCTGGACTATTAAATCACTAGTTAAACCTTCCGGTGAGATTTACGGATTTCTTGCGACGGCTAGAGACATAACTGACATTGCTAGACTAGAAGAAGAGCTAAGAAGAAAAGCAAAGCTTGAAACAATTGGTCAACTAGCAGGCGGGGTCGCGCACGATTTCAATAATATGTTAAGCGGCATTATGGCGCAGACGCATGTTTTACAGCGACTAAAGAATCATGATCCGGCTGTGTGTGATAGCATGAGGATCATTGAATCGTGCGTAAGTAGGGCCAAAGAACTAACAAGTAAACTTCTTGGGTTTGCTCAATGTGGCAAAACAAAGAACTGCCCATTTAGTATACATGAGATAGTAAAAGAGGTTGTAACTCTACTTGAGCGTACTCTTGATAAAAAAATTGCGATAACTACAAATCTGCAAGCATCTCTGGATACAGTTTATGGCGATCCTACGCAGATCTATCAAGTGATATTGAATCTCTGTGTAAATTCAAGAGATGCAATTCTTGAAAGATTTAATCAGGAACCTCACCCTGAGCAAAAAGGAATCATTCAGATATCTTCTCGTCTAGAACCCAAACCCTTTGATGAAGACGGGACAAAATCCACACAGAAAATTATTATAGAAGTTTCTGATGATGGCTGCGGTATTCCAGCTGAGTTAAAAGATCGAATATTTGAGCCTTTTTTCACTACAAAAAAGCAGTTGGGCAACTCCGGCATGGGGCTGGCCATGGTTTACGGAATCGTTAGCAATCATGATGGCACTGTTAAAGCGGAAAATAGAACTCCGTTGGGCAGTAAGTTTTCTGTATCTTTACCGATCACAAAAGAGCTGGCTGTTGGCAATACAGAGATCGAGCGACCTAGTGCTCCTGTGGCTAAATCGAAAGGCACGGTATTACTAATTGATGATGAGGATTTAGTAAGGTCCTCTATGGCTGCGCTTCTAAGATCTTTGGGCTATGAAACATTCTGTGCCACAAGTGGTGATGAAGCTATTGAAATATATAAGACCGCCATTAATATGTTTGATGTTGTCATCTTGGACATGATGATGCCTGGGATGAGTGTTGAAAACTGTGTCAGAAAATTAAAAGAGCTAAGACCAGAACTTCAAATAGTTCTAACTTCTGGTTATGGTCTAAGTGATTTAGCTGCAAGATTAATGAGTACCGGAGTGGATTCTTTCCTTCAGAAACCTTGTCCTATTAGCGATCTATCTGAAACACTATCGAAGATCTGCGCTAAAAACAGCGCGGATTCGAAGGATCAGACTACTTCTAAGAACGAATAGCCATTAATAGATCGTCTCTCTTGTAGATGGGTATTAATAAACTCCTGCCAAAGTTTAACCTGTTGTTCGGTTAGGCTTGTCCCTAGCGTTGTATTTGCTCGCTCTCTATGAACAACGAAGTGAGTAATCTTTGCGTTTTTTACCCAAGACAATATGTCATCTACGTTGTTACTATTTTCAATTGCGCTTTTCAGTGCTTGTTCTGAAAAATGTCCGCCGTACACGGCCACGTTATAGTAGAAAAATCTATTTCCAGTACTTAGAAGGTAAACTCTAGCATTGAGATCGGCACCGAGATCATTATTAATCTCAGAGATCAGCTCATACTCATCCATGTATTTTTTTAGGTAATCATCAGCGGATTGGGATCCGGTAAGATAATCAATGACGCCTCTACGAAGAAGGTGATTGTATCCATACCAAATCCCGTAAGCTGAGTGGGAAAGTAGAGCTACTATCGAGATTAATGAGCCCACTTTTAACCACCGCTGTTGAAGGTATTGAATACCTGCGAAAGTAAGTCCCAAGGAAGGCAGCCAAATAGGCGCTAAATACCTTGTTCTTGCGCTAGCTGTGAGTACGGAAAACACCGCGTAGCTAAAAATCCAAACTCCTGACCATAAGACCCACGGCTTTTTTCGGAAGTAGATTACTGAGAGAAACATAAACAATAGAATAGGACTTAGGACCCCATCGAACTTTGTTGGATCGTCATCGGCACCACCTACAATCATTCGAACTGGTAGAGTTAGAATTGCACCCCATGATTCCTCGTATAATCGTATCCTCTGTTCAAGTGGCGAGATATCTGCAAGAACTTTCACTTTGGCTTCCCCGCCTGTCGCTGTAATTTCCTTTTGCAGAAATGGATAAACAGGATTTTTGGTCCAAGAGTAATTTCTAATCAGCCAAGGGGAGAAGAAGATGAGAGCAAGGAAGCTCAGTGCCAATGTTAGTCGTACCGTAGCCCCAAAAGAGATCTTCTTTCGGCTGCAATAAAGAGGAAAAGTCAGCATCAGAAGTCCAACTGCTGGCATGCTGTTATATTTAACGCCTAAAGCTAGGCCGAGAGCGACTCCTGCACCTAACACTCTTTGACCAGCAAATTCTGATTCACAGGCTTCAATAATCAAAGCAAAGGCAATGGCAAAATACATCGCTAGGGCCAAATCCACGAGCGGCTCACCGGCTAACCGCTGCGCTATCGGTAAGGAGATAGTCAGAAGAAATGCCCAGATTCCTAGTCGTCTAGATTCAAGTCTCTTCTCAACAAAAATTAATCCAACTGCGGCTAAAATTATTAAGAACGAAAAATGATAGAGTGGAGTAAGTTGTCCAAATCCAAATCTTAA
>CAZYRE010000106.1:6762-8699 GCA_964650155.1 uncultured Bdellovibrionales bacterium
GGAAAGCCGACCCAAAAAGCTATCGGAAAGAGTGCCAATAGTAGAATCCCGCTGGTGATAGCTTGCAGCGATAAAAGGTCTAGCTCGTTCTTCTGTTTTGAGTGCGTTGAGCTTTGGGGCATATAAACTAAGGTATAAATTGCCGTTATTCGAACTGTGAACAATATGGTAAACCACTACCAGCATTTGACACACCACGTTTTTTTGAAACGGGATATTATTTAGGACGAATTATGTCGCTCAAAGATCCAGCAATTAGAATGGTAATGATGCCTAAGGACACTAATGCCTTAGGGAGCATCTTCGGAGGGCATATTTTAAGCCTTATCGACTTAGCAGCAGGTCAGCATGCTCGCTCCGTTACGGCAAAGAAGTTCGTGACTAAAGTAATGCGCGAAATTGAATTTATCTCCCCAGTCTTCGTGGGTGATGTAGTAAGCTTTTATGCGACAACAAAAAAAGTTGGCAATACTTCTATAACAATTGAGGTTATAGTTGAGGCTGTTAGAGGAATGGATGCTTTGCAATCATGCAAAGTTACCTCAGCAGAAGTTGTGATGGTTGCCGTAGATGAAAACAATAAGCCGATTCCGATAAAATGAGCATGACCGCTATCGATTACATCATTTATGGAATGTGGATCTTTGCTCCAACAATTTTTCTTTTAATGATCCTCTGGTCAATCCTTGAAAAATGGAGCGGTAAGCAGGTACGGGATAATCTGGGGGATTATTACCGACAAGTTGCATTTCTATCTACTTGTGTAGTCATCTCTGTTCTTTTGGATTTATATGCAGTTGCGCGGGTTGCCTCATTTATTAATACAATCTTGAGTAACTTAGATTTAGAGATGCCGATTCTGTTTTTTAGATTAGTTCTTTTTCCATTAGTCGTAGTAGTTGCTGGATATTTTGTGGGCGGATCGAAAGAGATCGAGACAAAGAAAAATCCTCTCCTTAAATACAATCAGGACCGAAATAAAAGGAAATAATGCTGATTGCAGGAGTAGACGAAGTAGGGCGGGGGCCACTTGCTGGGCCAGTTACAGCGGCAGTAGCCGTTTTTGAATCTGGCTATAAAAACAATGAGATAGGGGATTCGAAGAAACTTTCTGCGAAAAAGCGCGAATCATTAGTAGAGGTGATTAAGCGTGATGCCGTGGCTTGGGCCATTGTATCAGTCGGACACCACCGCATTCAAAAGCTTAACATTAGGGAAGCTTCTCGGGTTGCGATGGCGCTGGCTGTGAAAAGGGTCAAGGCGGATCTGGTATTAGTAGACGGAAACGTCCCAATAGATATTGATATCCCACAGGAAACAATTATCGGCGGGGATGCTCTACGCGTAGAGATCGGGGCTGCTTCAATTCTAGCCAAGGTATGGCGCGATCACCTCATGGAAGTACTTGATAAAAAGTACCCGGGATATGGCTTAGCAAAACATGCTGGCTATCCAACTGAAGCGCATCGGAATGCAGTAAAACTATATGGCCCCTCGAAAATTCACAGAGTCGAATTCCGCGGAGTTCGCGAGTACCTCCCCATTAGAGGAGAAAGCTCACATCAAATTAGGGCAGTGGGGTGAAACCGCTGCTGCTAAATATCTGACAGAAAACGGTTACGAAATAATCCTTAGAAACTGGAAGTGTCCGGAAGGGGAGATTGATATCGTAGCAGTTGATGGCTCGAGTTTAGTTATTGTTGAGGTGAAAACCAGGGACCATTCCTTGAACTCAAACTTCAATCCAGTCGAAGCCATCGATGCCCGCAAGGTTTCAAAACTAAAGCGGCTGGCCAATCGCCTCATCTTCCTCGAACGAATGCTTATCAAACGCCACCACCCCCAACGCATCCGCTTCGACGTCATCGCCATAATAAAAAATTCGGGACAGGCCCCATTTTCTATAGAACACATCATCGATGCGTTTAATTATTAAT
>CAZYRE010000107.1:0-8605 GCA_964650155.1 uncultured Bdellovibrionales bacterium
GAATCGATGACTCGCTTAAGGCGGGAAGTGGAGTCTCGTTTGTACCCGATACCGCGGACGATGAGTGGAGTATCGAAAACTGGCATTAAGTCAGGAGCGGTGGTCATTTCTAAATTTCTGGAAGGGGAATTTGGAATATGAGCTGTTTCAATTTCGTACTGAGCTTCGGGAGCCTGAGCATTGGTAAGACGCCAAAAAGCGTAACGACCGCAAGCTGTATTAAAACGGCAAACTAGTCGGAAAGCGTTCATGTCAGCTTCGGAAACTGTCTCGATTACAAAATCTTGTTTGCCCTCTAGCATAAAGGCTTGTTCGAGGATCTCATTCCACTTACGACGGGCCCGGAAAAGGGCAAGCTCATCGCTATAGATACCTAAAAGGGATATCTCATCGGGATCAAAACAAACTCCTTCATTTGGAAGGCTCGATGATTGCGACATGGGAACCTATAACCTACTGAAACCACTAAAGAACAGCACTTCTGTGCCGTCCAAATAGGATATCGGCCTGATCCTGGCTCCCCTTTAGGAAAGGAATTCCACCATTTGTGGCTAATTGGTTGGAAAGTATGGTAAACCCACAGCTTCTATCCCCAAATCATCTTAGGGGAAGAATTGGCGTCAGGTGGTTTGAATTCACCGGGCAGATACTTACTTTTCTTTAATTATTAAGAGCTTATGGTTTATCGGAATATGAGAGGCGGTGGCGGCCGAGGCGGTCGTAGTGGCGGCGGACGTCCAGGTGGACGTTTTGGATTTCGTGGTGGAAGAGGCGGCGGAGGACGTGGCGGCCCAAGAGGTCGTGGACGCGGACGTAACCCACGTGAAGCTGCTCAAAGTGGAAATAAGAGAGAGCGAATTTCAGTAGAAAGTGGACAGTTGGTCTTTATTGATCAGTTCATGCTCGCTAATCCACAATTCTTGGAAGAAGTAACTAAGAGTGCTGATGCTGCTCCTGAACGACGTGATGAGATCATTCAGGAATTTGGCGGATGCGTTCTTTCTCTTGAGCCTGGAATGTACAGAATCGAGCGGGATCCTTTTGAGGCTTCCATTATTGTTCATCCTGAAGGGAATAGAGTTGAGCGATCTGAATTAACACGGGAATCAACTGAGAATGTTGGTCGCGTATATGTTGATACACGATGCTTGGCTATGTTTGATCGTGAACTTTTAGATGATAGCGATCTACTCCAACGATACCAGGACCTCTGGTTCAAAGGTGAAGAGAAGGCTTGTAGAGACCTTCTCCGTGATAACGGTGGAGCAGTTAGATACGGCTTCCAACGATACGGGGATGAGTTAGGCGTTTACGCTCGAATGGATGATGGCGTAGTTTGCTTGTGGCCAGATCTTGTTGAGCCAGTTCCTGAAGCAGTAGCAACGGAAGCTGCATAATTTAAATAGAGCGCAGGGCCAATGACCCCAAAAATCTCGATTGTAACTCCTTCCTTTAATCAGGGTGAGTTCATTCGGGATACGATTGAGTCGGTCTTGGCCCAGCGCTATCCAAACGTTGAACACATCGTAGTTGATGGTGGCTCAACAGATGACACAGTCTCCATTCTAAAATCTTATCCACATCTAATCTGGACCTCTGAGCCTGATAATGGACAAACTGATGCCTTGAATAGGGGCCTCAGTCGAGCAACAGGTGATATTCTAACCTGGCTTAATTCAGATGATTTCTATGCGCCAAATGTTTTAGGGCGAGTAGTAAGAGAATCAGAAACTGCACCGGTAGTAATGGGTGCATGTGCAATCACTGATAGGAATGGCAAAGTTGATTACAACGTCTTAAATGTCGGGCGCAGTTGGTTTGACGTACTGAAATATTGGTGCTCGTATTCGATACCAACTCAGCCAACAATCTTCTTTCGACGCGAGATATTAGAAGCTATTAAGCGCCCTGACGGAAAATACCTCGACGAAGAGCTCTGGTACTGCATGGACTATGAGCTCTGGATGCGGATGTGGCGACGGTTTCCAGCCAAGCATGTTCCTGAATTATTCGCTTATTACCGCATGTATGAAGATAACAAAACGGGGAAGGGGAACGATCCTCTTTTGCCCGAGATGTCTCGTGTTTTTCACCGCGCTTGTAATGCAGCGTACACTGTAGAGAGATCCTTCTCATTTATCGTTCCGGTTGCCGGAATGGTGGCAGGATTGGAACAGACGTTGGCTTCGTTGGCCGAGCAGAGTAATCCTGATTTTGAAATTATTTTGGCGGACTATTCAGGGGATCGTACAGTTAGTCGGGAATTGCGAAAGCTTTTGGGCGTTAGAAGTGGCCCACTTGCACCAGTAGCTCCAAAGTTAAGATATATCAGATGTAACGGCCGCGATGTCGGAGCTGCTCTAAACGAAGGTGCACGCGCAGCATGCTCACTTACTCTGTCGTGGCTTTCTCCAGGGCTTGAAGTTAATCCCCGATTTATCTCAGAATCGTTGAAAGTTCTCACGAATGATCGCATCGGGCTTATCGTGCCTGGTGGACTTATGGAGAGTGTAAGAAATTCATTAAAGTCTCCTGATGGAAATGTAACAGCCGATAGATTATTTGCTGCCGATTACGCTGGTCCTCACGTGGTAATTAGAAAAGTAGCCTTGGAAGATGCTGGTTGGCTTAAGCATGCCGATGCTCTGCCACTGAGTTTCAGGCTTCTGTTTGCTAGAATTCTTCATAAAGGATGGCAGATAGATGTAAATTGTGACACCCAGGTAGTAGGAGAGATGGACTTCTCTAAAGAACGTACATATCTGCAAGCTAGAGCCGATTTTATAAATGCTACTATAATTACTGATTGCGTAACTGACTTTGAAAATGAACCATTCACCAAAATTCGCGCCGACCACGGATACGCTTTAGGATTTAGTGAGCAGCTAGTGAATGAGTCAAAACGGTATCTAGCTGGCCTTCAAACAAAGTGAGATTTTTTAGGGAAAGTTCCAATTATTGAGAGAACTGCCACCAGGGATGCTCCGATACTCCACATGTGATCGCCGGTGATAAGGCTGATAATAAATCCAAAAATTGCACAGGCTTCTCGGAGCGCTAAGGAGGTAATATACTGGGCGCCTTGTTGAGATTTTGCAGCTAAGGCATGACCAATAACGAGTGCTAGTATTGCCGCAGTCCCAAGGATCCCTTTAATTGTCTCATTCTCCGAACCTGCTTCCACGACTTCTCGATCCAGAATCATTAGGATAGCTGGGAGAGCCGTACAAAAAAGAATAAAAGCAATTGTTAAAATTTTAATTGTTGATTGAGATGGCTGCGGTAGTTTTTGCTCGTTCACTCTGGGCTCGTCCTTTTTTTAGCAATGTATGTTTCTAGGTCTTCTCCTGCAATTTTTAAATCTTTAACCAAGGCGCGACCTTTAGAAGTAACGTTAACAACCACTCTAGTTTCTGCTGGGACCGTCAATAAGAACTGACTATAAGCTTCAGGGATATAAAACCTTTCAATTCCAGCTTCAAATCTCCCTGAGTAGTCGCAAGTTCCTTTTATCCAAAGAGGACAACTTGGTTCATTTGATCGGTCGCAGGGCTCTACTGATGACACTACTGCGAGTCGATCCAATGGATCTACCTTCAAGCAGACACATCGATTTTGAGAATAGGCAAATTTGGACTCATCAACTCCTACGCCGCAGATCGGCTCATTCCCATAATTAACTCGGTAAATCACATAATGACCTGCAAGGAGATCTCTTGGATCATATCCTCCGACCTCAAATTCAACCAAAGTGCCTTCTGTGGCAGATTTATATTCGGTATAAGTCCAGACTCCCATTCCGATGAGAAGCCAAAGAATAGCGATGATCCCTTTTATGTTCATGCTTTCCTCGTAAGAAGGAGAGCAAAGTGACTTCTAAGCTTATACCAGCCCCAAACTGCTCCAAGGATTACAACCCCAGAGATTATTAACCCTATTCCGGTTGCGGCAAGTGTTCCAAAAACCTCAAAGTAGGCAACTATAAACCGTATAGCTATTACAAAAGTGGCGAGATCAAATAATCGTTTTCTATTAAGTAGAGCAGCCGCTGCAGCAGCCAAACTGAATTCTAATAAGAAAAATGCAATACCTAATAGGTCGAATCCTTCACGCTTCATAGTTAGTGGAAGTATAAAAAGAAAACATGACAACGGAGCTAGGATCATCAAAACCAAGGCCCCTTTTCTTTCTTCAGGTATTTTTGATCTGAGAAAGTAAAGTCCAGCTGCAATTAGTGATACAATAAATGGAACTAGACCTACCGAGAATGAGAAAATAGGACCGCTCACATTGCGCATCGACCAAGTAACATTAGTTAAGGTCACCACTCCGCCTAGTAGCAAAAGCCAGCCCCAAGTTCGGGCAGCATTGATAAAGGATAGAGGTGCAAATTTTGAGGACAAAGCTCCGATGGCGATAACGCCGTATACAAAAGATAGTGGCATCATAACTCTGGCTACTTCGGCCGCTTCACGAACTGCATAATCAGCAATGTATGATCGCTCTGCGCTACCAAACCAGATGCCGAGAGTAGTAAAGAGACCAGCAAACCAAATATTAGGCAGGAATCGACTTTGGGCTAACAATGAAATCGGAAGAATTAAGATGAGCCAAAAACGAAGTCCTTGCCAACCATCACTTTCAAGATGAAAAATCTGACCGACTAACCCGATGCCCCCCAAAGCAAGTAATGCAAAAAGGGAGAGAAAAATTTCTCTGGGTAATCCTTGTTTATTGGCAAATTTTAAAAATCCTAAACCGAGACCTACTTGCAATGTAAAATAGATAACTAACTTAGTAGATTCAGAAATCGATTCCCAATTCGCAGCGATGATACTGATAAATCCAGTTGCTATTGCAACAAGACCGATTGCTGCAACACCATAGGCGATCCAAGACCTGCCAGGATTTGTATTTTCAAAGGTGACTATTTTCTTGGCTTGTTCTGCAGAGATAAACCCCTGGTCTTTCCAAAGTTGAACTCGTTGTTCTAAACCTCTAATTGCCATCGTCCTCCAGGGATAAATGTTTGTACTGTGGATTTGATAGTCTGGAAAGGAAGATTACTAAGAGAGAATAAGATTAAAGAATGCAAATGTTGTCGTATTTTCAATATGTTAGGTAAGGATTTCTAACTAAAAATATACAATTCTTCTGCGTCCTTTCCTAGGCTTATAGAATCTAATCAATGGGTTGGCTGCTAATCTATGCCACCGGTAAAAAAGGACCATCTCATGACTTATACCATCTCCGGTTATACGACTTCTCTTAACTGCATAGAGATGGAGTACCCCATTGAACTCTGCATCAAATCCCTTCTACCTTTTTGCAGTGAAGTGATCGTTGTTGATGGAGGTAGCACAGACGGAACAGTTGAGCTTCTAAATAAAATGTCAGCCGCTGATCCTCGGATAAAAGTTTTCGTAGAGCCAGTTGATTTTAGCAACCCTCGTTGGGCAATTCATCAAGACGGGTATCTGAAACAAAAAGCCCGCTCAAAATGTACCGGAACATATTGTTGGCAGACTGATAGTGATGAAGTTGTAGACCCTAGCTCTTACGATAAAATTCAGTTCCTTCCTGAAATATTAAAGCATACAGGAAGAGAGTTAGTGATGTTGCCGATGTGCGAATTTTGGGGATCGTTTGATCTTATCCGTGCAGATTTCATGTCATGGAAGAATCGGTTTTCGGTCAATGCGCCGCACATAGTTCACGGTATTCCAGCAAAGGCGCGAGCTGTTGATAGCAATGGGCACGAGTATCCAAAGCCATTTGAATCAGACACTTGCAATTATATTGATACTCGTACAGGTGAGGATGTCTCCGCAGCAATACCAATAGGTATAGGAGTTGATGAATACAGTAGTCATACTTACGATCAGCGAAAAGAATGGTTTATGAGTAGGCTTGACCTACTGCCTCACGTGCTGCACGTGTCATGGCTTTCATTCGAACGTAAGATTGCCCACTATAAGAAGTTTTGGCAGCGCTTCCATGCCTCTATGTACAATTTAGTGATAGAGGATAATGCTGCCACTAATGTGATGTTTGATAAGCCTTGGTCTGAAGTGACGGAGGCAGATATTAGGGAAAGAGCTAGAGAGCTAGCTGAAATTGGACCAAGATCTTTTCATCAAAAAATTAATCGAGAAAAGATTGGGCTAACTTTTCCATTCACCAGGACAATTCCAGCAGAGCTAAAATCTTGGCACGAGAATCTGGCCAATAAAAAAGCAGTGTCGCGTGTAGTCTGCGCTACACCAACGGCCATTTCAGTTACTTCGCCACCATTAGTTTCAGTAGTAGTTCCAAGTTATAACAAAGCCCAGTTTCTAGCTGAAACGGTCGAGAGTGTTTTGAAGCAAGATTATTCCAGTAAAGAGATAATAATCGTCAATGATGGCAGTAGTGATAATACAAGTGAGGTTGCCAGATCATTGATCGCTCAATATCCGGCACGACGCATATCGTTAGTAGAACAATCGAATATGGGTGCTCCAACAGCGAGAAATTCAGGAATTGAGCGAGCCCAAGGCGAATTGTTCGTCGCTCTCGATGGAGATGATATTCTTTTACCGACATTCTTAAGTCGATCTGTGCAAGCTATGCATGACCATAAAGCTAACGTGGTTATGTGTAACCTTCAAAAGTTTGGAACAGAAACGGATATTTGGGAGCCGGCTGCATATAATGACTATGTCATTCGGTATGATAACGTTATTCCGATTGGCTCCTTGTGTGAGAAAAGGCTCTGGAAGTTGGTCGGAGGATTTAAGCGCGCATTTACATTCTCTGAAGATTGGGAATTTTGGTTATCCTGCTCCGAGCACGGAATGGAAGTTTATCGTATTAACGAACCATTATTCTTGTACCGTGTTACTGGCCACGGCCTTTCCTCCGTGATTACTAATAGTCACGAAGATGTAATGAGCTTAATGATCACTTCGCATCCTCACCTATATCCTGTTGAGGAGATCATGCAGGCACATCGCCTTCTTATGGAGACCATTCCACAAAGATTTATAACTAGTTGGGAAAAAAGGGATAAGGTTTTCAGTCAAGAATGGTATCTCAAATTCTGGTTAGGGTGCCGTAGAGAGGGGTTAGGTGATATCGAAGGGGCGCTACAACTTCAATCGCAAGCGGCACACTTAACAAATTATAAAAACTGGCAACCAATATATCGTATCGCTCAAATGTTGTATCAAGCTGGAGATATTAAGAATGCAAGAGAATTCTTAGTAGCTACAAGGACCTTACGCCCAGATATGAAGAAAATAATTGAACCACTCATGCAGCATCGAGATCAGGTTTCCCCAAATCCTACTTAAGTCTCTGCAGTTTCAATTTAATGCTACTGAACATACCAAGCAGAACGGACATTTCTCTAGTGTCTGGCTGTAGTCTGAAAAGTAATTGCCTTACTAAAGCAGGAACCGTAAGAGGAGTTTTCTCTTTGTAAAAATCAGTTTCCCACATTATTTCATCTACAACTTTAGCAAGTTGAAGTTGTTCGGCCCAAGCAGGAATATCTCGCGGCTGCTCTGTTACCTTACTGTTACCACGAGATAATTCATACAAGGCTAGAAGGACTGCCTGACTTAAATTGTAGGATGTGTTTTCTATCGAAGTTGGAATTCTAACAATAGTACCACAATATTGAAGGTGCTCGTTTGTTAGGCCAGTATCTTCTGGCCCAAAAACTAGGGCCACTTTAATCGGAGTATTAGATATATATTGAGTCGCCCAAGTTGGTAGCAGGATTGGTTCTTGTCTTGTTTTGCGAGATCTTGATGAAAAGGCGATGACATCTTGCATCTGAGCAACTGCATCCTCAATAGAATTGTGAAATACAATTCCATCAAGAAATGATTCTGCTCCGCAGGCGGAGGCTTCGGCTCGACCACGATCCCAGGCTCGAGGTGTTACGACGTGAAGATGACAAAATCCCAAATTCGTCATAGCCCGAGCAACCGCCCCTATGTTTAGGCTCTCCTGTGGCTCAACTAGAACAACATGTACGAAGTCAGATAGGGGCTGATTACTTTTGTTCTCGTTACTCATGAGGAAATAGATTGTGCAAACTACCGCTCTTTCTTGATCGGGTCTGCACCTAGTTCAACTTCTTTACCATCCAGGATTCCATCCTGGTCTGTATCTGCGCCAAAAGGGTTTGTGCCTAGAGCTATTTCTAAGTCATCTCTTAGTCCGTCATCATCAGTATCATCACTATTCGGATTAGTGCCCTCAGCATTTTCATAAGTTGTGCTTAGGCCATCGCCATCAGGATCTCCAATAGGATCTGAACTTACTAAAGGATCCCCACCAGAGAGCTTCTCTGCCCCGTCTCTTATCCCATCGCCGTCAGTGTCAGCTGAATTGGGATTAAGACCTATAGATTTCTCAACATCGTTAGAGATTCCATCTCCGTCATCATCTAAGCCTCTAAGTCTTTGAGCGAGGGAAGTTTTTACAACCGCACGTGGATAGGAATTAGGATCACTTGGATTAGAGCCGAACTCTTTCTCTAGCCAATCAGCGTACCCATCTTTATCTGGATCGGAAACTGTGCCCGGTACTAACTCAGTACTAGATGTTTTTC
>CAZYRE010000108.1:0-8472 GCA_964650155.1 uncultured Bdellovibrionales bacterium
TCAGACTATGCGTGCGTAATTCGGTAAAGCTCCAGGATTTAATTGAAGTACTCAAAGGCGCATTCGTAGACATAGCATTAGAGGAACTAAATACGTCTCAGCATGAACAGAGTATTAGTAAGATAACTGTAATGACAGGAGTGCATCGCCGCGATGTAACAAAAATTTTAAAAGGTGAAATTACTGATGGGTCTTCAGTAAGTTTGCTTGGCAAAATTATAGGTCAGTGGCGAGAGGCCAAAAAGTTTCAGGATAAGTTAGGTCGTCCCAGAGTTCTTTCCGTTGAAGGTGGCGAGAGTGAGTTTGTTGATTTAGTGAGGTCTGTCAGCACTGATTTAAATCCGTATACGGTGCTTTTTGAATTTGAAAGAGTAGGCGCTATTAAACGAGTCGAGGGTGGAATTGCCCTAGCTAGTGACATGTATACCCCAGGAAGAAATTTAGTAGGAGCGATTGAAATTTTAAGTAGTGATTGTTCAGATTTATTTGCTGCGGTAGAAGAAAACGTAACTGCTGGCGATCCAATTCCAAATCTACATATCCGAACTGAGTATGATAATATACCAACAAAAAATGCCAGAGATATTAAGCTTTGGATTTTAGGTGAGGGGGCTAAGTTTCATGAAAAGGTACAGAAGTATCTGGCTCAGTTCGACCGTGATGTGAATCAGAAAAAGGAAATAGATTCAGATAAAGACAGATGCCGAATAGCAGTCTCGAGTGTAGGGATAATTTCTTAGAGAACTTATCTCTTCTCTAGAAAATTTAATTCAGTTCCGTAGGATTCCCGCAGAGTAAACAGCGCTAGTATGGCCAAGCTGAAACATATGGCTCCAACAGAAAGAGCGCTATTTAGAACCCCGAGATCTGTTTTCCACAGATCAAACAGAAAAGTTGCTGGAATTACGCTACCACGTACAAAATTTGGTACAGTGGTTGCCACTGTGGCCCGAATGTTTGTACCGAATTGCTCAGCCGCGGTTGTTACAAAAACGGCCCAATACCCAACTCCAAATCCCAGCACGCCTATCCAGGTATAAAATGTTTGGAGAGAAGGGCTTACGCTAGTAAGTATGAGGACAGCTGTAGCAGCAGATACGAAGACAAAAAATCCGATAGCTTTCTTACGACTTTTTAATGTCTGACTCAAAAGCCCACTCGTAAGGTCACCTAAGGCCAGACCTATATAAGCATAGAAGATAGCTTTGCCAGCGGTTGGGAGCTGAGGCATGGCCAAAGCAGTACCGATCTCTGGCGAAAAGGTGACAATAATTCCAATGCAATACCAAATTGGTACTCCAATAGCGATACAACTTAAATAACGACGTATTCTATCAGAAGAGGAGAAAAGCATCCTCAAATCTCCCTTTGGAACGTCTGCATTTTTTAGTGCATTAAAGAGACCAGACTCTACAACGGCCACCCGAAGTAGCAGTAGTGCAAGTCCAAGTCCTCCACCAATAAAATAAGAGGTTCGCCAGTAAAATAGGTCACCTACAAGTGCAGCAGCGATAGCACCAGAAACTCCGATCGTAGCAATGATGGTGGTGGCGTACCCTCGTGACTTTGAAGAGACAAGCTCACTTACAAGGGTGATACCAGCACCGAGCTCTCCAGCAAGACCTATGCCAGTAATAAATCTGAGGATGGCGTATTGATTTACTGAAGTAACAAATCCGTTTAGGATGTTTCCAATTGAGTAGAGAATGATTGATCCAAATAGAACAGATAATCGTCCTTTCTTATCGCCCAGAATTCCCCAAAGAATTCCCCCCAATAGGAGTCCAGCCATCTGAGAGTTAATAAGGAATACTCCTGTTGAGAGGATTTCAGTCTCAGGTACATTTAAGTCCTTAAGACTTGCCACCCTAACTACTCCAAATAGTAAGAGATCGTAAACGTCTACGAAGTATCCGAGAGCAGATACTGCTATGGCTAGGGCCACAGATCGGTTTGTAGGTTGAGTCATAGTGCTCCTAAATGACCGGGATTCTCTGATAAGTCAATCAGACTTCTCTCTGAGATAAGGGAACTTTCGTTGCGTCTGAGCCCTACTCATGATAAAAATGGTCCCCGGTCGCTTGTTCTGTGGTGATCAGTTTTCCTGTCGTTTTGTTTCCCAAGATATTCGCTTTTTGAAATTTAGTTGATTTAGACCTGGCAGTAACAAGCTTAGTGCCGAGCGTCTGCGGGCATATTTTATGGTCTAACAAATTTTGAATAATACTCTCACACCCAGGTCAAAGAAGGGGTGGAGGATGAAATAGGATGAAAGAGGTGGTTGAAAATAAATCGTATCAAGGTAAGTGGATCGTTGGTGTTTCCGGCAGCAGCGGAATGCCGTACACACTGAAGTTGATAGAGTTTCTGGCAGAGAGTGGGTACGAGGTTCACATTGTGTTTTCTGACGCAGCTCTGCGAGTGATGGCCGAGGAACAGAACATTAAAATCTCTCATAACGGACTTTCAAGCAAAAAACTTTTTGGTCGAGAAATAGCAGGGCTTAAATTTTACAGCCCGAAAGATATCGGGGCATGGTTCGCTTCAGGTTCCGCTCCGTGTGATGGCATGGTGATAGTTCCATGCAGTATGGCTAGCTTAGGAATGATTGCTCATGGGTGTGGCAATAATCTTATCCATCGTGCTGCTGATGTTTGCATTAAAGAGGGACGTAAGCTTGTTATCGTTCCAAGAGAAACCCCTCTGAGTGAGATACATTTAGAGAATATGCTTAAACTTACTCGTATGGGCGTAAAGGTCGTTCCAGCTATGCCAGGATTTTATCATCAACCTAAGTCACTCCAGGACTTAGTAGATATGATGGTAATGAAGATCCTTGACTGTATGGGAGTTGATAATCAGCTTGTAAAGCGCTGGGGTGGTCAAGAAGTTATTAATAGTGAAGCTATTACACTTATTCCAATCAAGGGCGGAGCAAAATAAGTATGAGTTTAGCTCGGTACGGAATCAAAAATGGCATGAAGGTCCCCGTAGAAGATGTGACCTCAGCAGCTATCAGGCAGCTTGATCCGTTTTCTGTCCGAGCACTTGGAAGGAGTGGTTTTTTACGGATTGCTGAAAAGATAACCTCAGGTGAAAAGCTCAATAGAGCCGATATCTCTCGTTTGCTTCAGAATGCTGGATTTCCAGTGCTCATGAAGTTAGTAAGTATCAATTCCGTTACTCCTAAGCAGTGCACTCTCTTGCTTCGTGATAAATCTTGCGATTTTCCAGAAGAGATCTCCGTAAGTGGTCAAGTTAGGTTCTCTGAGACTAGTTGTGAGGAGTTATGGATTAAAGGAATACGCCGGATTGAAGTTCCATTTGATTCAACCCTTGTTAACGAGCTTAGAAGTTTTGGCTTTAATTTAGATCTAGTTAGCAATTTTGATGCTGATGCAACTTTTGAGTGCGTTCTTAGGGAGTTTGAGAAATTACTAGATGTCCTAGAAGAGGGTGAGGGGATTCTTTCTTGGATGCCAGTCATGACGAAAGCTTCTAGAACTTACACATTGCAAGGAGCGCGTGATTTTCAGCTTCTTCGCTGTGCCGCGATCGGTCGCCTGCTTTCAGGTGATGCCTTATCAATTAGGCTAGCTTTACCAAATTTATCTGCAGATGCAGCTAATTTAGCTAACTATGCTGGCGTTGAGTGCTTGGTTAGCGATTCACCAGAAGGTAAGGTTGGCGAGTATATTTTTGTTAAGAAATACCAGGCAGCTAATCTCTCTAAGAATATCCAATAAGCCCTGAATCAAGAGAGAAGCTACCAGGACAAAGGAGCATTAAGATGCCGAGAAAAATACGAGTCTCGAACATCCGCTCTTTCACAAGTCTTCCTTATCGACTCCTCGCTGAGCAGAGTTTTATTGATTATAGAGAAGCCTCTCCATCTGAGAATGCTCGCTTACTTAGTGAGGGAGAGGTTGATCTAGCATTGGTTCCTGTGACTGAGTTTGCAATTCATGGTGGATACGTTGGGCTTGATTTTGGTTTAGCTGGACGGAGTCGTATTGATTCAATCTTTCTTTTTGGGCAGAGGCCCTTGGATGAATTAAAGAGTATCTGTCTTGATGTGAATTCTTACTCCTCTGTTTGTTTGCTACGCCTCCTTTTGATGGAGAGAATGGTTCAGCAACCTCAATTAGTTCGTGTTCGTCATGAGAGCTTGCTCGAACAAGTTAATTCAAATGTTGGCGCGTTGGTTACCGGTGATTTGGCCTTAAACGCTAGAGGCAAGTTCTCTTTAGAATTTGATTTAGCTGAGGAATGGTTCCGATTAACTAAGAAACCATTCGTATTTTCAGTATGGGCAGCTCGTCCTGAGATTCTTACTCGTGGACTCGATCATCGATTGAATACAGTTTTCCATAAAGCCATTAAGGCCCGTGAATCAATGGCTGTTGAACATTATAAGGAAGTTGAGATTTCTAAAATTGAAGCCTCTAAACATTTAACTCAAACTGTTGTTTATCACTTGGATAATGATTGTAAGAGCGGCATGGAGGAATTTTTTCGCCGGGCTTATGAGAGAAATTTATTGCCGTCAGAACCGTATAGAACTGCTAGATATAAAGTGATTGAAGGAGCAGCCGCGCCAATTGCTCCACCACGAACTCTCTCTAGGATTCTTGAAGATTCATTAGCAGGTAAGCGGTTAAGTATAGCTGAAGCAGAAAGATTAGTTGGTGAGGCTAAGCTTGAAGATTTAGCACTAGCAGCTGACATGGTTAGATTTAAATCAGCCGAAGTGCGGAGTGTGGAGTTTGTATTAAAACTAACTGAGAGTGAAGCTAGAAATGAATCAATTATAAGAAAAAAAATTAAGGAAGCTACTCAGAGTGGATTCTCACCGCGACTTATACGCGTTGAGTCCCCACCTCCTCAAAATTGGAACGAGTTAGTTGAGCTTGAGACCCTCATTAATAATATAAGATCAATATCAAATGCCTCACTAGATATAATTTCCGTACCAGAGCTTATCTGGCTTAGTTCTGCAACCGGTCGACCTGTCAGAGAGATTACTTCTCGGTTGATTTCCGCAGGCCTTAATTTTCTACCTTCGCGTGGCGGAGATTTCTTAATCGATCGCCGAATGAGAGAGGAAGGGATAGGTCTTTATGATGCTTCTGAATGGTTAAGTGTAATTAAATGGTTTCATCGATTCGGTGGGCAATCTGATGCCACTATGCGACTTTCTAATAATGATACATGGGATGAACGACTCCTTCACCTTCAGAAGTTAAGAAATTTACAAGACGAGACCCCTGGATTTAGAGCTTTGATACTTAGAGGCTCTGAGAATTCCAAGCTTCGCTTGGATGTAGAGAGTGAATCACGCGCGCACATGATAGCAAGGTTATTTATGGATAACTTTGCTCACATCAGTGATGTGATGCCAGTGGTTGATTCTATTCATACGGCGCTTAAATTATCCTCTGGTCAGGATGCAGTCTCTGTTGACCTCTCTGGGGTGGATAGTAAAAATCCCGCTGGGACGGCAGAATTTCTTGAGTCCCTCCGTGCAATCGGTATGGATATCGAGCCAGTAATAGTAGCTTCACCACCTAAGCCAGTTTTTCACTAGCAATACAATTGCCTAAAAGTAGCAAGCTGAGCTATAACTCCGCCTCCTCGGAGAATGTAGTATGGTCCCCGATAATCACCACGAACCAAACTTTTCAGATTTAGCTGATCTCTTTCCGGATAAGCCATCACGGCGACATTTCGAAATATCTGATCCGATGTTTCAGCCAATTCAATTTGATATAGCAGATCCTGCCGGTAAGGTTGTCACTGAACTGATAGATACAAAATGGTTCCAGCGTACCCGCCATGTTCGACAATTATCAACTACTCATTTTACTTTTCCTTACGCTGATCATCCGCGCTTTGGGCACCTTCTTGGTGCTCCTCAATTGGCGATCGATGCAATGAACTCTATCGCTGAAAGATCATCTGATGCTATTCGAGATCAAATTAATAAATTCAAGGTAGCTGTAGTTGCTGCAGCTCAGTGTCACGATATCACCCATATGGCACCGGGTTCACATTTAGCTTCAAGTATTTATTTTCCGGGGCAACCTGATCCACATGAAGAATTCGCTGCTAAGCTAGTAATGAGCGACCCAGAGATAAAAGAGATACTTCTACGTTACGGTGCCGATGTGCCTAATCAGGTAGCCGCAATTTTAAGAGAAGATACAGGTGTAGATGCACCACCTGCGTGGACTTCACAGCTAATCTCAGGAGGAGGCTGGAATGTAGATCGTGGGCATTGGACTTTTATGGATAGTCTTTTGTGTGGTGTCAAATATGGAAACTATAATCCCCACCAACTGATTAATTCTTTGGTTATAACCGATGAAGGAAGATTAGCAATTACTGAGCGTGGGCTTAGTGATCTAGAGAGCTTTTTTATCGCGAGAAGATATCTCTATGAGCAAATCTATTTTCATCGTGTTGGGCTTGGCGCAGATCAGCTTTATAAGAATTTAATTAAGAGAGCTCGTGAAATTGGGCCTCAAGAGCTACCATTTTGCGATCCGCATATGGAACGGATTCTAAAGGCCAAATCACCCGCCGATATTGATCTCGAAACTGTATTTGCTATGCGTGAGTATCGGTTTGAATACCATTTAGATTCATGGACAAATGCCAAGGACCCGATCCTTTCTGACCTTGCCGATAGGATTTTAAATCGTAGGTTGTTTAAGATGGCACGTGTTTCTGAGGATCCTCAAAGAGCGGTTCGTCAAAGAGAAGTAGCCAAGGAGGTTGTGACGACATGTGGTTTCGATCCTGAGTATTATCTATTCGAGGTAGCTACTCGTAATGTTTCCAGAGGGGACTTCGCCACATTTTTGGCCGTTCGTCATGATGGTGGCAATCTTCAACCCGCCACAGAGCTTTCTCACGTACTTAGTAGCTTAGCTAGTACAACAACTAAAGAGAAACGGTACCTCGTTTTCCCGGAGGAAGTGAGGGAGAGGTTTCATCAAATCAAGAGATAATTCGTGGTAGTTTTAGCCAGGTTTCTTCATGCTATCTACGCTTAGTGCGCCAGGCCCTGTAAATAACATGGCTATGGAAGCAGCTAAGAGGATAACTTCTTTTGTAGCGTAGCCGCGAGGCTTAAATACGCCGACAGTTGCAACCGTGTCTCCCAGTTCTGGTCCAAAAATATACATAACGGACCCAACGCAAATTGTGACAAGGAGAGCGCCAAGGGTTGTCCAGAATCCAGCGATCAGAAGTCCACCACCCGCGATTTCAAGGTATGGCAGGAGAATGGCGTACACCGTTGCCCACTTATCAGCAAAGACCTCAGCCCCTTTTACTTGGCTGATGAGTACACTAGGCTCGTCTACCTTTGCTAATCCTGAAAATACAAAAAATGCCCCCAACGCTAAACGTAGGAACATAGGACCGTAAGAGGAGTCACCAATTGGCTTGTCTAGATTCATAATGCTCGGATAGTATCACGGCGTTTGAAGGACCAAAAGGGAGATTTATAGTGGCTTCATACGGGGCTTATACAATTAAAATCACCGAGCAATTTTCCAAGTGGGGTAGCTTAGTTAAGTTTTCTCATACGATTTTTGCCTTACCGTTTGCACTGGCCATGTTGGTTGTTGTCAGCGCCAAAGTCTCAGTTTCATTTGCTCAAGTAACATTGATCTTACTCTGTTTAGTTTCCGCTAGGACCGGAGCTATGGGGTTTAATAGGTTACTTGATCGCCATATCGATGCCCTTAACCCAAGAACATCAGGGCGGGAACTTCCACAGGGGAGGATCTCGGTTGGTAGTGTTTGGATGCTTCTCTTGTTATCTTATGGAACGTTTCTCTTCCTCTCTTATCTTCTTGGTACTCACACATTAATTCTGGCTCCATTAGTAATAGCTATTCTTTCATTTTATTCTTGGACAAAAAGATTTACCCCGTATTCTCACTTAGTATTGGGGCTATCACTTGCACTAGCTCCAGGAGGAGTTTGGTATGCACTAACAGCAGAGTTTGCAGTTTTACCAATTTGGTTAATGACTGCAGTTCTCTTTTGGGTCGCTGGATTTGATATTATTTATTCCTGCCAGGATGTTGATTTTGATAGGGCTCATAAGCTTTTCTCTATCCCTGTTAAATTTGGAATTGATAAAGCTTTGAAAGTATCAAAATTTCTGCACTTTCTAGCGATACTCTGCCTTCTTCAGTTCGGTATGATGGCCCAACTTGGAGTTTTATATTTTGTAGGCGTTACAGTATTTGCAGGGATAATTATCAGTCAGCACTTAATAGTTTCCGCAGGTAATCTTTCTAGAGTTAATGAAGCGTTCTTTGTGCGGAATGGGGTAGGGAGTGTCGTCTATCTAATATCGGTGCTTTTAGATAGATTCATTTAGCAGATCTGCCATCTATAATTCCCTTAAGTATTTTCCTTGAATTGAAATCACAGGGCGGAGAGAGATTTGGG
>CAZYRE010000109.1:0-8205 GCA_964650155.1 uncultured Bdellovibrionales bacterium
TATCTATATAAGCCATGAATGTATCAGAGCTAGTGATCTCAGTCCCTAGAGCGCCACTTGCCATGGCTAAGCCCGTAGCCTCTTCAACTTCAGGGGCCTTACAAACAAGACGCCACCATTTAGTAATACTAGACATTGCTAAACCCTCCGAATTACGGGTTTAGCCTCTATTGTTGTATTGGTCAATTATCTGACGAACTCTGCGACTAGCCCCAGAATACTGGAGTTTGGAACGTTGAGGAGGTTGAGTGTTATGGATAAACATCTCTAGAGCGATTGCAAGATACGAGTCCAACTCTTCCTGAGAAAATTTTCTGAGGATACTTAATCTTTCACGGAAAGTTTTAAAGCCCTCATCCACTCGGCTTTTTGTTTGACTAAGAGAATCTATGTCTCCGATAATTTCCTTAATAAGCAGAGATATTGGAGATAGTGGCCCTAAAGGTTTGTCTGTTTGATCTATTGAGGCAAGAGCTTCAGAAATAGTTTCTGAAGTGTGTGAACCAAATAAAATCGCATCAACACCGATGACAGTTGCCTTTTCAATAATTTTGCGACGGGTTTCTTTATCAGACATCACTGCCAGGATAAATTTTGGTGCATTTGGATTAGCTTTGGAAGTCGTAACGAATTCCGTCATGTGCGCATCAGCTAATTCGCTTGAGAGAAAAACATGAGAAAAGTTTTCTCCAGCCTTTAGAATTTTTTTTGCCTCTTCAATGCTTGAAGTGGCCACGGCGCGATGAAATTTTTCTGATACACCGATGGCATACTTAAACTTATCCCGTCGAGCCTCGATGGGTTCTATAATCAGAGCGGTTGTATCCTTAGCGCTTCGCATGTCGCTTCAAACCTTAGAGGACCATGTTGGAAAGTCCCTTGTAATAGTCTATCGGCCAAATTTGCCTATTACTGAATAGAGTAGGCTGTCTAAGATATTTACTGATTAAGGTAAGGAGGAGGATATCCGATATTTTCTGATAGGAACGAAAAGCGGGGGTAGTATGATACGGTTTCTATTAGGATTAGCTCTTTCAGTGGCCGTAACTAATTGGGTTTACGAAGAGATGGCCATGTATGATGACGGCCTAAAACAGGCCATGGATGATATTTCATCAGCTATAAGAATTCCGACTCATAATGATTGGTTCGAAGGGCAGGGAGAAGCTGTGCTAAGTTCTCTATCAGATGGAGTCTCTAATATAGAAACCAATATAGGTGATTGGTCAATTTTTCATGTGACGGATCGCATTTCAAACATTCACCGTCTAATTAGCGCTAAGAGGAATGGTCGTCAGACCAGTATTCCTGCTGCAAAAGTGCCCCAGCGTTATGAGATGGTGTCAGATGATGAAATGTTTATTCAGCATCTTTAGAAGTGGTTCTTGATTCCTTACCCCAAGGGCAAGCTTGGGGTAAGGAATTGTTGACGTAATAATTAAGCTTCTACGTCAACTCGGCGGTCTTTGACGTCCTCTTCTACTCTTGCGCGAGACTCTTTTTGTTCCTGAATTCTTTCTTGTTCGTTGCGATTCTCATTTTGTATGCGCTTCGCATTTCTGTCTGCGTCAGCTTGTTTTCTCTCAATTCTTCTATCTGCATCACGTTTTACGTTTGATGCGTCACTAACTCTCATATTGGTAACCTCCACCATTAATCAATAGGTCCATATGGAGTTCGGCTGAGAATACAAAAGTACCCACAGCCTGTGGCCAAATTACGTGAAAATCAGAGAGAGATAGTTAGAACTGTAAAAACTACAATACTTTAGCGATAGCACCTGAAAGCTGCTCTTTTGGCACAGCCCCGACTATCTGTTCTACCACCTGACCAGCTTTAAAGAGGATCAGGTTAGGAATACCTCGTACGCCGTATTTGGTAGGTGTCTGAGGGTTATCATCTACGTTAATCTTCATAATCTTAATCTTGCCGGCAAATTCTGTAGCAAGTTCATCTAAGACAGGAGCAATGCTTTTGCATGGTCCACACCAGGGAGCCCAGAAATCAACTAATACAGGTAAAGGACTCTTTAAAACCTCTGCTTCAAAGGTAGCATCACCAATGTCTTTTAAATTGCCAGCCATAATCAAAACTCCCCAAATGGTTCTAACCCCTCAAGATCTATGTTTATTGAGGGTATAAAGTCAACGCCCACTGATATCTTATACTTCGTCCTAAGCCCAGATAAATTTGAGTAAATAACTACTTTAAGTAGTTTGAATCGAAATCGCGCTTACTGCGTCTTAACTTTAAGCAAGTTAAACCGGAGATGGAGTTTTATGAACCGGGGCTAAATGCCAATAGGGGAGAGATGGTTATGAAGGGTAAAACAGCGGAACAAGATAGAAGGAAGGTCACGAGGCCAGCTCAGATTGTTTACACTGTTGATTCCTTCGCCGGGGGTGTTGCTTTCGGTAGAACAAAGGTGAGAGAGCCTGAAACATGGCGTGATGACCTTGCCTTAGCCCTAACGGATGAAGAGGACCTACTAAGATTTCGTAAACGATTTACCCTAGACTCCAAAAACACTCTACCTGCACTTGAAGTTGAGCTTAAAGAACTTTCTGAGAAAGGGATCTTAAGACAGACCCACATTGTATTGGGCTCAACTACAGATCCATTTTATCCCTTCGATTCTAAATTTGATGGATCAATGAAGTTTCTGAGTCTATTTGAAAAGTACACACCTGGGCTTTTAACTGTTCAAACACGCTCACCATTGATCGTGTTGGCAATGCCAGTTTTAACAAAACTAGGTCGTAGAGCAGCGGTAACAATTGGAATTGAAACTCCAGATGAAGATGCAATACGCCGATATACTCCTGGACTGCCACGGGCCGAAGAGCGCCTTAAGGCAGCCCGGGCCCTTCGCAGTTTTGGAGTTGAAGTAACACTCCAAGTGGCGCCCGTGCTGCCTTATGGCGATTGGAGGAAGGACGCGGCTCCATTTGCTGAGTTACTGATCGGTGCAGCGGATAAGGTGTATGTTCGTGCGATGCTTGACGTTGGCGAGTCAAACGATGCACAGATGCGCGCTAGAACGATGTGTAAGACACTAGCGCAAGATAGGAAATTTCACTGGTTACGGCGTGATAGTGCCGCACCTCTCATCAACTCTTTAGAAATACTAGCACCAGATAAGCTTAAACTGGCCGCTCCAGTTCACCTTGAAGAAAAGCAGCTCAAAATGTTCGCTGCATAATATAGGGTCAGGCCCCTTTTCCCTTTATAAAACTAAATTTTCTTTTAGATAAGAAAAGGGGTCTGACCCAAATTTTTATGTGCCTGTCACTATATTCTGCCGATAATATCCTATCAGTGGGTGGAAAGGGGTGCTTTAATACCCTTGGCCAAGGAGGGTCATATATATGAATCGGGTCGCGATAGTTGGTGGCGTACGTACGCCTTTCGTCAAAGCAGGCAGCGATTTTGCAGAAGCTTCCGCGTTAGATCTTGCTAAGCATACAGTGGTTTCTCTTGTTAATCGGCTCAATCTTGATCCTGGTACAATCAATGAACTTATCTTTGGTTCAGTATTACTTGATGGCAGGTTTCCAAATCTTGCCAGAGAGATAGTGTTAAGGACAGACCTTCCCAAAAACATACCAGCTCATTTTATCTCCAATAACTGTATCTCTGGATTGGTGGCACTGAATTTCTTAGCTGATGGCATAAAATGTGGGCGAATTAAGGTAGGAATTGGTGGCGGAGTGGAGAGCATGTCACTACCTGCCTTAGGCGTTCATCCGAAGCTTGAGAAAACTTTTATTAGATTATCTAGGGCTAGAACATTTGGCCAAAAATTAGCGCTTTTTGCTAGTATTCGTCCTGGTCAGTTCTTGCCTCGTGCTCCAAGCCCGAAGGAACCTTCCACTGGTCTCACCATGGGTGAGCATATGGAGATAACCGCAAAAGCGATGAAAATCCCACGACAAGCCCAAGATAAATGGGCTTTTGAAACTCATCAGAAAGCTGCCAAAGCCCAGAAAGAGGGCATCTTGGGCGCTGAGATTCAGATCTGTAACGGCATAACTACAGATAATTTAGTTAGAGGTGCTACCACCTTAGAGAAACTCGCTTCCCTAAAACCAGTTTTTGATAAGGGGCCAAACGGCACATTAACTGCTGGAAATTCAAGTGCGCTTACTGATGGAGCCTCTGCTGTTTGTGTGATGAGCGAAGAGGAAGCAACGAAGCAGGGTAGGGAGATCTTAGCCTTTATCGAGGGAGTAGAATTCTCTGCACTTCATCCGAATGATGGCTTGTTGATGGCTCCTGCTCTAGCACTTCCTCGACTCCTTAAGAAGCATAACCTCTCAGCAAAAGATGTCGATCTTTTTGAAATTCACGAGGCGTTTGCTGCCCAAGTTTTAGCTAATCTCAAAGCCTGGGAAGAAGGATGGGCTCCTAGTGGTGTCTCAGATATTACTCCAGTTGGAAAAATTCCAACTGAGAAGATAAATATTAACGGAAGCTCTATCGCGATTGGTCATCCATTTGCGGCAACAGGCGGCAGATTAATTACCTCCCTCGCTCATTCTATGAAGCGATTGGGCAAGAAAACTGGGGTTATTAGCGTCTGCGCTGCCGGCGGTATGGCTGCAGCAGTTTTGCTAAAAAGATAAAATAATTAGGGACAGGCCCCGTTTTCTATATAGAAAACGGGGCCTGTCCCTAATTAAAATCTAGTAGTACGGATCTCTGGCCCCACGATCATCAGCCTTCGCCCGATCATCGTACCTATCGTATCCGCCACTATTCCGGTTGTAAGAATCTGACCCTTGTTGACGACGTAGTTCTTCAAGCTCACGACGCTGTCTAGCAATCTCATCTTCTTGACGACGAAGTCTCTCTTCTTGGCTCATGGTAGCTTGATTCTGTTGATCAATCTGGCTACCCATTAAACCGCCACCAAGTAATCCAGCAGCAGTACCGATAGCGATACCAGCTCCAGTGTTACCAGTCTCATGGCCAACAATCGCTCCGAGTCCTGCCCCAAGTGCGCCTGCACCTAGAGCACTCTTCTCTGTAGAATTCATGTTAGTTCCAGCACAGCCTGATGCTGCGACAAGAAGTAAACCTGACGAAAAGGCAGTAATTAATCTCTTCATAAAATATATAATCCTCAATCTTCAAAAAACTGCGTCATAGCAATTAGAGTATACCACGGCAGCGTATCACAATATGATTTCGACGTTAGTAATATAAAATTTCTTCATCTGATAACATATTGATATTGCTATAGATAATGTCATTTATAAATAATTCTTTAAAATTGTACTCAAGAAAAAACACACCAATGCCGTACCCACAAATGCGAGGAATGTTGTTGCGGTAGTTGTACGAGCGGTCTTGTGTTGCGAGCGAGGTAAAGCAGTTTCTTACTAATTTCTAAACACAGATCAAAAAACTAAAAACTTAATTGTAGTTCTTGCAACGAATTTTGCTCGATGTGGCTTAGCCATATCGCTTGCGAGGTGTCAACCAAGGATGTGTTGACGAGCGAGGTTCGAAGCTTCACGGAGGAACGATTATGCCCATTACTATTGGGTCCAATATTGCGTCTGTTAATGCGCAGCGCTATTTGGACAGAACCACTTCACGATTAAATCAATCATACGAAAGATTGGCATCTGGCCAACGTATTAACCGAGCACGAGATGACGCGGCTGGCTTAGCCATCGCCGAAGTCTTGCGCGCCGATCAAAGAATCGCGACAGTAGCTATCAGAAATGCCAATGACGGTATCTCTGTAGTAGCTATTGTAGACTCAGCGCTTGGCGAAATTGGAAACGTTTTGGCCCGACTTGCCGAACTTGCAGAGCAATCTGCTAACGGCGTGTTCTCGGTTAGCCAACGTTCTGCTCTACAGAGCGAATTCGAAGCTCTAGGGTCAGAAATCGAGCGTATTGCAAATACAACCGAGTTCAACGGAGTAAGACTCCTCTCTGGGCAATCAAGTATTGCCTTCCAGGTAGGATTCAACTCCCAGTCGACATCTCAGGTAACATTTAAAGGCGTGCAAGGTACTCTTGCCTCTTTAGGTCTTGCCAATATCGGATCCTCATCGTTTGCATTTTCAATTAACGACGCTACTAATGCACTTGGACAGTCAGCTTCGCAATTAGCGTTAGATGCTGTTAGAGCTGCGATTAGTTCGTTAACAACAAACAGAGGTTCTCTCGGTGCGGTTGAATCACGGTTGCAGGTTTCTATTAACAACCTTCAGGTTGCTAGAGAAAACTTTGCGGCTGCAGAAAGCCGAATCAGAGACGTCGATGTCGCTTCCGAAGCTGCTGAATTAACCCGCGTGGGTATCCTTCAGCAAGCTGGTGCTGCGATGTTGGCTCAGGCGAATCAACAGCCTGCTCTTGCTCTTACGTTGTTGTCGTAAAAAAACCGGCTTAACACTATCCTCCACTATCAATAGTTGGAGGGCTCAAAAGGTCCCGATTGGGGATAGAGGGAGGATAGTGTACCCGCGAGGTAGTAAGCCGGGTTTCTCTAGAAAAGTAGAGAAGTGTAAGTCTCGGGAAAACCGGGTTACTTACCTCGCAACTACCTACAAGTCCCGTTGGACCAGTACGCGCTCAGGGCCCCTAAACCGCGGAAAAATCCATCGGGACTTTCTTTTTCAACATCGCACGGAGTGCGATGTTTCTATTTAAATTAACCAGCGTTTGCTTCTACCACTAACGTTTCATACTCCCACAGACCAATAATAGCGCATTACCACAGTCCAGTATTATTGCACCGCCACCATCGTTCCATTTTTACCTCAAAATTAGCACCCATTTTCCACCACCACCCACAAAATATTTTTTACAAAATCGTTAAATATCACCCTAACTCATTAATTCCATTATATTTTAAAACCATTAATTTTGTGCTCAAGCTGTAAATATGCGCAGCCGTTACCTCCTGTAGCTGATAGGTGTGTGCTGGGCGATTCTCGCTCGTCATACTCTAAATTGAACTTGTGAAGAGATGGACTCTACGCGAGGCCAATAGTGGCTCGGGTTCGAAGGATCGAACTCGAATTTGATTTAGGATTCAAGGAGGAACAAACATGGCAATTACGATTGGATCGAATACCCCCTCGATCAACGCTCAGAACAAATTGGGTAAAACCACTGAGTCTTTGAACCGGGTGTATGAGAAACTTAGCTCGGGTCAACGTATTAACCGTGCTAGTGACGACGCAGCGGGTCTCGCCATCGCGGATAAACTCCGTGCTGACGCCCGTATTGCTAGCGTTGCTATACGTAACGCGAACGACGGTATTTCCGTTATCGCGATCGCTGACTCTGCTCTTGGTGAAATTGGTAACGTTCTTGGTCGTCTCGCTGAGCTAGCTGAACAATCAGCTAACGGCGTGTTCACGACTACTCAGCGTTCGGCTCTAGCTTCAGAGTTCGCAGCTCTTAGCTCAGAAATTGAACGTATTGCGAACACTACTGAATTCAACGGAGTTAAACTCATATCTGGTGGCGCTTCATTAACATTACAGGTTGGATTTAAGGGAGTTGATGCCAACTCTCAGATTTCTTACGCTGGTGTTCAAGGAACTCTCCAGAGTCTTGGATTGGGTAACGCATCTGGTGCGCTACTTTACTCCATCAACGCAGGTACTGATGCGCTGGCTCAGTCAGCTTCTCAGTACGCTCTTGACGCCGTCAAGAACGCGATTACGTCACTCACAACCAACCGAGGTACTCTCGGTGCTACTGAGTCACGTTTGAACGTTGCTATCAATAACCTACAAACTGCACGTGAGAACTTCCTCGCTGCAGAAAGCCGAATCAGAGACGTAGACGTCGCTTCTGAGGCTGCTGAGTTGACAAGATTATCAATCTTGCAACAGGCTGGTGCATCGATTCTTGCACAAGCTAACCAGCAACCACAGCTCGCATTGTCACTCTTGAGATAATAGGGCTTAAGATAACCGGTCGGACGAGAGTCCGGCCGGTTGTTGTTGTTTCGATGGTTAGACCCTTTCTGGTAGGTCGACCGTCGGTAGGTGTGGACAGTAATAATCTACACAAAAACAGATTTCGAATCGTTCCTCGCAAGACGAGATCGAAAGACTGGCAGCCAGGACTCCCCGTGAAGGGTCATGGCTGCCACCTCGCTAACTGCTTGTACGGGCCTTAGGAACTGAATCACTTGGGGCGAGTGATTTGGGACTTAAGGCCCGATTTTTTA
>CAZYRE010000110.1:0-3080 GCA_964650155.1 uncultured Bdellovibrionales bacterium
AGTTGGACCTCGATATCAAATGTTCCTGAATCATCTACTGTTTGCGTAGTAGTGCCAAGTAGCGTGTTTTTATTCCGCACGGTTATTTGTACATCGCCTCCACTGTTAGTAGTTACAGAAGTGTGTAGTCTATGCTGAGTTAAGCTATCGTAACTTACATTCTTTTGAACACTAGCACTCTCTATCTCAGCACCGTCTTCTATCGGAGCTTCGTCATCATCTTGGAATTCATTATATATAAGGGCGTGTTCTTCTATAGAACCACAACTTCCAGATTCTTCTTGATCAATAGATAGTTGCGGATCGTCAGCCTCGTCAATTGAACGTCCTGCGGGAGTACTACCACCGCAAGCTAAAACTAGGGCGTGGATTGCAGATAAAACATCTAGTGGTCCTAGTAAGCATGGATACTCATCGGAGCTAGTTAATTGACTAACATTAAAATAACCAACCCATGGATCTACTCCACCAAACTGAACAACAAAATCATTATCAATTGAACCCGTATCGGTACAGTCTCCGAGATGATCGTTTGTAGTTATTGTTACGCTATAAGTACCTGAGGCAAATCCACTTATGGTGGCACCATTTGCATTCGATCCTGATTGCATGTTTGTACCAGTCATCGAGAAGGAATATGAAACCGAGCCTTCCGTTGAACTACCTGAGGCACTACCACTTACAGTGACGCTTTGAGGAAAGGCGTAGAGAGAGTCTGCGATTCCTTTACTTGGTGTTGCTATTGATATGAGTACAGTGGCAATAGTGGTTAGAAATGCACTTTGGATCTTTGTGTTCACACAACCTCTGCTTTGAATAGTTACCCGGCCGTACTATCGAGAAAAGTCAGTTAGATATTGAGATTGTGTGTTTGATTAAGAAGTAATCGTAGAGAGTGCGCCATTATAGGACCTATACCTAGTAGGTACCGGTACTGAACTCTTTTACTTCAGTAGTGTCGCTGAAGGTTTTTACTTCAACGTCGAAGTAGTCACGAAAAATAATTCGTGCCTGTCCCTAGATTAATGCTTTTTTGAGTTCATCTACTTTGTCGGTCTTTTCCCAAGAGAAGTGACCCTCTTTGGTGGGGGCGCGACCGAAGTGACCGTAAGCGGCGGTTTTTAGATAAATTGGTTTTCTTAGAGCCAAGTTATCGATGATCTGTTTTGGACGGAGTCCGAAGATCTCACGCACAACAGGGACCATCTTCTCCTCTGGGACTTTGCCGGTGCCGAAAGTATCAATGTAAATTGAAACAGGTTCAGCAACACCGATAGCGTAGGCGACCTGGACTTCGCATTTTGTGGCTAATCCTGCAGCTACTATGTTTTTAGCAACATGACGAGCAGCATAGGCGGCAGATCTATCTACTTTCGTAGGATCTTTTCCAGAGAACGCGCCACCACCATGGCGGCTATAGCCACCGTAGGTATCAATGATGATTTTTCGCCCGGTTAATCCAGTATCCCCGTGCGGTCCACCGACTACGAATCTACCTGTAGGATTGATTAAATACCGAGTGTTTGGGGTTAGATATTGAGCTGGAATTACCTTCTTAATTGATTCCTCAATGATAAATTCCCTAAGAACTTTGTTATCTACTCCGTCTGTATGTTGATGTGAAACTACAACAGTCTCAACAGATACAGGTTTGCCATCAGTGTATCTTACTGAGACCTGGGATTTAGCATCTGGTCGTAAGAAATCAACTACACCTGATTTCCGTTGTTGAGCTAACTTTTCTACTAATTGATGCGAAAGCATAATCGGGAGAGGCATCAGCTCAGGAGTTTCAGTACAGGCGAATCCAAACATTAATCCTTGATCGCCAGCGCCTTGCTCAGTGAATTCCCCTTTACCCTCATCTACACCTTGGCTGATGTCCTGAGATTGTTCCGAGATATGTTTAATGATTCGGCAGGTCTCAGCATCGAATCCAATTGCAGGGTCGGTGTATCCGATTTCACGGATAACTCTTCGTGCAATTTTATCGTAATCTATATTGGCGCTAGTTGTTACTTCACCTGCGAGAACAGCCACTCCAGTTTTTACTAAAGACTCCATGGCAACGCGGGACATCGGATCCTGCCGGAGAGCCTCATCCAATATGGCATCACTTAACTGATCACATATTTTGTCTGGATGACCTTCTGATACTGATTCTGAAGTGAAAAGGTAGGATTTAATAGTCATGTTTGCCTCTCTTTGAACCTTAGATGCTGGATTAGCCGCGATGGCATCACTGTATTATCGTGCAGACATCGTTGAAAAATTTGTTAGATATTACCGAGTGATATGAGATCCGTCAATCTACTTAATTTAGGCTTCAAGGTCGCGGTGGCACTTAGTAATTTTAAATTTAGGGAAACTCATTTTTTTACTGAGCTCTTCAACGATGGCTACGGATCTATGCTTTCCACCCGTGCACCCAACCCCAATGTTTAAATAAGCCTTGCCTTCATGAGCATACTTAGGAATTAGGAATTGAAGTAGTTGAGTATATAGTTTTAAAAACTCTTGAGTGTCAGATTGATTTAATACCCAGTTTGAAACTGCTTCATCTAATCCAGTCTTTGATTTTAAATTCTCTTCAAAAAATGGATTTGGTAAGAAACGAACATCTATTAATAGATCGCAGTCTTGTGGAGCTCCATGCTTAAACCCAAATGACATGAAATTAATCGTGATCTGGGCCTCGGAGGTGTAATTAGATTCTACGAATTTTGAGATTTCTCGTTTTAGATCGTGGACGGTAAGATTTGTGGTGTCAATTGTTAGGTTTGCAATTTGTTTTAGGCCAACTAGGTGACGTCTTTCCCTTTTAATAGCGTCAATCAAAGTCTTGTCCTCGGCCCTAGCAAAATCTGGATGAGGCCGACGAGTCTCACTGTATCTTCGTACAATTGAATCATCAGAAGCATCGATAAAGAGAATCTGAAACTGCTCTCGATCGTTGTCTTTGATAAATTTTAGAAGTGTATCTAATGCATCCCGTGATTTAATCTCCGGCATGATGGCGATAAGAGCGCTTGGATCTTTGCGCTTTTCTTTGATGTAGGAGTCGATGAGATCAACCGGTA
>CAZYRE010000110.1:3180-8122 GCA_964650155.1 uncultured Bdellovibrionales bacterium
AACTACGTGAGCATCGGTATCATGGTGAACAAACTTCCCTACGCAGTTTGTTACCTTTTCTGTAGCATAGGATTTAATAGGGTCAGTACCCTCTGTATTTCTGAAAGTTATATTAACTCGAACTGCTCTATCATTTGCCGTCATCTGCTCCTCCTTTATTTTGAATAGACAACCTACACATATAGTATACGAAACTAGACGCACTGAGGGCAAAATTATTTATTGCCTAGGCGCGTATAATCGAGCACTAGAAAACTTTCTTACGTTTAGAGGATGAAGGAATATTTAAGGACTCACGATATTTGGCAACTGTACGCCGAGCTATCTTAATCCCGTCTGCTCCAAGTTTCTCTACGATTTCTTGGTCTGAAATTGGATTTTCTGGACTTTCAGCTGCGATCATAGTTTTGATCTTTTCCTTTACACTGGATGAAGAAACTTCACCGCCGCCACTTCCTTGTATGCCGCTGGTAAAGAAGAATTTAAGTTCAAACACTCCATGTGGAGTATGAACGTATTTACTGTTTGTAACACGGCTAACAGTAGATTCATGAACGCCGATATCGTCTGCGATATCTTTAAGAACCATCGGCTTTAGGTGTTCAATGCCATTATCAAAGAATTCTCTTTGGCGCTTTACGATGCTTTCAGTAACTTTATAAATTGTGCGCTGACGTTGATGGATTGATTTAATCAACCATGTCGCTGCTTTGAGCTTTTCATTTAGGTAGGTGTTTGATTCCTGTCCTTGAGCGGCGGCTTGTTCTTTGAGTAGCGAAATATAGTAAGGACTAATTCTTAGGCGAGGAATTCCTTCTTCGTTAAGAGTAATTACATACTCTTCGCCCTGACGATAAACATAAATATCAGGAACTATGTATCTTGGAGAATCCGCACCGAATGGTCGTCCAGGACGTGGCTCAAGAGATTGAATCTCTTTAACCGCCTTATATACTTCCTCAACAGTTACATTTTCGACTTTTGCAATTTTACTGTACCCACGATTGGCAAGCTTATCTAAATGTTCCCTGACAATTCTAGCGGCAAGACTGTTTTCCAGACCCATGCATTCAAGTTGGATGAAGAGGCATTCTTTAAGGTCTCTAGAAGCCGCACCAATTGGATCAAGGTGTTGAATAACCTTGACTACTTCCTCAGCCTCCTTTTCTGTACAATTTGCTTCTTGAGCGAGTTCAGCGCAGGTACAGCAGAGATATCCATCTTTATTTAGGTTACAGACTACATGTTGAGCAATTCGAAGTTGGTGTTGAGTCAACTCCATCATTCGAAGTTGAAAGAATAAATGCTCTGAAAGATTCTCTGCTTTAGAGGGAGTATTCTCAACAGAAGGACGCTCTTCGCTATCTCCACTTCCTTTAGATGCCGCAGCGCCTCTAGAATCTGAAGAGAAATAATCTAAATAATCAGTCCATTCTATTGGAGAGGATTCAGAACCTTCTCCGTTAGCAGTTTCTCCTGTGGAGTCACCAGAAAGAAGGGTAGTCTCTTGATTCTCGGATGGACCTGAGCTTGTGTCCTCTTTGGTGCCCTGATCATCATCGTTAGATTTTTCTAAGATCGGATTCTCTAGAAGCTCTTTCTCTAGAGCCTCAATATATTCCAGTCGCCCCAATTGAAGGAGCTTGATCGCCTGCTGTAACTGGGGGGTCATCAGAAGTTGTTGACTCAACTTCTGGCTTAACCTCATTTCAAGGGCCATACGGCACGCCTCTATTAACTCAAACCTCTAATTTATCCTCGAGCCACCCTTTTAGGCCGGCTTAAAAGCAGGAATTAACCTGTAATCAATATGATACCACGGTTTCTCCCCACTTCCGAAGGTTTCGATGCAAGAATCGTGCAATACGGTCTAAACTTTAACGATCTGTGGTTAAATATTTCTCTTTAATTTCTAGATAGTTAAGGAATAATAATAAACGACACACCATTTTTGCTTCAAATATTGTCTGAAAAGCTTGTTACTTCTGTATAAATTTCACCGTCAAATCCCCACAAGTTTATAGATTCAGTTTGTAATTTTGTACGATTTGATGTATAAATTTGTACAGTAAATCCTACAAAATTATATAGCATGAATATCATAAGAGATTTCACAAGAAAATTAACTGCTAGAATGCAGGAGCGCGGCAAGTTTATACAAATAGTCATTGGTCCGCGGCAGGTGGGGAAAACTACAGGGATAAAAGAGGTCCTTTCAAGACTAAATAGAAAGTATATTTACGCTTCCGCAGATGAAGTTATCTCTCCTAATCCAGATTGGATTGTTGAAAATTGGCAACGTGCCAGGTCGCTGGGAGACGGCACGATCCTTGTAATTGATGAGGTTCAAAAAATACATAATTGGAGTGGCCAAGTAAAATATCTTTACGATGCACTAGAAGATCCTCATTCGATGAAAATTATTTTGACTGGATCAGCCAGCTTATCCCTAGGTGATAAATCTAAGGAAAGTTTAGCCGGGCGCTTTGAATTAATCGAAGTTCCACATTGGAGCTTCGCTGAGATGCGACAAGCTTTTAATTTTAACCTTGCAGAGTTTCTTAAGTTTGGGGGTTATCCTAGCCCAGTAGAGTTAAAAAATGATTTGGAGAGGTGGCGAAGTTATATCAAGAGTTCAATTGTAGAGCCTGTACTTTACCGAGATGTGCAATCTCTTGTGCGTATAGATAAGCCAGCACTATTTCAACAGGTTGTTGCTCTATCTATGCATTATCCAGCTCAAGAAATCTCATTTCAGAAGTTTGTTGGACAACTACAGGACTCAGGAAACCTAGCTACAGTAAAGAATTACCTTGAAATTTTGGAGCAGGCTTTCTTTCTTAAATTACTCTATAAGTTTTCTACAAGGCCAATTAGCACTAGATCTTCTAGCCCGAAAATACTTTCTCTCTGTCCGGCGTTGACCAGCATTTTCAATAATCCTAACGATCTTGATTCTGATAAAGAGTGGTTTGGACATTGTCTTGAGTCTGCAGTTGGAGCAAGACTTTCGCGCTTAGGAGGCGAATTGACTTACTGGAGAGACGGAAAATTCGAGGTGGATTTTGTAATTCAGAAGGATCGTAAAATTTTGGCGGTAGAAGTTAAGTCTGGTAGACGAAAGGGACTTAATGGAGTAGAAAAATTTTTATCTCAATTTAAAGGATCGAAGGCCGTGCTCGCGGATCGTACGTTAGCAGAACACATTCTACTCGAGGAGTCTGATCAAAAGCTTTTAGAAATGTTATATAAAATTGCCGTGGGAGCATAGTTGAGATCAGTGAAGCGATGTATAATGAGATTCCTCTGATAGTAATTTTTCTAGTAATGCGCGACGGGATCTAAGTTGATCCTCAGTGCAATGTGTTTGGCTGCGGACACCTTGGGTTTTGTTAAGCAGAGTATGAATGACAGAGTGTGGTTTGCCGGATTTTCTATGATAGCTACCAACCAAACGTTGAATGTCAGAGGCTAGCATGGTTTTTGTTTCGCTTCTGGTGAGACGTTCTTCAAGGTGTAGCGCGACTTCGCGCTGAACTATCGCGTGAACATCTTCATTCGGTTGCGAGATGCCGCCAAACAGAGCCAGTTGATTGCCGTGAACTAGTACAGCATCAACACCACTATTAATAGCACTAACAGCTGACCAGCTTTGTGGTGCTCGCTCTGCAGATTGGCTATCCCGATCCTTTTCTGGCCACTCATCCCTTGGCTTATTTAATACGTGCCTACATTCCTGTTCAATTTCTTCAGCCAACTGATGGAGCACTGAATCAGCTGGAATATAGAGGTAAGAGATCTGAAGACCTGGTGGACGACGTTGCTTTCGAACTATTCGTCCTAAAAATTGTCTAAAGTACATTTTCGTGCGGATAGTAGTTCCGTAAACGCCAACACGGAGACGAGGAATATCGACGCCCTCACTGACCATATTACAGGCGACTAGCCACATCGAATCACTATCTGCGAACTGCTTAATTTTTTTTGAGGCTCCACTATCATCAGAGAGCACAACGGTTGGCTTTTCTCCACTTATCGCTCCAATAAGTCCAGCCATCTGACGAGCGTGAGTTTGATCGGCGCACACCATTAACGCGCCAGCTTCTGGATGCTCTTTACGTGTCGCCTTTAGAGTCTCGTGGGCGTCCTTTAGCATAGGTTGGATCCAGCCGGCGTTTGGATCTAGGGCAGCTCGATGTCGTCTCGCCGCAAGAGTTTTATCTAGAGCATCACTGAAGTTTGCTGTGGAGATTATTCCGTGCTCCTCCCAGGAAACTTCTCCGCCGTATGTAAAGACAGCTGTAGGTCTGCATACGTTATCTTCTACGGCTCGGGCATAAGAGTAAGAATAATCAGGAACACTTACGCCATCCTGATCGTACTTTACGAATGGAATTGGATTATTATCACTACGAAAAGCTGTGCCGGAAAGGCAAAGAACAAACCGAGCATTAATCAGGCTTTCCTGTATGGCATTGCCCCAATGAAGCCCATCTCCGGTGTGATGAACTTCATCAAGTATAACGATTGATCTTGAAGCCAGATCTTTAAAAAGCTCTTTTCTGTTTCCAAACTGCTGATAGGTAACTACTGCGCCATGAAATTCAGATGTCAGAGCTTTTCTTGTCCCCCCAAAAGCGCTGTCTAAATCGATTCCTACTTTTGCCGCAGCGCGGGCCCATTGGATACGAAGATGTGACGTAGGCACTACAATAAGTGCGGTTTTAGCTAATCTTCCAACAAGTTGATGTTTAATTACTTCGAGCGCCGCAGTAGTTTTTCCAGCGCCAGGCGTAGCTTCCCACAACGCACTCTTTTCTCCACGGGAAAGCTGATCTTTGTACTTAGCAAATGCTTCCTGTTGCCAACCTCGTAGCTGAACCAGCTTCATTAAACCTCCATACCGCGTCCTTGCAGCGACTGTCATGTCTACACGATGAGG
>CAZYRE010000111.1:0-8105 GCA_964650155.1 uncultured Bdellovibrionales bacterium
GAGATCCAAGTCCTGAAAAATTATGAAAAGCAAAAACTCGTTTGCCGCCTAAGGTAACAATTTCAAGATCTCCATCCCCATCTAAATCCCCAACTGCTGGAGTAGGAATGCCACTGCCGGTAGAGAGTATCCCAAGCTGAGATCCATCTGTTCCAGAAAGAATAGTTAGATCATTGCCAGTATTAACTACTATCTCCCGAGAACCGTTTCCATCAAGATCAGCAACAATTGGAGATGGATAACCAACATCATCCCAGGTAGTAAAAAAACTCCAAATTGTGCCGCCTGTTGAAGGCTCCACCGCTCGAACTTCTCCGCCATTAATTGTAAAAATTAGCTCTTTATCACCGTCCCCATCTAAATCTGCTGCTGCAGGTTGAGAAGATGAAGCTTCATCTACTGGGATTGTTTTTAGAACTTTACCGTTGGAGAGTTTTAGGATTTTAAAATATTTCCCAACGTTCCCTTTGAAATAATAACCTGTTCCGATTATTAACTCATTACCATCTTCGGGTAGTACATCTGCAATCAACGGTGCAGAGAAAATAGTTTGATCAAATGCGGTGTACCAATCAACGGCATCTTTATCTCTGAATCCCTGCTTCTTTGATTCATCTTCAGGACTAAGATCTATTCCGTAAACGTATCCTCCATTTGGAGTTGCAGGTTTAAGGTAAGTATTCTTTGAAATATCAGTGCCACCATAAAGTTCCTCTTCGCCGTCGTTATTACGATCAAAAAATGAAAAGGATGACCATACTGTATCAGCTACATGAAGCTGCAACTTCAATTTTAATCTTGCAAATACATTAGATTCGGCTAGGTAAATACTTCTATCGTAAGAGCCCCAAGCTATATCCATCAGACCATTTCCATCCGCATCAGATATAGAGGGAGTAGAATAAACAGTATTAAATTGAGCTCCAAATTTTAGTCGTTTTTCAAGTTTTCTGCCGTCAATATTCTGCAATTTATTTCCGGTTAATGCATCAAGAACAATCAAGCCACCATCACATGCAGAAGTCCCGATTGGTCCGTATCCAACTATAAACTCAAAAAATCCGTCGTCATTGATATCTGCAATGGCTGGGGAAGAGTGGGCTCGGTTTGTGCTGGAGCTTTTTGAACAATTTGCACTCGGAAGCGGAACGGTCCAAAGGTTATTACCCTGATAATCAAAAGCAAAGGCGTAAGCATCTCCGCTTACTCCAAAGATCTCCATTTTCCCATCATTGTTAACATCTATAAGTGCGGGGGATGGGGTATAAGCACTATGCCCAGTATTGGCAGGAAATCCTGGCACAGCTTCAATATCTGCATAAGTGAATTGAGCAAGCCCAAAGACTACGCCCAAAAGCAGTGTAGAAATAACCTTCATTGTAGTTCGCACAAACCACATAGCAAAACTTTGACAACCCCCTGAAACGGTGGAATTTGTCTGTCAACTGATTATCTCGGAAGAATTAGGAGCAAAGATGATGCCAAAGTGAGATTTAATTAAATCCGAACGCTCACTTTAAGAGTTTTCCTTAGATACTTTCGGTTCTTACATTCATATTTGGGATTTCTAAAAAGATGATTCGGCTTCATAATGACCGTGATGGGGCCAACCGATTCTAAGATTTTCGTCCTAGATACCTCCGTTATTCTTTACGATCACGAGGCAATTGAGCATTTTGGCGAGCATGATGTCGCCATTCCTATTACAGTTCTTGAAGAGCTAGATAAATTCAAAAAAGGTGGTGATTCTAAAAACTTCTGCGCCAGAGAATTTATCCGATTCTTAGATCAGGCATCCAAAGAACATCTGACACAAGAATGGGTGCCGATTAATGGCCCAAGTAAAGGGCGATTTAAGGTTATTCTTCATTCTCGAAGTAAAGTTGATGCTGAAGTTATCCTTGGTGATAAAAAAGAGGACCATAAGATTCTTAATGCCGCACTAGCTCTGCAAGAGAACGAGCCTAAAAGACGGGTTATACTCGTTACGAAAGATATTGCCCTTAGATTAAAGGCTAAGTCTCTCAACCTTCATTCAGAAGACTACGAAACTGGGAAAATAAAAGATTTAGATCATCTTTACTCAGGCAAGATGTATGTTGAGAATCTCCCTTCCTCAGTTATTGATGAACTCTACAGTACAGGATCTACACCACCTGGCACATTACCGATTGAAGAATGGATTGATAATCAATATTTCGTTCTTAAGAACGGTAAAAAATCAGCACTGGCATATTACAGCGCAGAGGCTTCGAGCGTCTCACGCGTAGAGAAAACTACTGTTTACGGAATTACCCCTAGAAATGCCGAACAAGTCTTTGCGATTCACGCCTTGATGAATCCTGAGATCCCACTTGTTACAATTCAAGGCGTGGCCGGAACAGGAAAAACATTGCTCGCTTTAGCTAGCGCGCTTGAACAAAGAAGTGAGTACCGACAGATTTATATCTCTCGCCCTGTAGTCCCACTTAGCAATAAAGACATCGGGTATCTTCCAGGGGATATCAAATCAAAGATGAATCCTTACATGGAGCCACTTTGGGACAATCTAAAATTTATAAAGAGTCAGTTTAAAGAAACGGACAAAGAGCTAAAACGAATCAACGAAATGGTTGAGACTGAAAAGATTGAGATTACTCCACTTACCTATATCCGTGGCCGAAGCCTCTCTCATGTTTTCTTTATAGTTGATGAAGCTCAAAATCTAACGCCACATGAGGTAAAGACAATAATTACTCGCGCAGGTGAAGGCACAAAGATAGTTTTTACCGGGGATATTCATCAAATTGATACCCCCTACTTGGATGCTCAGAGTAATGGGCTTTCCTATTTGATTGATCGGCTAAAGAATAACCACCTCTTTGCCCATATTACCCTTGAAAAGGGAGAACGAAGCGAATTGGCTAATCTAGCGAATGAATTACTTTAGTTAATCCCTATTTGTGACTTTTCTCACCTATTTGCAAGCATAAAATGCCGATTACTACGCCATGCTTAGAGCAATCTTAAAATTTGTTATATTACTTGGAATTGCCCTACACATTACTGCGTTCAACAATGATGCTACAGCCGAATGCTCTAAACTTTGCCGAAAATTAAAGAAGAGTAAGTCCATCGGGATTAAACAAGAATCCGAATACCTACAAAAATCACGAGATCTGATCGTAGTGAAAAATAAAAAGGCGGCAATTAGTATGGGGTATACCGCATATGTTCCATGCTCAGGATATAACAATCAAACACCAGTAACAGCAGCTAATTGTTCACCTGCAATTGTAAGCACCAGGGATTCTGTTTATTTTTGTCCAAATCAACTTCGCCCATTCAAGAATTCAGTTAAAGCAGAACGAAAGGGCTTCTCGGCTTATACCGGATGCGGAATTCTCTCCCCCTTACCATCCCCTACTCCTATTCCTTCAAGCTCACCGATTCCTACAACAATCACTTTCTCTATTGAAGATGGGGAGCGTCTTACAGATGTAAGTAGCGCAACTGTTTTAAAACTAAATTCCGGCGAGTATCGTGCGTACCTTTCAGCAAGTGACAGCTCTCTTGATTCAGAAACACTTTATTTTTCAAACTCAAGAGACGGTCTTACTTTCGATGCAATGACTCCAATTCGTGGAGTTGCGCCATCACGACAAACAGAAACCTTTCAGAGCCCTACAATTGTACAACTTGAAGATGACTCATTTAGTCTAATTTATGAACAGGTGCGTCACGTCTCATCTGCTGCTGTTGATCTGTATAATCTTGTACGTGCTATCTCTCTCGATGGTGTTAATTTTACTTCCCCCCTCGCTACTCCAATCATAGAAAATGGTAGCTCCATATCTTCCCGATTTGATGCCTCGGTCCTTAAGACAATATCCGGCACTCAAAGAATGTATTACGGATTTCTCTCTGGTCTTTATGCTGTTGAATCAACCAATAATGGAGAAAGCTGGGGGGCGACATCCCCTGTATCAATACTTGGAATAAGCTCTGGCTATGCACCGTATCCGAACGCCGCATCTGTTGTTCAAAAAGAGGATGGTTCCTACTACATGGTTTTTAGCTCCCAATTATCAGACGACAACTATCACTCGGCATTGTTTTCCGCTGAGTCTTCTGATGGACATACTTTCTATGTGCACGATCAACCAGTTTTGCTACCAAGGGGGGAATCTACCCTGGTTAATCCTGAAATTTTGAAATTAGAAAACGGTAAGATTAGAATTTATTATGTTGAAAGAACTGGTTCTTTTGACTCACTACACCGTAGCTTAAAGAGCCTATTATCAAATAACTGATAGTTTACTTATTGATTCCATTAATAATTATTTACCTTGGCTTAAATATTAGGCATTGATAAACTCCTCTTCCGGGTGCGGTAATATCGTTTCCTGGCATCGATCTTTCCCTTTAAAAATTGGCAGAAAGCAAACTAAGTTCGCTGCTCCGTTCAGTATAGACAGAATAGTCTTCGCTGCAGGGAGCGGCTGAGAGAAAACGGTTTTCCCTTGTGGTTATATTGTCTGGCTGTAGTTTCATTGACCCCCAAGCCTCTGGTGCAGAGTGAGCTGGCTCCCGTAGCTACCTCATTCTGCATCAGACGCGCTGATGTGGAATCCGATCACGACCACGGGAGGTCCCACAATGACACGTAACTTCGACACCATCCCCGCAAACGGGGTGGAACGGGATGAGCTGGCTCTGCTCATCCTCCGAATCCTGAGCTGGAAGCCCACACCTCAACAACCGAAGTTCGACATCGAAGCCCAGATGATGGGCGAAGGTCGGATCGACGTCATCGAGGTCCTGAGCTCGTCCTACGGCATCGAGTTGCCGTCGGACGAAACCCTCACCGCCATTCCCCCGCGAATGGTGGAGAGGATCGATCCCGCTCTGGAAACCTGTCAGGCTCGGCATGACGACAACATGCCTTGGAAGCTGGCTCACATCGTGACCATCCTCCAACAGCCTTCGCACTCCAAGACCGCGTGACAACGGGCGGAGCTTTGTTCTCGCAAGGAACCAAGCTCCGCCCAGTCACTTTCAATGTTCTTCTTCTCTCGCCGCTACTTAAATAGTGACAGTTACTCTTTTTCTCACGTAGTTAATGATTACCAAGAGAAAAAGAGTAACTGTCACCATTTAAGTAGAAGGGGTACTAGGTTTTTGTGGTTCAGATATTTGGTGCATGATGGAGTTGCCAAGTCGGCAGTTCCACGGTGCGCCAGACGATCTGGTGTAAAACCACGGGAGGTTTTGGAGATGTACGTTTACAAGTTGCCGGAGCTGCGCCTGGCCCAAAGGACCCTTGCGGTCATCGAAGCCGAGACGCCTAGTTTCAACCACAAGGACGAGCGGCTGTGGCCGAGTGCTGATAGGACGATCCTCTTCTGGAGGGCGCAGGGTATCGAAGTGGACCCCAAGCGTCTGCTGGATCGGATCCCGCCGAAGATCGAGCTCAAGGTCAACGAGCTCTTGGCCAGGTCCATTGCCAGAAAGGCTGGACCGGACAACAAGCCCTGGCAGGTGGTCGACATGCAGAATGCCGAACAGGACCTGCTGTACGTCTGAACGAACCGAAGGCGAAGCTCCCTTCAGGGATCGGCTTCGCCTTCGGTAGTTCCATAGGTTATTATCCCTCTACTTAAATTGGAATAATCATACATGAATCCCTACGACATCTACGCTCCTATCTATGACGGCATTATGGGGGATCGTGCAAGTTGGATAATCCAAGTTAGATCGTTAATTCAGAACCACCACCCGAAAGCTAAAGAGGTGCTTGAGCTAGCGTGTGGGACAGGATCAATCCTCAAAGGATTAAGAAAAGATTACAAAGTATCAGGCGTGGATTATTCAGCCGCAATGTTAAAAATTGCAAAAAGAAAGTTGCCTGGTACTCCGTTTGTTAAACAAGACATTACAAAATTAAAACTCGCAAAAAAATTCGATGTAATATTTCTGATCTTTGACTCAATGAACCACCTGCCAAATTTTAAAAGCTGGTGCCAGTGTATTCAAAAAGCTGCTGAACATTTAAAGGAGAATGGGATATTTATTTTCGATATTAATACACCACAAAAACTCGAGGCTTTTGCCAAAGAACCAGCATACGCCAGTCAGTTCGGGAAAGATTTCGCTATAACTCACTTAGTTAAGAGATCAGCAGAGCATTTTGATTGGCATGTAAATGGCTTTCATCATATCTCTGGAAACAACTATAGGAAAATATCTCTCAAGATTGCTGAATCAACCTACAAAGTGTCAGACCTTAAAAAAGAGCTTAAACGACACTTCTCAAATATTAACGTTTCAGATTGGGAGCATCTAGAAGGAGAACCACGCTCCCATCGGCTCTGGTTCGTTTGTCACAACATTTCCCGGGCTTGGGATTGAGTGATGATGGTGGCGGTACCGGATTTCTCATCGAAGGCCACATAGACTAGGCCTTTCTTTAATTGTCCCAAAACATGCTCAATTTTTTGATCCAGAGAATATTCATGATCGCCGTAATCTGTGCCTTCCTGGAGCACAAAAGATTTTACTATTCCTATTAAGGTAGATTCAGAGAGCTCTTCAAACGGAATCAACATCGGCATGGGGCAACCTCGATGACTTTACCAGTAGGAAGTAAGGCTAAGTTTAGCCCAATACACTCAAGAGGAACATTATAAGCAAGTGACAAAGCGCGCTGGTAACTCTCAAGTTGCTTAGAATATCTCTCTAATAATTCAGCCTCCGAGGCTTCACTAACCTTAAAATCATATACCTTCATTCCGATGATCTTTTCATTATCAAGATACATTAAAACCCGATCACAGGCGCCATGAATAACAGAATCACGATCTCTAACTAAAATTCTAAGCTCATTAAAAACTACTGATTTAAACGTGGCGCGCTTACATGAATCTTCATTAAATATACTGCGAAATTCTGGCTCAGAAAATGCGCTCTGCAAAATCTTTTTAATATTTTTATCCTCAATTAGATCTAAACTTTGCTCTTCTGCGCTAAGCCAGTGAATATCTTGCAGCACAGAGTGGATTAAAACACCTAACTCTTTTTTCTTTTGATCTTTCCGTTCAAAAAGTTGAGGAACGCTCTTTTCTTTGTCCTCATTAATCTCTGATGGCGAGATAAAAGAGGCTTGCCGGGAAGAAGCCGAAGCAACAAAACTTAAAGTACCTGGATGAGTTACAATATTCTCTGATCTACTCTTCTCTAAAATTGGCTTTGAGGCTGCTCCCACCTCAAAAAGAGTAACAGTATCTGAATCAGTGGAATCATAATTTACTGAAAGAGAACTCTCCAGGATAGCCGCATAGGAAACGCTCTCTCCACCAGATCTTTTATCAAGGATCATATGTAGATTCCGTTTGGCTCGAGTCATCGCCACATAAAGTAAACAGAGCGCTTCATCTATTAATCCGCACTCATGTCTATGATAAGCAGCTTCAAATTCAGGCAGCACCCTTCTGCGATCTCGATTTAGCCTTGGCAAGACCCTAATCGGAGGGCCTAGCGGAGTTTCCCTTTCTGCTATTAGCCATGGCTGCATGGCGTGATTTACGACACCACCATTTAGTTCCGGCAAAATGACCGTATCAAATTCCAAGCCCTTAGATTGATGAACAGTCATAACTTTAACAGCAGCTGAACTTCCCGTATTAATCCGAACCTCAGAGATAAAATTTTCAAATTCAGATAGCCTAGAATCTATCTCACCTTCGTACTGAAATCCGAGTGAAGAGAGCTGCCTTAGCGCGGGCTCCTCGACGATCGGATAGATTGACATTACTTCTCGAATTATCTCGGTGAGAGTTACTCCAAAGCCTTCATTAGCAAAACGATAATTGAGTTGATTAATACTCCTGTTGTCCCTTACAAGATCCTTAAGCGGAGATGCTTCAATTAAAAATCTTGCGGCTGAATCACCTGGATGGTCCAATAACCTAAGAAGTGACAAAACTAATAGTACAGATGGAAATGTTAATATCCCATTTCCTCCCTCCTGTTCTGCCTCGATCCCTTCAGCTTTAAGTAAAGATACATATCGTCCGACCTGATCATTAGTACGGAGCAAAATTGCGATATCAGAGGAAGTTCCTCCA
>CAZYRE010000112.1:0-6625 GCA_964650155.1 uncultured Bdellovibrionales bacterium
TTTGTCGCTCGTTACCTTTTGGTGCTCTTAGTGCCTTCAGTCTACGCTTACGGTCAGGTAGGAAATCCAGTCGGCGCCTGGAATTTTAATGTTTACTATCAGTCTAGCAATTATCCGCAACCTTGGACCATTTCTACTTTTGATTCTAACTCAGGTGCTATCTCCGGCAATGGTAATGCCAACGGATACAATTGGACATTTTCTGGCTCCATCTCTGGTAACTCAATCTCCATGGATTTTATTTATACAAATCTTCCTACTTATTTTGGAAATCTGACTGGTACGTTTAGTAATCCTTGCTTCATGTCAGGAACTTGGACGGCACCTAATCAGTCTGGGACATGGGATGGAACAAAAGTTGGATGCAATGGATCAGGACAACAATCTGGAACAAAAGATCCAACCGGAATCTCCATGTTCTGTAACCGATACGGAGTCGGTCTTAGCGAAGCTTCATGCGCCGTTACTGTGGGAGACAGCGGGCCGCCGCCAAGAACAACCCCTACAGGAAGCGTTGATTTTGTTGCTACTGGTGGATTCTTCCCTGCAAATGCCAGCTGCATTCTTCAACAAACTCAATATTCTCCAGGGGTAGCTTCATGTACAGCTTACTTCCAAGTCCCATTCGGATTCCCTATCGCTACTGCATTCCCGATTGATGCAGTTTATGGAGGGGATAGTAATTTCGATCCATCTGCAACTTCGCATGAACTCATTCAAGCTGGATGTATAGGTACACCTGAAAACCCTTGCCCTGGATCGGTCTCACTTACCTTTGATGATATCCCACAGATCATCGATGGATTACTCTCTTCTGTAGTCGCCTGTGGCGGCCCCGTTACATCTTCAGCAACCTTAAAAACAAAGACCTCCTATGAAGCTATGGCTGCTGAGCCACAAGATGGAAATGGAGAATGTACTTTTGATCTAGAAATATCTATCTCTGCTTCGCAAGCATTGGCAGATATGGAAGATCAGGCTGTCCTAAGTGAATTTAGTAACCAGATCAATGCCATATCGACCAAAGCATTTACTGATTTAGAAAAGGTATTTTTTAAGGCACTAGAAAACGTCTCGAAATCCATGGCCACTAATCAATCTGTGTATCAAAGTCATATAAAAAATCAGCCTCAGGTTCAGCAAACTCTGCAACAAGAGATGATTAATATCGTGCAGAATCAACAAAATCCGAGCCCGGCAACGCTTGCAGCTAAATCAAAGGGTTCAAAACTCACCAAGAAACAATTGAAAGAGAAACCTTTCTTTTTCAATAAGAAATCAGCGGTTGTTAAGATTAACAAACAGAAAACTCTAAAGCAGAAGGCACCTAAATCAACGAAAGCGTTCCTTGAGGCACTTCGAAAGTCTGGAGCAGGGACAGCGACTGTCAATATGAAGCTAAAATCGGTACGCCTTGGAAAACTACCTAAAGGAATTAAACGTAAAGCCACTATTAATCAGCAAATTAATATTGGGCTTTCTACCGTGAACTAAACAACAGCTCCCATAAATATAGGGACGGGCACGAATTCTTTATTCTTCAGGCCGAAATGGGGTCTGACCCCTTTTGTCTCTCTTGGACTTAGGATGGAAGTTAAGGATCTTATTACGGTACCGGATGTATTCACCTTCTGGAAGCTTACGCATCTCACCAACGCCTAGGGTACCAAGCTTGAAAGGGCCATGCGAAACTCTTTTTAGTTTCTGAACAGGATGTCTAACTTTCTCGAATAATCTCTTTACTAAGTGGTGACGTCCTTCAAGAACAGTGATCTCAACCCAAGTTGCGTCATCTTGAGTAGACTTTTCGGTCACTCGCGGAACAATTTTTTCACCATCAATTATGACGCCGCGATTTAATTTCTCAAACGTGCGTTCATCTACACGGCCAGCAACACGGGCTTCGTAAACTCGCGGAAACTCATTTCTAGGATGGGCAAGCTTTTCTGCGATCTCACCGTCATTGGTAAGAATTAGAAGTCCCATCGTATCCCAGTCTAGGCGTCCAACTGGTCGGTAAGAACGGTATCTATTGGTAAGATAATCAGCCACCGTTGGCCTGCCTTCTGGATCGCTCATGGTGGAAACGACTTGGCGGGGTTTATTAAAGATAATTATCCCCTTCTCTTCTGGGCGAATTATCTTCTTTTTAACTCTAACTACATCTTTTGTTGGATCAACCTTAGTACCAAGTTCAGTAATCTTTTTACCATTTACGAAAACTGAACCCTCAATAATCAGCTCTTCTGACTTACGCCTGGAGGCTACGCCGCATTCAGATAAGTATTTTTGAAGGCGGACTAACTCTACCGGTTTCATGGTTTTCCAGATTTTTATTGATTTGCGGCAACGGGGATCTGCTCTTCAGCAGAAGCCGAAGCCTCTTCGATTCCAGCTTCTTCCGAATTTTCCCCTGGATCCTCATTAATCTCTCTTAGATCCTTAAGTGCTGGCAAATCAGCTAAGGAGCGAAGACCAAAAACTTCAAGGAACTGATCGGTGGTACCGTAAAGAGCTGGCTGACCAACAGTGGCTTGATATCCGATTATTCTTATAAATCTGCGATCGAGCAGGGTCTTAAGAGTGGGAGTTACATCAACTCCACGAATCCCTTCGATGTCACTTTTAACTACTGGCTGGCGATAAGCCACAACAGCAAGAGTCTCAAGAGCTGCGGGACTTAACCGTCTTGGCCTCGTTCGTTTTAATTCCTGGATAAACGGAGCAAAGAAATCTTTAGTACGGAGTTGAAACCCGCCATTAATTTCAACAAGCTCAATGGAAGCGCCGCGATCTTCAAGCGACTTCTTAAGCACTTCAAGTGCCCCTTTTGCGGCCTCTTCCTCTGCCTTAGCAACTTCACAAAGTTTATCTAACGTTAGCGGATGACCAGAAACAAAGAGGAGAGCTTCAAACAACTTTGGAAGATCTTCAGCGTCAAGCTCTGGACGTTCAACTGGCTCAGATGCTGGCTCCTGAGATTCTTCGCTCGGATCTGCAGCCAGTGCGGGAGCAGCTATATCACTATTCTCAGTAACGGCATTCTTTTCTTCAATTTTATCTTCTTGGCTCATGACTCACTTCCATTAAATTTAGCCATTAGCAGTCATATCTGTTGGCGGAACTTCGGCGGCTTTAAGTGGCGCGGTGTCAAATTCAGAGGTTAAAACGGCCTTATCAATTACAGTTCCACTTAATCCAATTCTAATCTCTTCAAAGCTCTGATCCTGCACAACAATAATCGCATTTCGACGACAAAGCTCCAAAATAGCTATAAAAGAATTAACTATCGATATGCGGCTGCTGGTATCTGTAATCAACTTTGAAAACTCAATCGGGCCAGTTGCTGCCTTGAGAGAATCAAGAATCGTTACCATCCTTTCAACTACAGAAACTGAATCGACCTGGAAACGGATAAGGAACCCTTCCTTGCCTACTCGCTCAAGTAACTTTCTAAAAGCTTGGCCTAATAGCATTGAGTCGTGAGATCTATATGTCTCTTCTGGGGATTCAAACTCACCCAAGGTTGGAGGGCGGTGAAATACATCAACGCCCAAGATGTCCATCTTCCCTAGACGCTCTGCCCCTTCCTTATAAACTTGAGCAGCACGGAGTCGTTCAAGCAACTCACGGTGTGGATCAGGAAGGTTATCTTCAAGTTCACCTTGCAGTTCAATAGGATCGTGTAAGAGAACCGCAGCCTTAATAGATAACAAAGTTGCAGCTACTAGTAGATATTCTGATGCTATATCAAGATCCAAGTCCTGCATCTGCTCGATGCAGGCAAGGTACTGCCCAGTAACAGCGGCAAGGGAGATTCTCTCAATTGATAGCTCGTTCCCTTTAACCAGGTGAAGCAGAAGATCAATTGGGCCATCAAACGCATCAAGGCGTACCTCAAAAAAGGTACCGGCAGCCGTAATGCCCTCAAACTTTTTGGTAGTTTCGCTCTCTGATTCCAAGTGGTTACTTCACTATATATACAAAGAAAATAGACACGAGCAGCAGTATGCCCTTACATAAAGAGCAACTCAAATGCTTGAAAACGTTACTTCAAGTTACTTGAAGAAAGGCTTAATGTCTATCCCTATCTCAGGACTATTTGGCAGCAAACTGTTTCTCGGTTCCCTTTGCTTTAACTGCTTCGTCTATACGCCTTAGGGCCGATATATAAGCTGCTGTTCTTAGAGAGGTCTTATTGGATTTGCTAATTTCATAAACTGCTGATGTAGCCTTTTCCATGCTCACTTTAAGCTTGTCATGCACTTCCCCAACGCTCCAGTAGTACCCCTGGCGATTCTGTACCCATTCAAAATAACTAACCGTCACACCGCCGGCATTCGCCAAGATATCAGGAATTACTGGGATCTTATTTTCATCAATTATGGCATCGCCATCATTATCGATCGGTCCATTTGCTAATTCCACAATGCATTTTGCCCGAACCTTGGCTGCATTTTTCTTTGTAATCTGATTTTCAAGCGCCGCTGGCACAAGAACATCTACCTGCATAGAAAGGATGTCCTCATTAGAGATTGCATCGCATCCCTTCATCCCCTTCACTGTACCAACAGAATCCTTATGTGCCTGGACTAACTCTGGATCTAAACCGGAAGCATTATAAATTCCGCCGCCTGAGTCTGAAACGGCAACAATCTTATACCCAGCTTCTTTGGCAATTCTGGCAAAGTGATATCCAGCGTTTCCAAACCCTTGAATTGCTACGGTTAAAGCTCCACTTCCAAGGCCAATTTGAGATCTAAGATACTGAAGTGAATAGAATCCGCCACGAGCGGTAGCATCATCTCTTCCAAGCGATCCCCCCAAAGCTATAGGCTTTCCGGTGATTACAGCTGGCTGCCAAGAGCGCTTAATCTTTGAATATTCATCGACCATCCACCCCATAATCATAGGGTTTGTATAAACATCTGGCGCTGGGACATCGACATCTGGGCCAATCATGTCAGCTATTGCGGCGATGTAAGCGCGGCTCATCCTCTCTATTTCGGCCAAAGACATCTCTTTAGGGTTAACAATGATACCCCCCTTTCCGCCACCATAAGGGAGTCCGGCAGCCGCGCACTTAAATGTCATCCAGAAAGCCAGGGTCTTAACCTCATCAAGACTGACATTTGGGTGATACCGGATACCACCTTTTGCAGGCCCCAAATCGGAGGAATACTGAACCCTATACCCGTCAAATACCTTTAGAGATCCGTTATCCATACGAACAGGAACGGAAACATGGAGGGAAGACTTTGGTCTTCTTAGTCTTTCGATAGTTTCAGAATCCGCCTTGTAATACCTAAGGGCTGAATCAAGTCTCTTCTTTGCTTGATCAAAGATTGCGTCACTCATAAGGTCTCCACTCTTAGGTAAGGTTAGTAGGTCAACATTTTTTGACCCTAGGCCGGTCATCCTCTAGGAATACAAAAACTTTCTCAAGGGATAATTATCGAGGAAAGTTATTTCCCCTCTAGTGCAAAATATACTAATCCTTTAAATTGGTTATTAAGGTTCGGATCAACAAAATTGGCCTTACGAACAGTTTTCCTTGATCTTGAATCTAAATAGGACCAAAAGGTGTTTTAACGGCGGATAAACTAATCATGACAGCGATGGGCGTACCACAGCGAACCTTCGATTACACAGGCAAGACAATCGTCGACTGCCCATCATGCAAAACTCGTTTCTGTGTAAAAAATGAAGTTCTTGAACGTCACTCTGAGCCAAATTTCCACTGCTCCCGTTGCGATCATGTTTTCAGAATAAATCTCTCTGAACTTCGTGCAAAAAATGCGGCTGAAGAACTTGCTAGCAAAGTTCAGGCAACTGCCACCTCCTCGAATATTAGCTCTGACTCAAGACAGACTCCTTCAAGGAATTTCAATATCTCGCATGAACCTAGAACCAATTCTTCTGTATCTGCTCCACACGAACACATTCAGAACGATGACGCCTATAGCCGTCGTTCAGCAATTGAGAATAGCTTAACAGGAAGTGCTCACCTAAATCGTGAGGCAAAACCACGACGAGAAGTTCGTGCAATCGATCTACTTCGTCATGTAAATATATTTTCAAAGAAAGAACGTCCGGCTGTTAGCCCTGCTGCTATGGCTGCCTCCTCCCCACTACACGAAGGGAGATGGCAGGATTTGGTTTCAATCGCTACGCCTATACTTATTTTCTTACTCTCTCTTAGTTTCGTCTCCTTCTACCTAACTAAGAATCCCGGCGCTGCTGGCTCGATAATATCAGCAATTGTGCCCTCTGCTCCTAGGGTGACACCTGTAGGGCTACATGTTACAAAAACTGAGTTTTCCAAGGTAACTCTTGATAGCGGCGAGGAGATCGCTTTAGTTTCTGGAGAGATTCAGAACACAACTGACATCACTTACGGTTCCGTAAACCTTGAAGCGCAAGCCTTCGACAAAGAGGGGAACCTGGTGAAGAAATCAATGACAGCATCCGGTAGCGCCTTAGTGAATACCCGAGTTAAGTCTCTCTCTCCAAAATTGATTGATGATATTCAAACCACCAAGGGCCCTCGTCGTCTTGCTATCGGACCGAATCGCGTAGAGAAGTTTGCCGTTGCTCTTATGGGTGACGAGATCAAAAACGCTGC
>CAZYRE010000112.1:6725-8039 GCA_964650155.1 uncultured Bdellovibrionales bacterium
AGAAAAGGGGCCTGACCCTATTTTTCTGAGCGGCACCTTAGAAATTCGTGCCTGTCCCTCTATTTCTTCTCTGACTCGTTTTCTTTTGGTGGGGTAACGTCAATAGCGCTTCCTTCCTTAAAGGATTTGCGGAAGTTACTGATGGCCTTACCAAGACCACTGCCTAATTCTGGTAAACGCTTTGTACCAAAGAGTAGAACGATTAAAATCGCTATGACGGCTAGTTCAAGTGGGCTTAGACCAAGCATGATGTTTTCCCGAAGAAAGTTCGATGTAATACTATAAAGTATAATGGCACTGAGAGCATCAGTAAACAATGAGCGGATTTTAATGGCGATCGGGGTATCCGCCCTGCTCCATTGCGCCGTTATCTCTTTCGTAAAGGTGCCGCCAGCTCCACTGCCCGTGCAATCTGTCTCTTTAAATATCGTTCCAGAAACACCACAAAACCAGGTAACTCTGCCCCCACAGATAGTTTCTCCTCCGGAAACTTCTACTCTGATTCAACCTAAAGAAACACGATTTCGCTCAGAGCGGGATTCCTCTACCGAAAAGGAAACTATAAAGCGCGGGGATGGCGGAGGAGACCCAGGTCCAGTTACTCCTCCTAAACCAAAACAATCTTCCCCGAGTAAAAAAACTAAGCAGCCACTGACACTAAAAGATGCAGGCCTAATAGCCAAATACTCAAAACCTTCCGAACAAGAACAACGTCCCGATGACACCGCAGACAGAGAACCTGACATCTTCTCCCGCGCGCCTGGAAGTGGTGCTGCATTTTACGGAACTCGCGGTTCTCCAGACTATCTTCCCGAGTTACCTGATGGAGATCTTACCCTTCTTAATACCAAAGCTTCACAGTACGCTGTCTTTGTTCGCCGTGTTGCTACCAGAGTATTTGGCGAGATGCGTCAATCGGGCTGGGATTTCCTGCGTGCCTCCGATATCATCGCAATTTCAGATATGGCTACAGTAGAAATCACAATGGATCTCTCAGGAAATCTAGATTCAATTGCTCTGACTGAAAGTTCAGGGAGCAGTAGATTTGATGGGGTCCTTCGCGAGGCCGTTCGCAAAGGTGCAGGAGACAAAAATCCCCCTCCTTCGGCAGCACTCTCAGACGGCAAGATTCACTTTGTATTTAAATCCCGCTCTTGGGTTCGTCCAATAGTTACTCGCGCCGGCACCCCTTCCGAACAACGCTGGCTCCTTCTTGGCACCGGCCTCAAATAAAAAAGGGCGTCAAAGTTTCCTTTAACGCCCTTCAAGGTCAGATTGGGGGAACCTGATCTTCTTTGCTTGTACAAGGGTTAT
>CAZYRE010000113.1:0-4001 GCA_964650155.1 uncultured Bdellovibrionales bacterium
TTCCCATACTCCTCTCCCTTACATCTGTATATCGCAGCGGTAGGGAGAAAGTTGCGCCTAAGTTTTCCTGATAGATGCTTCAATTGAGGGCGGGACTATCAATTTGTAAGAAGTAAGAGTTTTGTTTAGATAATCTAAATCGAGTTTAATAGAGGACCTAAGTGTGTCCTCGATGTCGTCAAGATCAAACTTTCGTTCTGGCGTGCCTTGCAGAGCGAATAACTTGGCAATTATAAGATCTTCAGGGGTTAATGTAGGAAGTTTTGCGAAACCGTAGTCTATAAGATTGTTTTGTGCATTTTTTACCGCGGAAGTGACCCAAGGGATGAGAGGGAGTAGGAAGTCAATTCCTACATATCCTCCTTTTACATCATGTCTTCCCATGACAAGGGCTTGGCCATTAAGTAGCTTTCCAAACTGATCTGTCACAAAGCCAGCGATTGGCGATAGCTTGAGTTCTTTAGCTACAATTCCTGCAACATCTTTGGCTTTGTGGGTATCTGAATCAATAATTGCGATATCAATGTCAGCAGTATATCTGGGTGTTGTTCTATAAACGCAGGCAGCAATTCCTCCGCAAATTGCCCATTGGCAGTTGTAGTGTGCAAGGGTGGCTGCTGTAATTTTAAGGTCTGCAAATAGCTTCAAGTTCGACTTCTCCGTGCATGGTCTATCATCTCATATGCAGCGGAGATCCATTGCAATTTTCCAGGCATATCGAACCGGAACCCCTTAGAGCGAGCTCTTATGAAAGCTGATTGAGCTAATATCTCAAAGTCCGTCATTCTAACATATGCGTTTCCGACAGGAGTAACCTGCCATTTGAGCTGCTCGTTTTTAAATATAAAATTAAGTTTTTGTAGATAATCAAGCTGATGAGTTGCTTCTTGATCTGAAAATAATTGGGGGCTTTTCAAGGATGAAAAGGATATCCCATCGGGGGCTGATGAGATTTGCTTAATTAGTATGTTGGCGCAATCTCTCTCGGACTCAGGTAGGTTATCAAGGGTAGGGATGGTGCTTGTCATTGTTTAGTCTACCTCCACTGGTGGAAGTATTAATTCTTGTAAATTTCAGAGTCGGTTAAGTTAACAATCTCTTTCATTCTATCAAACTTCCATATTCCAGTCCAAAGGCGTTCTTGGGAAGGCTAGCTAAAACAGCGGTAATCCTGTCATTTCTTTTGGTTGTGGTAGGTCCATTAGTTTCAAAATAGTTGGAGCAACATCACATAGGGCGCCACCTTGGCGGAGCTTTTCTACATCGCCGCGACCAAATAAAATTGCTGGAACTGGATAGGTTGTGTGAGAAGTATGCGGAGCGCCAGTTTCATAATCAATCATCTGCTCGGCATTGCCGTGATCGGCAATAATTAATGCTTGGCCATTTTTAGCTTTTAGAGCTTCAAGGATTCGGCCTAAACATCCATCAACTGTCTCTACTGCTTTAATAGCAGCTTCTAATACTCCGGTGTGTCCAACCATGTCGCAGTTTGCAAAGTTTACCACGATCAGATCGTACAGATCTTTATTGATTGCATTAATAACGATAGCTTCAACCCCAGCGGCGCTCATCTCTGGCTTTAGGTCGTATGTCTTCACGTCACGTGGACTCGGAACCATCTCTCGCGCTTCGCCAAGGAGTAGAATCTCATCGAGTCCATTTAGAAAGTAAGTTACGTGGGGGTATTTCTCCGTTTCCGCCGTCCTAAGTTGTTTGAGGTTTGCACTCGACACCACCTGCCCCAAGTGATTATCAATCGGTGTGTTCTCGAAAAGATAAGGTAAGCCGAATCTAACGTCATATTCGGTCATGCAAAGAGCTTGGTTACTTTGTAGCGGAGGATGGTTGCGTTCAAAAGAATTAAAATCTGGTTGTGTGAATGCGGCAACTAGTTGGCGCATTCGATCCGCTCTAAAGTTGAAAAATATAACTCCATCATTTGGGCTCACTGGAGTGGGCGTAACAGTTACTGGCTCAATGAATTCATCGGTAACGCCTTTTTGGTAACAATCAGAGATGTACGACACTGGATTCGTAGCGCGTTCGCCAAGACCTTTGGCGATTACCGTATATGCTTTCTCGGTCCTCTCCCATCTCTTGTCTCTATCCATGGCAAAGAATCGTCCTGACACAGATCCAATCTGTATCTGTGGGTGTTTAGTAACGTAAGCGATTAGCTTTTCCATATCGGATTTCCCGACTGTCGGAGCAGTATCCCTACCATCAAGGATCGGATGGACAATTATTCGCTCTTTGCCGCGTCTTGAGAGCTCTTCAAGTAATTCGAATAGGTGAGATGAGTCACTATGCACGCCACCTGAGCTGTACAGGCCAATTAGATGAATAGCGCCCTTAGCTGGAATGCCATCGATAAATTCACCAAAGAGTGGGTTCTTTTTAAGGAAACCGTTCTTAAACTCTTTTGATATTCTGTAGAGCCACTGTTCCACAACTCTACCAGCGCCGATATTTAAGTGGCCGACCTCGGAATTTCCCATGTGCCCTTCAGGTAGACCCACTCTAGTTCCATGTGTTGTCAGGGTTGTCCACGGAGAGGTCACCATGAGGTTATCAATGGTAGGTTTTCTTGCCAGGGCAACTGCATTCGCCTTTGGATTTGGATTAAGTCCAAGGCCATCTAGAATGCAAAGTAGTGTGATGGGCGGTCTGGTCATGGTGTGCTGAGTCTTGCTGGAGGCATCTCCTTGCGAGCCGAATCTAGCCTGATAATTTTGCGTTCGAGTTTAAAATTTGAATCAGAGAGCTGTTCCCAAATCTTTGCGGATTCCTGGTAGTTGCCAAAGGCATTTTGTAGTCTACCCCGAAGAACCAGGACCGTTCTAGTAATTGCACGATCGGGGGTTACTTCCTCACGACTGATTAGGGAATCAAATCCATCAAGTTCAGATTTGGCTTCATCAAGCATATTTAATTTAAGATATAGCTTGGTTAGTTCTAGGGAGGATTTAACTTTGTTAATTCCTTTCATCTCTGACGTTCCACTTCGTCCAGCAGCAACAGCTCTATTTGGCTGAGCTGATTTAAGCCAAATTTTTGCAGCCTCCTGCCAGTACTGAGGTTCTCCACTATTTCTAGAAGCTGCCAAAAGAAGCCTAGAGGCTTCTTCTTCGTTGTCATTATCTGCTTCCATGATAGCTAATTTGTACAGTGCAGGAACAAACGTGGCATTACGTCTTACGAATTTATGAAGAGCCTCTTTCAATTTTTCTTGATCGCTTGCGCAGTCAATTTCAATCTTTTTTAGTTCCAATCTAAGACGTGCATCTTCAACTTCTTTACCGGAAGCCCCTAGTCGTTCCAGCATATCCTGATATTGCAAGGCATCATCAATTCTGTTGAGTCCTTCTGAGAGATCCCTTGCTAGCCTAGCCGCTTTTTTATTCGGCAGGTGATATACAAGGAGGGCCAAGTTATCTATCGCTGCGGTGCTATTTTGCATCGCTAAATTTAGCTCTGCTGCACGAAATAATACTTCAGGATTTGTTGGTTCAGCGGTACGGGCAGCATCCAGTACTTTAATAGCTTCATTGATTCGTCCAGCGCCTTGTAGAGATCTAGAGAGCTCAATCCGAGCTATAATATTTTCAGGGTCTCTATTTACTATGGCCATCCAGAGCTCTTTAGCTCTATCCCACTCTTCGGAAGCCAGCGCGCTACGAGCGTCAAGAAGTAGCTTTTCAGATCTGTTTCGACGGCGCTCCTTTTCGGTCAGAACTCTTTCCCGCCAATAAGCTTTGATTCCAAAGAAGATTGCAAAGATGGCACAGAACAGAACGCCAGCTATGAATGTTGAGATTAAAATAATTGCCCCAGGAGCAGTCAGGCTCCAGCTTGGTCCAAGATTAACCGTTAGTGAATCGGGATTAAGATAGAAAAGGTAGCAGACAAAAGAGACGAGTATTAGGCCGACTAGGAGTTTGTTTATTCGGGTTATCATGGCGTCAAATAACAATTTAATGTCTTCGCCATTTATAGGA
>CAZYRE010000113.1:4101-6006 GCA_964650155.1 uncultured Bdellovibrionales bacterium
CACTCAAATTCTAGTCGTTGGCATTTTCCCCAGAGTCCTTCTAGGTCGTACCGACCACGGACTGGTTCATAGAAAACGTGAACTACAACATTGTCATAATCTAGGAGAATCCAGTGGCCAGTTTCGAACCCTTCAATGGAATCAGGTTCTAATCCTTTCTTGCCAAGGTCGCCCATAATTCTATTGGCGATACCTTGTGCATGCCTATCTGAGCGGGCGCTCACTACCAAGAAATACTCACAAACATCAGTGAGGTCTTTTAAGCGTAGCGCAATCGGATTTCGCGCTTTCGCTTCCTGGCAGGCATTAACAGCTTCTACAACAACATCAAACGAAGGTTCCTGTTTGTTGTTTTCTATCAAGTGGCAGACTCCTCCTTAATAAGTTGAACCACAGCACTTGGGACCATCCCAAAAATTGATTCGTTGCGAGCCAAGCGGGCTCGGATTTCAGAACTGGATACGTTGACAGGGGTAACTTCGATTATGAAGAGGTTGAGGCCAGATTTATTCGAGAGCGTTTTTATCATCCTCGGCAAAATTCCTTGCTTACTAATGTTATGCTTTCCTTCTTGTATATGTGATCGACTATTTTCGGAAAATTCTGTAGGAGAATTCTGGACTTGGCCGGGCTCAACAGTTTTGACCCCAGAAAGAGCGGGGATATTGTGGCTACAGGAGACGGAACTTTCGTTTCTATCTTCTTGATTCCTCTTAACTTCTTGGGGGGCAATACACCTATTCCCACCCATGTCTACATTGTAACAGAACCCTAGTTCCTCAGCAATCGTAATAATTTTTCTGAGCCCATCTTCAAATCCTGGCCTACTGACGACTACGAAGTTTGTAAGTTCAAATAATCGATCGAAATGCCACCATTTTTTTATATCGAGAAATGCATCAACACCGATTATGAAATTTAGATCTTTTGGAGTAACAGAGAGCTCTTTTTGTAGTGCTTCTAGTGTAGTGACGGAATACGAAGGGCCGTCACGACGAAACTCGACGTCAGAAACTGTGGCGTATGAAAGATCTTTTGTGGCAGCTTTTACCATCTTCATTCTGAGTTCCGATGAAATAAGCTGTGGATTGCTCTTGAGTGGAGGCACTTTCGCAGGGATAAAAATTATCTTTTCCAGAGCTAATAGATTCTTTACTTCGGCAGCAATAGAGAGGTGACCAATATGGATTGGATTAAATGTGCCGCCTAAAATTCCGTATCTCATTCGCCTGTGTTGCTACTTTGGTTTTCGCTAGAACTTTCACTGACTACGACATTTGCTAAATGGGTGAGGAGCTCATCTAGTCCTTCACCGGTCACGCTGGATATAACAAAGCACTGAAGCCCTTTTGATTCAAATGATTTTTTTATGTCGGCTAACTCATCTTTGTCGGTCATCGCATCGGCTTTAGTTAGGACTACGATTTGCTGCTTCTTGGTCAGCGCCTCAGAGAAGCTTTCAAGTTCATGGTTAATTAAATCAAAGCTCTTTTCAGGAGGAATAAGCTCTCCATTTTCATCTGTTTGTAGTGGATCAATAAGGTGAGCCAACATCTTTGTGCGCTCAATATGTTTTAGAAACTGTATTCCAAGGCCCTTTCCTTCATGGGCACCAGGGATTAGCCCAGGTATATCTGCGACTACAATTGTTTGCCCGCCTCGTGCTCGAGCAACGCCAAGATTTGGCACTAATGTAGTAAAAGGGTAATCGGCGATTTTAGGGCGTGCGGCAGAGATTCTAGAAATAAGTGTTGATTTCCCTGCGTTAGGAAATCCAATTAGACCAACATCGGCAACGAGTTTGAGGGATAATCGAAACTCTCCCTCTTCACCGGCCTCTCCTGGCTGAGCATGTCGCGGGGCTCGATTAGTTGCCGATTTGAAAAATTCATTTCCTTTCCCGCC
>CAZYRE010000113.1:6106-7875 GCA_964650155.1 uncultured Bdellovibrionales bacterium
ATAAACAAAAAGCCCCCAAACGGGGGCTTTTGCTCTAATGGTTCTTTGGGTTTTCTCTTACGAGTTTTGACCCAAAGAGGCACGCGATATCAGCGCTGTTTAGGCAACTGGCATTACGTGTACCAGGTTCTTCAAGCTCTTTTGAAACTTGACGACACCATCGGCTAAAGCAAAAAGAGTATCGTCTCTGCCGATACCAACATTACGTCCAGGGTGAATTCTTGTCCCACGCTGACGAACAATAATGCCACCAGCGCGAATGAGTTCGCCACCAAACACTTTAATTCCGAGTCTTTTTCCTGCGCTGTCTCTTCCGTTCTTCGTACTTCCAGCTGCTTTCTTATGTGCCATGGTTGTTTCCTTTTGAAATTAAACTAGATCTGCTGACCTTATAGAGTTACTGATTCTACTAGTAGGTGAGAGATCTCTTGACGATGCCCTTGTCTCTTTTCGTAACCAGTGCGTCGTATCTTTTTGTAAATATCTACTTTTGGTCCGCGATCGTGTGAGAGTACCTTTGCTGTCACGGATGCGCCAGAAACAGTTGGTGTTCCAACTTTGATCGTAGCGCCATCTTCACTTCCGGCAACCAAAATATCTTTAAGGGTGATGGATGAGCCGACTTCAGCTTCTACGCGGTCCACTGTAATTCTGGATCCAGCTTTAACTGTGTACTGCTTTCCTGCGGTGTTAACGACGGCGAATGAGCTTTCGGCCATAAAAAACTCTCAATCAATTCAGTTAGTTTCTTACTATCCTGCCTGAAGTAGGAGTAATATTTCACACTACTCCCGAATCCGGTGATTTCAATCGCCGAATACTGTATAATCAAAGGCAGGAATCGAAGAGGGCGTAAAATACTGCCAATCGTGAAGAAAGGCAAGTTTTAGCCCATAGTTTGGAAAGTCATTCCGACCTATATAAAAGGTTGGATAAAAAGGGGTTTGTATAGGGCCTCTAGTTTGATGAATAGTTAGGGAAGTAGCTTACCTAACTGTGTGTTAGAACTGAAAGACTTATAAGCAGACTTAAAGATACCAGGGCAGATGGAAAACAATACAACAGCCACTCCACAAGTAGTTGAATCATTCACAATAGCAATTATAGAGGATGAGCCTGGGGTTCGTTCCGGTCTCACCCTTAACCTCGAACTTGAAGGATTTAAGGTCGTTGCCGCTTCCGACGGGGAGGAGGGCTTGGCAATTATCAACCAACATAAACCTGATCTCATTATTTTAGATGTAATGATGCCTAAGAAAGACGGCTTTGAAGTTTGCCGTGAAGTTAGAAATTCTGGCATTAGCACCCCGCTTATACTTCTTACTGCAAAGAGCCAGGAGGTAGATAAAGTTTTAGGTCTTGAGCTTGGTGCTGATGATTACTTGGCTAAGCCCTTCGGCATGAAGGAGTTGGTTGCCAGAGTTAAAGCGCTTCTTCGCCGAGTTCAAAAAACTCAGTGTGCTGATACAGTTCAATTTAGTGATGTGGTGGTAGATTTCAGAGCCTACCGTGCTGAGCGTAATCGTGAGCCTCTTGATCTTTCAGCTCGTGAGTACCGCCTCCTTAAGTTCCTAATTTCAAAAGTTGGCGAAGTTGTTACTCGGGACGAATTGCTTGATGAAGTTTGGGGTTATAATTCCTATCCCACAACCCGTACGGTAGATAATCACATCGCCAAACTTCGCCAAAAAGTGGAGCCAAATAACGTAGAGCCACGCCATATTCTTACAGTTCATGGTGTCGGTTATAAATTCGTGGCCTAATTAGGG
>CAZYRE010000114.1:0-7856 GCA_964650155.1 uncultured Bdellovibrionales bacterium
TGCTGTTAAATTGTAACTTGAAGACTGAAACTATTCAGCAGCATTATTTACCTTTTCCTGTATATGTAGATGGATTGGAACATATTAACTTCAAGTTTATTAATATTCCTGGCGAGAGTAACAGATGTTTCTCTGGGCACACTTAGATACTCAAGCGTTGTTCAAGGGCGCAAGTACGCTGCTGCAATGTTTGGATTTGTGGAGGTGTTACTTTGGATCACTGTGGTTTCTCGCGTTGTTACTCATCTTACTTCGCCTGCCTACTATATAGCTTTTGCATTAGGATTTGCCTCTGGACAACTTGTAGGGGTAACCATCGAGCAATGGTTGGGACATGGAGCTAGAATAATTCGCGTATTTACACGCATGGGTAAAGAGCTTGCTACTGAACTAAGAAACCAAGGTATGATCGTATCAGTTTTTCGTGGTGAGGGTCGTGATGGACCAGTTGATATGCTATTTATAGAGACTCCTCGTAAAAACCTTAACCGAGTTATTGAAATTGTAAAGCAGATAGACCCCAAACCATTTATGCTTATTGATACAGCAAATGTTGTAAGTAAGCGTTCGTAGCTTAATTCGTTACCTGCGAATTGTTTTTTAGGTTGGAAAGCCACACTGACTACTGTCAGGTATGGTTGCTAGGATTTTCTTATTTGTAGCAACTAATTTCTTAGTAGTTTTCTTTAACTTCTTTAGATATTTTTTTTGTTTCAGATCCTTGGGTTTTAAATCTGATAACACTGAGAAAATTATATTCTGAAGTGATTCAGCTGAGCTTACAAATTGGGCTTCAAAGGGTTCGTTGCTGACATTGACACATAGTTGGGAATTTGTGCACGTTGTAATCACTTTCGGCAGGCTCCAGGCTAGTTGCCAGGCTGCTTGATAGATACTCTGCCCAGTTGCAATAATGTCATTCCCGTATTTCGAATTGGCAATGATCTTGCGTTTAAATTTAACAGACTTTTTTAAGACTTTAAAAAGGGCGAAGGAATTGCCATCCAGGCCGAAACTTGCTTCCTCTGTTTCTGTATCTTCGCAGTTAAAACACTGATTATCTCCATTGCATACACCGCAAGCATCAAGTTTGGCTGATCCGTTTAGGTTGCCTGCGCAGTCATAGTTACATCCCTGTACACTTACTGGCACAGAGCAGGTAGCAGTTTGATTCATTGAATCAGTAACGGAGAGAGTCACCAGGCAGTTTGTAGATTGGTTATTTAAAGCTGAATCAAAAGATAAAATTGGATTAATAGAATTAGGATTGTTGAATGTACCGTTAGGACAATTCGTTTGCCAGGTGAACTGCAATCCTAGCTGGTTGTCATCGGAGGAAAATCCGCCATCAAGTTGAACTGTCGTCGTTGGTCCTGAACAGGAAATATTTTCATAACTTACACCGCGACCAGCAGCAACACATACCGGTACGGAGTTGTAATTGTAAGTAACAGTCATACTCGCAGATGAAACATTTTGAAAAACGAGGGCTAAATTTCCAGAGCCTTGATGCCAAGAGTAATCTGTGGCTATTACAGGAAATGTCATCTGACCGTTGCCAGTAAATAGAGCGTTATCTTCAGAGTAGGGACCTCGTTGGACTGAATCACTTAGAGTTATGCCGATGAAGGATGTCCCAGAAATTCCAGAAAAATCGAGATTTCCATCAAATACTCCGAGAGGAGTAGATGATTGATGTAGTAACTCAATATCTAAAATACTAGACATGTCGACATTATTTAGTGTGAGATAAGAAGCTAGTTGCTCATCAACGACAGTACCGCTTAAGTTTGATAAATTTTCTAAATACACACTTCCGGTCATATAACCAGAAAATCCAACGGTCACTGTTAGTAATGTCCCTAAAGTGGGGTCAAATTGAGGGACAGATAAGGTCGTGCTCCAGTTAGGCGTTGCGGTAAAGGTTGAGTCTGAGAAGCTAAGTACTTCCGCTTCTGCGACAAATGGAGATATGTAGAAACAGCAGGATAAAAGTACACAGATGCTGTGAGTAATAATACAATAAGTTGACTTCATATTTTCCCCCAGTGAGTTACGAAACTCACCGAGCGTGTTTTACAGCAAGCACTAATTCTAATCAAAGAAATGCATTAAAAAGGCATTAAGTATGAACGACCGCCTAAGAATTGGAATGTGTTGATAAAAAAGTGCGAGATTCAAGTACTAAGAGTAGAGATTGATTAGCCTATTCAAATCTAGTGTAATATGAAGAAGTTAGAGAAAATTTCTCCTGAATATTTCCCCTAATATATATATTCAAGAATTAAGTAACTGTTTAGGACTCAGGGGGGAGGTGTCTCTAAAAGAGTTATATTTGGGCAGTAGGTATTTGTATGGAACATAACATAATTATTCAAGGTACGTTTTTTGCGATAATATTTTTATCCCTCACATGCTTATTTCAGGTCGTTTCTGTTAAATGGAGTAGCATTCCTTATACCGCAGCTTTAATTCTTGCTGGTTTTGCTACCAGGTATGGATGTGAGTACTTAGGTCATCCAGTAAGCATTTCACTCTCTCCAGATCTTATTTATTTTGTACTGCTACCCTTATTATTATTTGAAAGCTCTTATCATATAAGCATTCATAATTTCCGATTGCAATTTCATACAATCAACGCCTTAGCCACATTTGGGTTAGTAATCTCTGTTGCCGTTGTGACCCTAGTCATTATGCTATTATCTGATCTGTCATTTCATACGGCACTACTTTTCGGTGCCATCATATCTTCTACAGATCCAATTTCAGTCATTTCCCTTTTTAAGCAATTAGGAGCTCCTAGAAGATTAGCTTTGGTCGCAGACGGTGAGAGCATGCTAAATGATGCAACTTCTGTCATCGTATTTAAGGTCGTAGCAGGAATTGTTCTGGCAGGTGCTGGTGTCAGTTCAAATTATGTATTTTCCAATTCTATAACATTCTTGACAGTTTTTATCGGTAGCATGATTTACGGCACTGTCCTTGGAATCATCGCCTCCGCACTACTTGGTCGTTTAAAAAATAATCTGTTAGCTATGAATCTTTCTGCGCTTGTACTCACTCTCTTTAGTTTTAGCTCTGCCGAGCATTTCCTTAGCCTTTCTGGGGTTATTACTACCGTTACCTACGGAGTAGTCTTTGGAAATTTGATTTCTCCACGATTCAATCATCACCAAGAAGGAGCTTTTCATCACTTTTGGGAATTTATAGCGTTAATTTCAGTTTCTATAGTCTTTTTCTTCTCAAGCTTCACATTAGAGTTGTCCAGTTTGATCTCCAGTAGCACTCTCTGGATCCCAGTTATTCTTGCCGTATTAATAGGACGATCAATCTCTGTTTATGCTGTATGTGCAGCAACAAATAATCTTCCTTTATTTAGGTACGAACCAAAAATCCCTCTTAGTTGGCAGCATGTCTTAAATTGGGGTGGCTTAAGAGGCGTTATCCCATTAGTCCTGGCCTATTCTTTGCCAACTGACTTTGCAGGCAGAGAGTTAATGATTGCACTGACTATGGTCTGTTTTTTATTTACGCTCCTAGTGAATGGTACCACTATGAAACCTCTGCTTTTATACTTAGGTCTTCATCGCCCACATATTATGGAGGATCTCTTCCATTCTCAGCAGCGTTTAATGGTTATTCATGATCGGCGCAGCAAATTGAACTCACTGAGTGCCAAAGATTTTGATCGAAAAGCGATAGATCAAGAGTATGTTGAGTTACAAAACACAGAGAAGCAACTATTTTTAAAGATAGCGAGCCACGATGATTTTGGAGAGCTTTATAGAAGCTTTCGCATGGCAGGTAACCATATCGAGAGGGCTGTAAATAAAGAACTCTTCGATAAAGGATACATGGATGAAGAGGTATTTTACGCATTTGAATCTCAATTAAATCAGCAACTGGATCGAATAGAGTATCCAGATCTTCCTAGAAGAAAATCAAAGAAGGAATTTTCTTTTGACACAAGTACAAGTTGGCGTAATCGCATTGCTCATGCGTTTAAACTAGATCCTGGCAATCGCTTCCTGATTCGTTTATTTGGAGCCAGCTCTGAAAGGCTAGTTGAGGAGAGATTTTCACTACTTCAAGTACGCATCATCTCAAGTCGTCGTGCTTTACAATATTTTGCTAGACAACGTGAGATATTAAAGGACTATCATCTTGCAATTAGAGCGATTGATGCAATTAATACAGAGCAAGAAGTATATATTCATAAAAATAGGTTAGAATTAATAAAATTGAGAAGAGCTTTTCCGCAGATGTTCAGCGCGCTACAAGCTCGTAGACTTAAGTCTGTGCTAAATGATGAAAATCTACACAACTTAGTCGAGATGGAGCAAATTTCAGTGGATGAAAGCTCCTCATTCTGAACAACCTTAAGCAACATACTGCATTTATTAAGCATATTTATAGGAACTCTTGTCACCTAATGCACTCTTAAATTAGGCACGCTCTTTGCTGTTATTAATCAAGGTTTTATGTCGGGGATATGCACGTGAACAAAACGAATTTTTCATTCTATTTTTTGCGGATATTATCTGCTCTAGGATTGCTGGTTTTATCTAATACTGCTTTCGCGAATAGCGATTGTGATTACCAGATTTTTGGCGACACCATGGAGGATCCTGCCATACAAGGGTACTCAAGTTCAGGCGCGTGCTTAAACTTTCAGACATTCCAACCTGATTTAAATAATTTAAGAGATGTAATTTTCTTTATAAGTCACGCTGGTTATTTTACTCCGATTAATGCCAGAGGAATTTCAAATTTACGAGTATCTCTAAACGCTCCGCATTACATTTATATGGCTGCTCCAAATGAGTACGGATACGCTCCTCTTGGGATCTCATCAATGTGGGCACCCCTGCAAAATATTGTCGGACAAGGACCATTGTTTATCCAAGCGTTCATCCGTTCTGGTGGTACAATTCACGCATCAAATATGATGTATGTTACAAATTGTTGGAATACTCAGTAAGGTTACTACAGCAATAAAATATTCAAGTACCACCAACTAACAAAATAAATCTTTAGAAAATCTTTTTCGATCATGAGAGAAGTGTTAACTAGATCTTACGCGGTTGATCTTTGTTATCCATGTATTGGTTAGTTGCCATCAACATCAAATCTGAGTAGAGCAATTTAGGGAAATTCGAATTAGAATTTCCTCGCACCTGTTCGTATCTTTAAGTTGAAATATTATTTTTGAATTAGAGATGCGAACACATGTTTTAGGTTTACTCGTAGTCATCAGAGTAGCTCTTTATGACAAAAGTCTTAAAGAGCTACTCTGAAACTGCACCAGAATAGTTCAGTGTAAGTTGCTACAGCAGCTTCACTTACTCTCCGTAGCAGAAAGGATTGATACTCTATGGGAGAGCAACCTCCTGACCTTGATGAACGGGACCACCTACCGGATCATCAGGAGACAGACGAGGGCAAGCGCTCAGATCTTGCCTTGGGTCTGTCTTCATCTGGAATCTCTGGGCTTGCTCACATCGCTGTGATGAGCGCCCTGGCTCCGTGTTCGCCTAAGCCCTGTTGCTTACAGGGAGTTGGTACGGAGCTAGAGAAGTGGACGATGCAACTGATGCATCAACTGGAAGAAGACGGCAACACGCTCCATAACAGGTCCGTGGCCGCCATGTCAGCATTCCTGGCGATCCTCGATAACTTCGGGGAGTTGTCCTTCGAGGGGCTCTGGAACCACGCCAGTGGATCCGAGCTCTCAGGGATGTGCGGGATAAACTGCTTCCGGCTTCTCCCCAACGATGACGCACTCCGGAAGGGGTTACGGCAACGACGGGATGAGCTGATTCAGGCATCCGAAGGCAACGCGCTCTTCGTCATAGCTCAGCCCAGAGGCTCAGAGATGACGTTGCAGTTAGCGCTGGCTGGGGCGCAGAGTCATCCAACCTCTCAGGCCTGGGAGCACTTGAACAAGGTGTGTTTGGCACCAAAGTCGCTCTCCCGGGTGGACGCTCAAGTTGGCAGGAATGTCCTGAAGTTCGCCAGATTGGTGATGGTCAGGGAATACGCTCACCAACACCTTCCCAACTCGGGGAGGCGAGCAAGGAAGCTTGAGGTTCCCGGCCTCAGGGTGCATGGAGACTTGGCTAGTTGGAGTGCCTTCTACAACCAGCTGGCCAGCGCACTTCAGTATACGGAGACGTAACGCTGTGTGCGACACGAGCCCGCGGGATGGTTAACTACCTCCCGCGGGCTGGCCATTCAATTCAATTATGGTTGTTTCATGTGTTCGCAGATAATCTTTAAAATATATATATCCCTAGTTTCGTATAGCTGCTTCGCTAGCTTGAGAATCATAAATTGCTCTACCTTTTACTAAGATGGCAGTAGGATCACTTGCTTGGTAAGGAAATGGACCGAACCTGGCTAAATCGATCTGTGTGATGGCACCAGTGTTTGCGTTCACAGCCCTTAGATCTGCCGTACCATCAAAATAGTTGTTCAATGATGTGCAACTTCGGCTAACAATAATGTTGCCACTTCTTTTTATAAAATCAGCAAGACTACATCCTGACGTATTCAGTACATCAGGTAATTGTATGATTGAGCCATTTAATAACCTCACGTATTCACGGTGAGTTCCCGAAGAAAAGATTGAGATAACAAGTTCACCTTGATCTCTTACTCGTGCTGACAAGATAGTTGAGTACATTGGTAATCCCATTTGGGTAGTATTAATGTCCGCTACAATAATAGGATTATTTAAGTTGCTGATATTAAATACTACTAATCTATCTTGAGCAGTTGAAGAGAGATCTGTTTGTGCAGCTACCGCCACCATGTTGCCACTTTCGCTAATAGCCATAGCGCGAGTTCTCTGGTACCGATGTGGGTTTCCACAAAACGAACCCAAATCAAAAGTGGCATGAGTTCCAAGTCTAGATACTATTTGCCCAGCATCGTTCCAAATAACTGCTGAGTTAAATTGAAGTATTCCTGGTGCACCTAAACAGAGATCGCCATATTGCTGCTGTCCAGTAATAAGTGTGCCCGCGGCATTAATTGAATTTGCAGATCCGCTTGAAACAACAGGGGCTGTGCCTGAATCAAGAGTTAGTTGTCTTGGTTCAAGCTCCTGTGTTGTTTTGATTACAGGTAGGTATGCTCCGGTGCTAAGATCTTGACCGTTGCCTATTACTGTCCCGTTATCTGCGATTGAATGAAAATTAATTTGAGATAAATTACTTCCCTGAAGAAGTAGGCCATTCTGTAACCTGACAGAATCATTTCTCACTGTTGTCAAGGAAATAGTTTGATTTGGGTTTCTAATTACAGCGATGTCACGTTGATCCCCCTCAGTAATAATACCATTTATCAGTGTATTAACCCCGCTAGGACTACCTGAAATTCTAGCCGTGCTGTGTGGAAGGAGGTTTGTTGCTCCACGTTGAAAATCAGAAACTGGGTAATTAGTTAAGGGGGCATAACTTTGAGCTGAGACTGATGATAATGCTAACCCAAAAGAGAAGCAGAGATACCCAACAGGACTAAACTTGGTACGCATAAAAGATCCTCAGTTAATATTTATAATTAACCGCTCGTTTTTACGTACCCGACACGAACTGCATATTCGTTGCAGAATTCATGCCACAAAGATTATGTATTAGTGCCAATCATGTCACTGGGAGTGTCTACTAGAATATCTTAACTTGTTAGTATTCTTGTACTAAATACTCGTAGATAGTCTACGCTCTCCTCACATTTGCTGGGTTAATCATCTCATCAAAGAATCAATTTCAATAAAAATTTGGAATAGGGGATAGGTCGGCAAATATTAAAAAGCAATGATTTCAAATATTCGGTCTCAAATCTGTCATTTACTA
>CAZYRE010000115.1:0-7665 GCA_964650155.1 uncultured Bdellovibrionales bacterium
ACTATTTGTCCCAATTTCCTTAGCCTGTATAATGTCTTGAATGAACGAAGTAAACGCCTCTCGCATTGTCCTTTCAGTCTCAGGAATGACCTGTGGTCATTGTGCTTTAAATGTTAGGCAGGCACTAGAGGAACAAGGAGTTGAGCATGTCGTGGTGGATCATAGCAAAGGAGTTGCCTCTTTTGTTCATAGTAATGGTTCAGTTGATGCCATCATTAATTCACTAAATGAGATCGGCTACCCATCAAAAATAGTAAATGAGTCGACAAAGAAAGCTTCATTAGCAAAAACTCTTGAGATTAAATTTGCATTCTCTCTTATTCTAACGCTCCCACTCTTAGTACACATGTTTTCTAATTATGGGCTTTGGCATAACCCTTGGCTTCAATTGGCCTTAGCTACTCCTGTTATGATCCTAGGGGTAATCCACTTTGGGTTGAGTGCGCTGGGATCCCTCCGTAGGCAGTCTCCGAATATGGATGTGTTAATTTTTATTGGATCAACTGCTGCGTATCTTTATAGTTTATACGGAACAGTTTTTGGTCTTGGTCATAATTTTTTATTTTATGAAACTTCAGCCTCGATAATTACACTGGTATTGTTTGGCAATCTCCTTGAAAAGACTGCTTTAGCAAAAACAACAAAATCAGTAGAAGACCTCCACTCTCTTCGTCCACAAAACGCTCGAATAATTATAGGTGATAATAATTTCAAAGAGGTTGAGGCAAACAATCTTAAACTCGGCGATAAAATTCTAGTTAGAACAGGTGAAACCATCCCTGCTGATGGAATAATTATTTCAGGTAGCGCTGACATTAATGAATCAATGATTAGTGGCGAAAGCCTGCCTGTAAGTAAAACCGTTGGCGAAAAAGTTATCGGCGCTACCGTTCTAGAGAAAGGTCCTATTACCGTAGAGGTGAGTGCGACCGGTGAAAATTCGGTACTTTATTCTATTATCCGATTAGTAGAGCGCGCCCTAACAGAGCGACCAGCCATTCAAGAGTTTGCTGACAAAGTAAGTAATATTTTTATCCCCCTTATTTTAGTGATTTCTGCTCTAACGTTTATTGTATCAATTTTATTTTTGAATTTACCAGTTGAAGCCGCGATGCTACGAGCCATCGCCGTACTTGTTATCTCGTGTCCGTGCGCAATGGGACTTGCTACACCAGCTGCAGTTGTAGTTTCAGTTGGAAATGCTGCTAAACTTGGAATTCTAGCTAAAGGGGGCAGGTCACTTGAATTATTGGCTGGGGTCAAAAAAATCGTCTTTGATAAGACTGGCACGTTAACAACAGGTAATTTTAAAGTTAGAAAATTTGAAATGTCGGGCATCTCTCGAGAAGAAGCTGAAGGAATCGTTCTAGCCCTTGAACAGCAATCAACTCATCCAATTGCAAAATCATTAGTAGCTTACTTACATGGCAAAACGGCAGCATCTCTTAATGAAATTACCGAGAATCGCGGCGTCGGTATGCGCGGCTTAGACACCTCTGGGAATATCTACGAACTCGGGGCTGGTACTAATGGATCTCACCTTGTACTCAAGCGAAACAATAATATTGTTTGTTCAATTGATATTCATGACGAAATAAGACCGCATGCAAAAGAAGCTATTACTTTTCTTAAAACAAGAGGCCTACACACCATAATGTTAAGTGGGGATTCTCGGGCAAAGTGTCAGGAGCTAGCCAGCGAATTAGGAATCGAGGAGGTCTTTGCTGAACAAAAACCAGATCAAAAGTTACAGCTGATTGAAAAATTATCTAAAGAATCAACAGTTGCATTTGTCGGTGACGGAATCAACGATGCTCCCGCCCTAACAAGAGCTACTGTTGGCATCTCACTTAGTTCAGCTACGGATGTGGCAGTGAATTCTTCGCATCTAGTTCTCCTAGGAAATGATCTCTCTGCTTTAACGCGGGCTTTTGAAGTTGCAGATAAAACTCTATTAACAATTAAGCAAAACCTTTTCTGGGCACTGGCCTATAATGTGGTAGCCATACCAGTAGCTGCAGCTGGACTGTTAAGTCCGATTTGGGCTGCATTTTCTATGGCCTTCTCTGATGTGATTGTGATTGGCAATAGTTTACGGCTTAAGTTTCAAGGGAATCGGTCCAAATTCATGTAACACCCTTTACCTTCCTAGTCGTTCCTGTAACTATCAAATCAAGATGCTTATGACGACCTTTGAACATAAAGATATTCACCAAATCCAAGTTGGTACAAAAACGGTGTTCCTTGTTGGAACGGCACACGTAAGCCAAGCTAGCGTAGACCTCGTCGAACAAACAATCCAAGAGATTAACCCTGACTCAATCGCTGTTGAACTGTGCGCCTCAAGATTTGATTCGATCCGCGATCCAGATCGCTGGAGAAAAACCGATATAGTAAGTGTCATCAGGCAGGGCAAAGCATATCTTTTAATGGCGCAACTGTTCTTAGCCGCATTTCAAAAGAGAATCGGCAAGAAGCTCGAAGTCAAACCTGGAGCAGAGATGCTTAAGGCAATTGAGCTGGCTGAGAGCACTAAGAAAGAGATTGTTCTTGCTGACAGAGAGATTAGAACAACTCTCAAAAGAGCCTGGAGCTCTTTGGGAATTTGGTCAACCACTAAATTATTTGTCTCACTGTTCGGTGGAATTTTAAGCCCAGAAGAGATTGATGAAGCTGAAATTGAGCGGCTCAAATCAGGAGATGTTCTGCAAAACATGATGGCAGAGCTAGGCGAATCATTGCCTGGCATTAAACTTTCCTTGATTGATGAGCGTGATAGATATTTAGCTGCTAAAATAGCCGCCTCTCCTGGAGAGAAAATAGTTGCTGTAGTTGGCGCTGGGCACGTACCTGGAATCAAAAAACACATCGGAACAGAGATCGATCTTCCCTCACTCGAAGTTGAACCTCCGCGCTCACTTTTATCAAAAACTTTTTCGTGGGGATTTCCGGCATTACTTGTCTTCCTTATTATTTACGGTTTCTTTGTTGGCGGTGCACAGACAAGTGTATCTATGGTAGTCACATGGTCACTTGTGACTGGAGGATTTGCAGCTCTTGGAGCTTTAGTTGCTTTGGCTCACCCGATAACAATAATTTCAGCTGCTATCTCTGCACCCCTCACTACGATTCATCCTTTTATTGCAGCAGGCTGGGTAGCTGGAATTGTAGAAGCACTACTTAGAAAACCACAGGTAGGTGACATTGAACATATCGCGGATGATCTAATGACGATTAAAGGGCTGTGGAGAAATCGCTTAAGTAGAATCTTAATAATAATTGCCTTCACAAACATCGGTGGTATGATCGGAATGTTTGTAGCTGTTCCTTTAGTAGCATCACTTGCAAAATGAGCACTGATCAACCATCCACAAATTCATTTTATGCAGTAATGACCGTTCTTCTAAGTGGCCTTGCAGGAATATTAATTGGCGTCCCAGCAATGGCCTATTTAACTTCTAGTGCGTCACCCTTTGCTGATTATGGAGTATATGTTTTGCCATTTTTTGGCCTAGCTGGGCTTAGAACAGGGTATCTAAGAAGGCATGACAAAGCATTTTTTTACATCTCATTTTTTGCTGTTTTAGTGCTGCTTTCACTAATTGGTTTCTCATTTGTTGAGCCTGAAGCCTAAATTTGATTGCCTAGCCCTCCTTTGCTAAACTGCCACCTCGGCCATATGGATAAAAAAACAGATAACATCATTGAGTACGGCAAGGCCATTATTGGTCTTGAAGCTGAAGCAGTAAACGCTGTGGCTTCTTTAATCGACTCCACATTTGAGCAATCAGTAAAAGCAATTCTCGCTGTGCCAGCTACCGGTCGTATCATTGTTTCAGGCATTGGCAAGGCTGGTTTTATTGGGATGAAGATCTCCGCAACACTCGCTAGTACCGGCACACCATCTTTCTTTCTGCATCCGGCTGAGGCAATTCATGGTGACTTGGGACGATATACCAGAGATGATCTTGCTCTGATTCTTTCCAATTCTGGTGAAACCCCAGAAATCTTAAGAATACTCCCTTCGATAAAAAGAGTTGGTTGCCCAGTAATTTCTATTACCTCTACACGGGATTCAAGCTTAGCGCGTTTTAGCAACATAGCTATTCAAATCGGAACCGCACCAGAAGTTGGTCCGCTGGGACTTGCGCCAACAACAAGCACAACAACAATGCTGGCACTTGGTGATGCATTAGCTATGACTGTTCTTAATCAGCGTGGATTTTCTAAAGAAGAATTTGCTCAATATCATCCTGGCGGATCGCTCGGCAGAAAACTTATGACTGTGGCCGAAGCCATGCGCAAAGGGGATGAACACGCTGTCGCCTCTGAGGATATGCTCTGCAAGGATGTAATCCATACGATCACAGTTACAAAAGGTCGGCCTGGTGCCGCTGCAATTGTAGATTCAAAAGGAAAGCTAGTCGGTGTCTTTACTGATGGGGACCTTAGGAGATGTCTTGAGACTGGAAGTACATTTCTAAGCGAACCTGTCTCAAAATATATGGGTCGCAAGCCTAAAACCTGCCGGGCCGATCAGCTAGTGGAGGAAGCTCTCCACATAATGAGTGAATTTCGTATAGACCAGCTAGTTGTTATAGATGCTGCCAATACCCCTATCGGTACTCTCGATATTCAGGACGTGGTGTCAATTTCCTAAGAAAAATTAGGGGACAGGTATAAATATGGGACAGCTCCCTTATTTCTAGCCACCATTTATAAAAGAAAACCCAACCTCGACGATTACTTAAGGGAGAAGTTGTATCGAGGTACAAGAATGGAAATTTCAAATTCGTTGATCCGGCAGTTGGCAAACTCATCAAAGCAAGTAGAAAATTCCTTTCGAAAGTTAGCTAGTGGAACGCGACTTACAAAAGCCGCTGATGGTCCAGCTGAATTAGCTGTGTCTGAGAAACTAAAAGGCGATGTCGCAATACTCAGCCAAGGATCAAAAAATATTGATTACGGTCAATCAGCGATTGCAATTGCGGATGGCGCGCTAAGTGAAGTAGGCAATATCAATACACGATTGGCTGAACTTGCAACACAATCTGCGAATGGGACACTAAGTGACGATCAACGTGGCGCATTGAACCAAGAATTTCAGGCCTTAAGTGAAGAGCGGGATCGGATAGTCGAAACAACGACCTTCAATGATGTTCAATTGCTAAACAATGGAACAAGCGTGAACATCGAAACTGGCTCAGGTTCCCCTATCCCTGTTAACTTTGGTTCAGTCGATTCAACGACATCAATTAATATTTCAGACCAGGCCAGTGCTAAGCTTGCGCTTGATCAAATTAAATCTCAGATTAGCTTAACTTCACAAACAAGAGCTGAACTTGGGGCTTCAGATAGTCGTCTTGCCTCAGAGAAAGCTTCAGTTGAAACAAGAATTGTTAATCTTGAACAAGCAAGATCTACTATTCGTGATGTTGATGTTGCAGAAGAAACGGCAAGATCTCTCTCAGCAAGAATTCAACAACGTGGAACTACGGCTCTTTTAGCGCAAGCTAATCAGACAAAAAAGTTGCTCCTAGATCTTTTAGCTTAGGTAAGTATGGCCATTGCCCCGGCTTCACTTAGTGCACTTGGAAAGTCCCTTACCATCAAGGGAGGAGAAGAGAAGCCTTCTAATGTGAAAAAGCTCTCTCTCTCTGATCTACAAGCTCCTGAAGCAAAAACAGATAGAATTGATGCTACTAAGGTTAAACATTTCGTCGAAACTGCCGTTGATGCCGTTGATTCGATAATTTCACTAAGAGAAAAACAAGAAGAGTTAGTCGACCAAGCTGCCACAGCAAATTCTGAAACTCGTAATAATATCTCAGAAGAGCTAGACGCTATTTCTACCGAAATTACCAGAATCTCCACCGATGCCACATACAACGGCAAGAATGTACTAAGCGGGGGTTCATTCACAATAAAAAGCTCTGCTAGAAATTACTCAGCAACAGTATCTGTAGCGCAATCATCTTCTGTTGCTGCACATTACAACTTAAACACAACATCTACCGGTAATTTAACTCGAGCTGCAAACTCTGTAGATGATGCTATATTTTCAGCTCGTAATATCTCTACTAATCTTTCCGCCCGAGAATACAAAGCTTCATCTATAATTACAGAGTTATCTGAAACTAGAATATACTCTTCGGATATTTTGACAGAATCTGAAACCACTGATGATAAATCAACGATCCAAAAGCTTGCTGCAGAATTAACGATGGATCTAATTGCGGCAGAAGGTAATGAAGTTAAGGAATCATCCAAGAGAATCGATACTTCACTAACAAACTCGAATATCGGCTCTCTTATAGATGAACTTATATAAGAGGTATCATATTGTTCGTCACCAAATTGTCAGCGTATAGATTCTAATTCCTTCCTCTGCTATGAAATCCGTAACATTTACGGAGCCCATATGCGGAATCTAAACTTTGCAATTATCTCTATCTTATTTTTATTGGTCACAGGATGTGCTCCTAGGCGTCCCTTGGCACGACTTGAAGTTCCCGAGCAAGTTTTCATCACCGACGCTCATCAATTAGTGACAAAAGGTAAGCGCGCTGGAGAAGGGTACTTTAACGCTGACGGCACGAAAATAATTTATCAAGCTGAAGATGGAGCAAATCCTTTCTATCAGATCTTTTTAATGGATATTAAGTCTGGAAAAACGAATCTTGTTTCTACTGGACATGGCAAAACTACTTGCTCCTGGATACATCCTTCTGGTGATCGTGTGCTTTTTGCTTCGACTCACGATGACCCTGCCACCGCAGCGCTAGAAAAGGCTGAATTAGATTTCAGAGCTTCCGGAAAAGAACGCCACTATCAATGGGACTTTGATGAGCATTTTGATATTTTTGAAAGTTCTACGACTGGATCCAATTTAAAAAATATTACTAAAGCGAAAGGATACGATGCTGAGGGTTCATACTCCCCAGACGGCAAGTGGATAGCTTTTGCGTCAAATCGTCACGGCTACAGCGGTGATATTCCTGACAATCAGAAGCTTTTATTTAAAAAGGATCCATCAACACAAATGGATATCTATCTTATGCGTGCAGATGGCTCAAATGTTCGCAGATTAACAACAGCTCTTGGATATGATGGCGGCCCATTTTTTAGCGCAGATGGTAAAAAAATAACTTGGCGACGATTTGCTCCAAATGGGCGCTCGGCGGAAGTTTACACTATGAATATAGACGGATCTAACAAGAAGAAATTAACCAATCTTAAATCCCTCTCTTGGGCTCCCTACTTTCACCCTTCTGGTGATTATTTAATATTTGCAACTGCTGTTCATGGTTTTAGAAATTTTGAATTGTATTTAGTTGACTCAAACGGCACCAAAACACCTGTTAGAGTTACGACTAACGAAGGATTTGATGGACTTCCAGTATTTTCACCAGATGGTAAAAAAATTGCCTGGACATCTAGCCGAAATCCAGCAAAGTCCCCAACTATCTTCATAGCGAATTGGAACGATCTTGCTGCCAGAAAATCTCTTGGCTTACCAATGCCTTAAAGTATTTATCTAGATGTATTGCGTAATTATTTTTTACTGGCAGAATCCCACGTCCGAGTCGTGACTTAGATGAGGTTTACTGCATAACCACCTCTGGACGATAAGCGTGAGGCCGTCTCACTCTTTCAGTCCAGAGG
>CAZYRE010000116.1:0-7598 GCA_964650155.1 uncultured Bdellovibrionales bacterium
CCAAATGTGGTCTTCGCTAATATTCTTGCTGCGATTTCAAAACAAAATGATTTTAAAGTATTTAATGTCGGGTTAGGACGAAGCACATCACTAAATGATCTGTATTCGATGATAAAGAAGAATGTAATTTCTAATCTGCCAGCAGATCAACGGCAAAACCTTGAAATTCTAACACCAGAATATTCTGACTTCCGTATAGGAGATATAAAGCATTCTTGTGCTTCCATTAATTTAATCTCAGAGCGGCTAGGATATAGACAGAGTATTTCTGTCGAAGATGCGCTAAAAGTTACCGTGCAGTATTTAGCTTAGTGGAGTTGCTTTAAGGATACAAAACTCATTCTTCTGTTCAATTTCTATAAGCTCAGCAGTGCCTGGGGAAAAGCCCATATATCTTTGAACCATGATGGTTCCCTGTAGGTTGTATTTTAGGTCGTTTCCTTCCGTTTTGAGGGCGTTCGATAGAAATATTTTTGCTTTCACCGGATCTGATATCTTTTTTAATTCCTCTGCTGTTTTATGACTGATCAACGGTAATTTTTCACATTCACTATCTTCGGTCTTTAAATTTAGTCCTATAGGAGTGTTGTTTTTGAGCTCTGTATTATCAAGATAAAACGCATCTGATTTTAATTCGTATGTTCCAAAAATTGCTTTATCCATTTTGAACAGTACTTGAAGAAGTTTCTCGTCACTTACAAATCCTAGTACCTTAGTGCCGTAAAAGGCGATCATAGTTTTATCTACAAGGACTCTTAGAAGACCCTTGTTTACCAAGAATTGTATCTTTGAGGATCCGACACCGACTGTGCCTCTAGTAGGATAAGTTTTGCCACCAAAACTAACTTCAGAAAATTGATTTGATTTCCATCTAAAGAAAATTGCGTTTGTATCTGCGGTTAGGTTTGCGGGATCATAGGCAACAAATTTGGTCTGTGACTCTGCCCAGGTGAATAGGATGCCGATTTTGGTCACTACAAATTGATATAACCCGTTTTGATATGTATTTGGACCAGTTTGTACAAATTGAGTTTGAGCTAGTGCCTTGTCTGAGGCAGCAAAGCCCATAAAGCAAAAAAGGAGTATTTTTAAACTGTTCTTAAGTAACATTTTCCCCAGGACACCTCTTAGAGCTTCCCACCAAGTATTTCGGCACAAAGTAGTGTAAAACTTCAGGGTTATTTAAGCTTCTGCCTGGGTGTACAAAGTCAAGATAACTCATTAGAATCCGGAGCCATATTAAAGTCTTTAGGCACAGATATATGCAGAATGGCGTTCTTATCCTTGATTTCGGTTCACAGTACACTCAATTAATCGCAAGAAGAGTTCGGGAGTTTAACGTTTATAGTGAGATTCGTCCCTGCACAACAGAAATAGCAGATATTCAGAAACTCTCCCCATCAGCAATTATCCTCTCTGGTGGACCAGCTTACGTAGGCGAGGAGGGAGCCCCAACAGTTGATGCTGGTGTATTTAAGTTAGGTATCCCCATTTTAGGCTTATGTTACGGGATGCAGTTAACTGCACATCTTCTTGGTGGAAAAGTAGAGAGTGGAGCTAAGAGAGAATTTGGTCCAAGTGCAATTAAGATTTCTAAGGCTGAAGGTATTTTTGATGGTTTTGGAGCAGGGGAAGAGACCCTTGTCTGGATGAGTCATGGTGATCATGTCGCAAAAATGCCGTCAGGATTTGAAGCCACTGCATCAAGTGATGGCGCACCAATCTGCGCTTTTGCTGATAAAGTAAGGAAGATATATGGAATCCAGTTTCATCCTGAAGTAGTCCATACGGCCAGAGGCAAAGAGATTCTTAGAAACTTTCTATTCCAAGTAGCAGACGCTAAACCTAACTGGACATCTCACGGATTTGTAGAACGAGAAGTAAAAAGAATCGCAGAGCTTGTTCCTTCAGCGAATGTAATTTGCGGACTAAGTGGAGGAGTAGATTCAACTGTTGCAGCTTGTATAGTTAACAAAGCTGTTGGTGAGCGACTGCACTGTATCCTTGTTGACAACGGACTGATGCGAAATAATGAAGCCTCTCAGATTATGAAACGACTTGGTCGTGGTCACGGAGGTCTCGGTTTAAACTTAACTTTAGTTGATGCTTCCTCCAGGTTTTTAAAAGAGTTAAAGGGAGTAACGGATCCTGAGCAGAAGAGAAAGATAATTGGCCGCGTTTTTATTGAGGTTTTTGATGAAGAAGCCAAAAAAATTAAAAACGTAACCCATTTAGTTCAAGGCACTCTTTACCCTGATGTAATTGAAAGTGTCTCAGTTAAAGGACCATCTTCTACTATCAAGACTCACCACAACGTTGGTGGATTGCCGGAAAAGATGAATCTTAAATTGATAGAACCTTTCCGTGAATTGTTTAAAGATGAAGTTCGTGCGATTGGACGGGAACTTGGTATCGATAAAGAGATTCTACAACGGCAACCATTCCCTGGTCCTGGCTTAGCGGTAAGATGCTTAGGTGAGATTACTGAAGAGAGACTAAAAGTTTTACGAGCAGCGGATCAGATTTTCTTAGATGAAATTAGAGCCCATGGACTTTATGAGAAATTATGGCAGGCCTTTGCCGTTATTCTTCCTGTAAAAAGCGTAGGTGTAATGGGAGATGGACGGACTTACGAAGAGGTAATCGCACTTAGAGCCGTTACTTCTGAAGATGGAATGACAGCCAACTGGGCATACCTTCCTGAGGACTTACTCCGTCGTACTAGCTCCCGCATCATAAATGAAATTCGTGGGGTCAATCGTGTCGCCTTTGATATCTCAAGTAAGCCTCCAAGTACGATTGAGTGGGAGTAGGGTAACTTAGCAAATAAATTAAGTATTTTATCTGCATATTAATGCTAGGGATAAGTGTCCTTTGGCCTAATCATTTCTGTCTAAACTGCCGAAGTAACTAAGGAATGGAGTGTTTACCGGAAGCACACTCTTTTCGGAGGGGTTTAGTATTTAAACGATGAGAATTAGGCAGTCTCTTTACAGAGTCATGTACTTTCTTGCCGCAGTTGCAGGAGGCGGTCCTCTTTTTCTCTACGTGTGGAATCCGCAATCTCCTTGGCTTACTCCTTCAACTATTGCGGCTTTGAACTTAATTGCCTGGTCATTAGTCTTTATCGGATTGATTACTGGGGATCAGACTTTGAATCGACTTCTTGGAAGAGCACAAAAACTTGGAATCGACACCCGTCTAAAAGGCTTCGAAGAACTCTTCAAAGAGGTGATGTTTGAGCTCCGTCGGAAGAATGAATCTTTATCAATAAATCTTGTTCACGGAAAAATCTCATCACAAGAAGAGCTAACTTCTGCGCTAGAGAAAGTAGTTTCTAGAGCGTATGATCTTTTAAGTGCGACTTCAGCTGAGTTAGCATTATTTGATAAGGATAGTGGACTTTATCATTCCGCATTTTTGCTTGGCCGACCTTTTAGAAGAAGCGCTCAAGCTATGTTATCAGATGCTCTTTCAGAAGCTGAATCTTCGCTTGCTCCAGAGGTAATGATTCAACCGGTTATATTTGCAGGTGAGATGTTAGGAACTCTTAGAATAGCGCTTAAACAAGGGCGAGTTCCAAGTAGTGCAGATAGAGAGATTATAGAACTACTAGCGCTACAAGCTGGCTTGGCATTACTAAATGCCCGATACAGTCAGCAACTTTTAAAGATGCACAAGTCTTCTGAAGAGACCACTCGAGCCAGAACAGGATTCCTTGCTAATTTAAGTCATGAAATTAGAGGTCCGCTCGGTATTATGCTCAACGCTGTTGAACTAATTCTTGAAGGGATTTGTGGTACCGTTTCAGAAGAGCAAACTAAAACTTTGGGCATGATTCAGACCAATGGTAAACACTTATTAGAGCTAATTAATGACGTTCTTGATTACTCCAAAGTTGAATCTGGTAAATTACATCCGAAGAAAGTCGATATCCTTCTTGATCCAACATTAAAAGAGATAACAACGATCATAAGAAGTCAGGCTGTAGAGAAGGGCCATAAGCTTAACTATATAAAGACAGATGAGCCTCTGGCGATAAATTGTGACAAGCGACATTTCCGACAGATGTTAATTAATCTCTTAACTAACGCAGTTAAGTATACTCCAGAAGGTGGAGTGATTGATGTTTGGGCTGAACGGACTGCGAAGAATCGATTAAGAATTAACGTAAAAGATAGTGGTATCGGCATCTCAGAAGCTGATAGAGAAAAGGTTTTTGCTCCATTTGAAAGAATCGAAAACGAATATGCAATGACTCAGGTTGGTACTGGATTAGGAATGCCTCTTACGCGTCGCTTAGCTGAAGTTAATGGCGGAAAGATTGATTTTAGCTCTACTTCTGGAAAGGGAAGTCAATTTTGGCTCGATTTTGCAGTCGCAGAGCCTCCAGCCTTTGTCGATGAAAAACGGGATGAGAAGATCAAAGTCGATGGTCGCGGAGATCTCGTGTTAGTACTAGAGAAAGATAAGGGCGAAAGAGATATGATCGCCAAGTATCTAAGTAAGCATGGTTTCTCTGTGGCCCCTGCAGCTACAAAGATTGATGCTCAGGAGATGTTGGCAGAAAAGAAAGTTTCAATCGTAGTTGTTGATAACAACGTAACCGACGATCCGAAAGATAATGTTATAGATTTCATTAGGCAACATTCTACACAAAGCACTATGCCAGTTGTGCTAATTAGTAGCCGAGCCTTCGTTTCAGATATTAGAAAGTACTTAAAAGAAGGTGTTGATAGATGCTTAATTAAACCTGTGCCATTAGCTGAATTGGCTTTGATTTGTAGATCTATGATTGACGGCCATTCTCACCAACCAACTTCGTCGGATATAGAGACGCAGGATCCGAAGGCGAGCAATGATTTCTCACAACTCAAGCCCCCAAATCCTACAGAAATTTCCCACTAGTCTCTATACAACGATATTCAACGCAGTAGAATTTCCTTTTCTCTCTGGTCGCTCTTCAGTTTGATCCTTTGATGGTGGAGGTTCCTTTTCTTCTGAGCCTTGACCATTCTTACTTCGATCTTCTGGATCAAATATAATTGCATCTTCAGAGAGTACATCTTTCTCTTTTTTTATTTGCGCACGGAGTCCACGAACGGGTAGCTCCAATGGTGCGGGGAATCCGCTTATTTTCATATGACTGCCCTCCTTGGCATTTTACTGTAGAAACAACATCCTTGTTACAGCAGCCGAGTAGGGACCGAGATACGGCAAGAAATCCCAAGACTCCGCCTATTACTTATATCGGCATGTAATGAATTTTCCTTTATTCGCCCAAAAGGTTCAAAAATAAGGGGAATAATTGAAGAAAAATCCAGAGCCACACAGATATTAGCGGCATCTTAATTATACGATAATGACTTCACTCATTAAGCGAGTTGGTTTCTCAGTCGATTATATGAAGTGAGGAACGGTTTTGATTTTAAGGATTTATGGCACGAAACGATAAAAATATAGCGATGTTTACAGCCTACGAAGATATTATTCCCTGGGATGCTTCTACCCCAGAAAAGAATCTTCTCAGAGCTATGCTTATCACAGCCATGGCAGATTATAAGAAGAAGGGTAAGGTACAACGTCTTGCCCATGAATATTTTACAAATCCTAATGATACTTATCCATTTTCTTTTAGAGCCGTTTGTAGATACCTTGACGTAGATGCCGAAGAAATTCTTAGGACTGTCGGGCTTCTTGAACGTAGTCAACAGATGAGCAAACAAGAACCACCTCATATGATGGTGGCTGAGTTGGCTCAAAATGTTGATCAGTAATTCATAACGGGTGTTTCCTCATACGTTACGTTGAGCTAAAAAGCAGGGATGATCTCCGTAGCCGAGCCAGTCGCTATTGAAGCTACTGGCCTAAAACATAAATATTTTTTATCTGACAATGGCGCTGCCCCATGCGTATTCATGGTTCATGGTCGTGCTGGAAATATGGATGTAATGTGGGCATTTAAAAGATGCATCCCTGAGGGATGTACTATTATTGCTCCTGAAGCCCCCATTCATGACCCAATCGGTGGATTTAGTTGGTGGTTAGTAAAGCCGGATTTTGATAAAGCGGATGCTGTTGAGGCATCTAGGGCCCTGCTTACTTTCATTGATAAGTCACTAAGTTATTATTCCTTGGCACCAAAGAAAGTGATAGCAATTGGCTTTTCACAAGGCGGCGCAGTTCTTTCGTTAGCCTTACAAAGAGCACCAGATAGATTTAATGGTGTTGGTCTATTAGCAAGTTTTGCCATTAAAGACCCAATGGGTTTTGCTGATGTAGTTAGGCCTTCAATTTTTATAGGCCACGGTACTAAGGATGAGGTTGTCCCCATTGATAAAGCAAATAGGGGAGCAGATTATCTCAGAGAAAATGGCTGTCCCGTTGTCGTATCCACTGATGAGGTTGGGCACAAGTTAGGCAGCAACTCTATGCGCGCACTAAAAGATTGGATAGCTCAACAATTAGCGTAAATCGAAGGAATCTGTCGGTTTATCTTTTTCACTACCACGTAAGTCAAATTCAGATAGTCCAAAACTATTGTGTTTCTCTGCACCATGAGAGCCAAAAAGAGTATCAAAAATTGCCTCATCGTAACCCACAATTCTACGACGTGTTCCATCGGTGTAATCGATAACTGTAACGGGTGGTCTTTCTGAGCTAAGTATTGTGCCTTGCAGTCCAGTTAAGGTTGCAAAGATATAAATTTTCTCGTACTTCACTCCGCGATCAGTAAGATATCTTGTGACCTCTTCGCATTCTGAACACCAAGACTTTACATAAACTACAACTTTTGAAACGTTGATTAATTCAACAGTGACTTCACGAGATTTAATTGATTTTCTAGGAGTGGGAGGCGGTATGACCTCTACTTCCCATGGAGCGGGTGGAAGTGCATATGCTAATGGGCAGTGTAGGGCTGCCAGAATAAGTAAAAATCCTACCTGGAATGACCAAGCATTAGTAAGTCTCATTAATAACCTCTTTAAATTGTTATAGAATCCATTAGGTTATTGTGCCACCAAATCTAATATATCTTGTAAATCTAACGATTTAGTAAGCATGGGCATTAGTAGTATCAATGGCCAGCTTATTACTTCCCTTACTGGGATTAAGCAGAGTCGTACCCAATCCGTCCGCATCAACACCTCTTCAAATGGGGACGCTGCCGTAAACCAAACAAAATTGCGTAGTACCTCTGATACCTTTGCTGGAGCCGTGAGTCGTTTGGGCTCTGTAGCAAGTTATCTTCAGATTTCAAAAGATACTCTGACTAAGCTTGGTGAAATTGTTGACGATACAATTAAGCTTGTTGATAAAGCTTCAAAGAGAACGACAAGCGATGCACAGCGAAGTGCGATCGACAGAGAGTTTAAGGCATTAAGTAGAAAGTTTTCCAAGATAGCCGATGAAGTTAATCTTGAAGATGCAGATCTATTAACTACAGAGGGTTTGGAAGATGTCTTAGGATTGGCAGGATTAACAAAAAATCAATCAAAAGAGCTCGCCAGGGTTTTTGAGAAGTTCGTACTTGCAGACGGTGATGATAGTTTGGCCAGTACTGAGCTTAAAGGTAAGCCTGCCGTCATTCCTGCGGC
>CAZYRE010000117.1:0-5286 GCA_964650155.1 uncultured Bdellovibrionales bacterium
AAGACGTGATAACCAAGGTTCAACGGTCCAAGCCCCATCGATTTCCCCCTTAGTCATCATTATTAGATGGTCTGCATTAGCAACAGGTAATATTCTGACATCGCCACCTAATTGAGTAATGTTGAATCCAAGGCTTTTAAAATATGCGCGTGCTGAAATGTCCTGAGTGTTACCGAGCTGAGGAGTAGCGATTGTTTTCCCACGGAATTCAGTTGGCGTTGTGATAGTTACCCCGTTTCGAAGAACCAATCCTGCTCCACCTTTTGCGCTACCTGAGATTACTTTCAGAGCTTTGCCTTCTGATCGAATGAAAGCATTCATAGCTGGGTTTGGGCCAACGTATGAAATATCAATGCTGTCAGCGATGATTGCTTCCATCGCTGATGGTCCGGCGTTGTAGGTGTACCATTCGACTTTTATGTTTGGACCAAGATTCTTTTCTAAGATGCCATCACCAGCGCGAGTGCTATTGTGGAGGATTAAGGCTTGAGCGTGGGTAAGGTTAGGAAAATGACCTATGCGCAAGACTAGGTCTTCTGCCACAACAACTTGAGAAAATTGAAATACTATTAGGCAAATTGTGATGAATATATTTTTCATAAGATATTTTTAATTTAGAAAAGTAGAGATATCCATATCGCGGTGATATGCGATAAAATAATTATTCTCTAACGAGGGTTTATTATAAATTGGTTCGACTCTAGTTTTTAGATCTATGATTTTGCACCCCCCCTCTGTTGCTACGAGGTGTCCTGGGGCGATATCCCACTCACAGGTGGTTCCAAGACGAGGATAAATATCAACCTCACCCTCAGCAAGTTTGCAGAGTTTGAGGGCTGAGCCTAGCGGTTTGACCTCGGTGATCCCGGCTTTTTTAAGTACTTCAAAAGTCTCATCAGACCCGTGTTTTGCGCTAACTGCGGCGATAGGATTTTTACGGAGGGTCTGATGAAAAATTTTTGTGCCATTTAGAAACGCGCCTTGCCCACGCTCGGCAACATAAGAAAGGTTTAGGGCTGGAGCCAAGACTACGCCCATTATTGGCATACCGCCTGATATAAGTGCGATATTAACTGTGAATTGACCGTCTTTACTTAAGAAATTTCTGGTCCCATCTAGTGGATCTACTATCCAAAAATCACCCCACGATTTTCGAACAGAGTAATCAACTAGACTTTCTTCTGTTACGATTGGAAGGGAAGAGATCTCTTTCAGCCCAGCAATGATTATACGATTAGCATCTTCATCTGCGTGTGTAAGTGGAGAGTCATCACTTTTCGTTTTTTGTGGGATAATTGGCTTTGCATACCAATCCAGAATTATTTCCCCTGCGCGCGCTGCAATCTCTGCTATCTTTGTTGGTGGTACCGTTTTCATTCTGCATAGCCAAGTGTTTTTAGTTCTTCTAGCCCTTCGACTGATAAAGGCTGTTCCACGACATTATCTTTAAAGACCACCTTTCCTTTGCTGACATTCATGGTGCGATTAGCCAACTCAGTTACGATCTGAGAACGATTTTTAGCCTCGTTGATTTTCTCTCGTACATCGGTTCGCGCGTTATAGAGTTCATGGTGCAGCTCTCCGCCCTTTGGTTTTTTAGAGATGTAGTGCCAGTCTGGGGTAACAACGGAGCGAAGTTCTGGTCGAGGATGTTCAGGGCGGCGCAGCAGTTCAGAGAATAAAGATCTATCGGCTTGAGAATTGCTCTCTATGACAGGTAGCAGATTGTGTCCTTCCCAGTAATCTTTTGCTTGAAACTTAAGTAGGGCCGACAGGGTTGGTAAAATATCCATCGTGGTTACATGCGAGGATATTCTGCCAGGAGTTATCCCAGGCACATAGATAAAGAATGGCACCTCTATTACTTCTCGATAAAGGGTTTTGCCATGCCCAAAACCTCCATGATCCCAGAATTCTTCTCCGTGATCTGCTAAGAAAATAACAATTGAGTTTTTATCCCAATTATAAAGCTCAAACATTTCTTTGATGTGAGAATCAACGAAAGATATTTCGCTATCGTAAGCGTTTATTTCTTTCTGCTTTTCATCAGGAGCATCTTGATACCAGGGATCTCGTTTGTGGTACGGTTCATGTGGATCCATGTAGTGTAGGTAAAGGAAGTACCGCCCTGAGCCCTCAATCTCTGACTTCCATTCCTTCAGCGTTTTGTTCATCTTTGTTGCTGTTTCATACCGGTAGGTTTCGAATTTCGAAAAGCCTTGAGAGAAGCCCATCTCTTTTGAGATGTTAAGGTTATCTGCTAGTCCAAAAGACTTAAATCCAGCGCTTGTCATCTCTTCCCCTAACGTAACGGCGTCATCAGAGATCTTATCAAAGGTTACGGTTTGATCTTTCTTTTGCAGCCTTAGGTTAGCAAAGTGTCCGGTAATAACTCCGTGCTGTGATGGATAAAGGGAGGTAAAGACCGAGGCTGTGGCTGGTCCTGTATACGAAGAGGCCGAAAAGGCATTATCAAAAACAATAGATTTGTTAGCAAGCGTTGTTAAGAATGGGGCCGTGTCTTTATGATATCCGTAGAAAGGTAGGTGGTCAGATCTGAGGGTATCTACCAGAATTACTACGACGTTAAGTTTACTGGTGTCGATCTCTGAGATCTTCTTTTTTGAACAACCTGCAAAAGATATAATTCCTAGCAGAGCCACAATCGCGATGATTGTACGAAATTTCAGGTAATTTACTTTTGAAGTCATTCCAAAGTTTTACCTGGCTGGATCTGAGGGGTCAACTTTAAGATTTTCTTTTGCTTTTAAAGAAATCCTGAAGCAATTTTTCACATTCAGTCTGGTTTATGCCCTCTATAACCCGTGGCACTGGACCGAGCCTAGGATCTAGTAAGAGATCGTAAATGGATCCTCCTGCACCTTTATCATGGTCATACGCCCCAAAAATTACCGTGCCAATTCTGGCATTTCGAATTGCGCCAGCGCACATAGTGCATGGTTCAAGTGTAACGCAAATAACCGCATCTTCCATTCGCCAGTTTTGCAGATTCTTTCCGGCATCTTGAATCGCTAAGATCTCAGCATGAGCGCAGGCATCGTGCAATTCTTCTGTTCGGTTAGATCCTCTGCCGATGATTTTGTTTTCAAATGCGATAATTGCTCCAACGGGCACTTCTCCACGAGCTTCTGCTTTAGAAGCTTCTTTAAGAGCTTCTGACATAATTGCTAAGATCTGCTCAGAGGAGAGCTTGGTTTTCATTTATTTCAGAGCATTTAAATAGGATAAACAGCAGGTAATGCGTTATAAAATGGCGCGCCCTGGAGGATTCGAACCACCGACCTTCTGATTCGTAGTCAGATGCTCTATCCAGCTGAGCTAAGAGCGCGCGTAGTGAAGGACCCGATTAGATAGCAAAACCTGGAGGATAAGGCAAAAAACCTTCTCTAAAGCCTTGCATGGGGAAAGAATCAAATGCTACCTATTTGAGTTCGAACTAAAGCCGGTATTCCTATATGCTAGGTGGCGGCTTTAAATATTGTCTTGGGAAGGATGGCCGAGTGGTTGATGGCACCGGTTTTGAAAACCGGCGAAGGCGAAAGTCTTCCGGGGGTTCGAATCCCTCTCCTTCCGCCATTTTGGGGACAGGCACGAATTTTCAATTTTTGAAAATTCGTGCCTGTCCCTGGATTAAATATGAGTTCGGAAATAGATTAGGGAATTGTCCCTAGTTGCTGGAGAGTTGGCCGAGTGGCTGAAGGCGGCGGTTTGCTAAATCGTTATACGATCAAAAGTCGTATCGGGGGTTCGAATCCCCCACTCTCCGCCATTTTTGTTGTTCTTTGTTGTTCATAAATATTAGCAGTTCAAAATTTACGCTGGCTCTCTATCGAAAAGTAGTTTTCTCGATTGAGAGTCACGCAGTGGTAAAAATGTTTTAGCTGACTCTCGCGGTTCAACTTCCCCGTTCCATTTCTCATTCCGGCGCATGGCGCCAGAAGGCTCGTGAATGACACATCCGATTCCCCGGGTGGCAACTCAAGTTCCGATGGGCGTGACGTTGTGGGATCTCGGGCATCGTCGATGCGGCGAGATCCAGGACATCTTGGGAGACCATGGTCTTCTGGACGGAGGCACCAGGATCGAAAATGACGGAGAGGGACGCACGTTCCTCAACGTTGACTACTGGAGCGGGCGCGGGTTCGACGGGATCGTTCACCGCGCTATGAGAGTGATCGAGTGCGCGAGAGTGGAGGCCCTGGCAGGCTTCACCTTCAGGTTCGCAACCGGTGGACTGGGGCGAGTGGAGGTGCCGCTCTGCGCTGGTCGTCACTCGTTCGATCGGGTCGGATACTTGCTGACGCAAAACACCCGTATGCCGATGGTCGAGGCGGTATCGCCTCTCTGGCTCAACCCGGAGGGCGCTCTCGATCAGCGGCTCCTGCAGGCTCCCATCGACATTCGGTACCTGCCTCGCAGGAACCAGATGATGGTGGAAGGCGAAGCCGTGTCGGTGCAGGAGGTCCGAGACTGCCTGCGCCTTCTCGGCATCCGTCTCAAGCCGGAGAAGTTCGCCGCCTGACCAAGTACTCTCCAGAACTTGGGACTATGGGTTAACAAAGAGGTTTAAAGCCACTGCGTTGACTCATAGTCAATTATTAATTCCCATCGTAATATGGCAAAGGGGTCTGACCCCTTTTGTGAAAAAGAGTAACTGTCACCAATTATGAAAGCAGTATTAATTAAGGAATTTGGCGGACCGGAGCAGCTTTATTTAGGCGAGGTGGAGACTCCAAAGCCTGGGAAAGGTGAACTGCTAGTAAAGGTTCATGCTACTGCTCTAAATCGCGCTGACATATTGCAGAGACGCGGAAAATATCCGCCTCCGGCTGGAGCAAGCTCAATACTTGGACTTGAGTTTGCCGGTGAGGTTGTTACGGCTGCAGGAAATTGGAAGGTTGGTGACAGAGTAATGGGAATTTTGGGCGGTGGTGGATATGCAGAATATGTTACCATTCGTCACGATCAAGTGATGCCTATTCCAGAGAAACTTTCTTACGATGAAGCGGCTACTATTCCTGAAGCTGCCCTGACAGCTTATCAATGTCTCTTCTGGCACGGTAAATTAAGTAAAGATGAATCAGTGTTGATCCATGCTGGAGCCAGTGGTGTAGGCATGGCTGCCATTAAGCTAGCTAAATTAGTTGGAGCTAATGATATAATTGTCACTGCTGGAACGGATGAGAAGATAAAAAAATGTAAATCACTTGGAGCTACCCTTGGAATTAATTACCGGGAGAGTGATTTTCAAAGTGCGGTGCAGAG
>CAZYRE010000117.1:5386-7327 GCA_964650155.1 uncultured Bdellovibrionales bacterium
TGAAATAAAAGCAGCACATGAGAGGATGGAAGCAAATTTAAACGCAGGAAAGATCGTTATTAAAATATAGTTTGATCTTTTCTGCTCAGGATAATTCTTATTCTCACCGACCTAAAGAGGGCAAATATTTCTGCAGGAGCCTTCATGAAACGCGTTGCGATCCTATTTTCTGTCCTCTCCTTTTCATTATTTATCGTAAACAGCCCTATGTGGGTTAAGGCTGCTGGTAATTCTAAAAAGATCACCGTCAATTTGAATAACAGCGGAATAGAGGATGTAGATCTATTAGGAAACGATGGAACGCTATATCCAGGAACTGCTAACGGCTCCAAAATAAAATTTACGATACCAGCCAATAAATTGAATGGAGCCTCCTTGGTTGCATTCAAGGACGGACAATTAGTAGGCGCAATCGGTACCGTTAAGAGCAATAAATTAAGGTTTCGTTTAAGCGGAACTCCCAAGAGTCAGAATCAAAAAGATCTCTCAAAGTTTACAGTAAAACTTGATCCATGGACGGAAGGAACTCCTTACGTAGCAACATCGATCAAGGGAAAAATATTTTCTGGTAAAGGTTCTGTAGTCACATCTGAAATCCAGAACCTTGGTCTTAATATTGTATCTAGTGCAAGCGCTGCAAAGAAGAAGGTTAAGATCTCCGCAATTTCCGGCGCTGCTGCTGACAGTGATGGTGATTCCTTTGCCGACCTATACGATGTTGATGCTGATGGTGATGGAATTATCGACATAGCAGACTTAAGTATTGATGCTGGAAGTGTTGGTACCAAAGAGGTTGATACTGGTGTTGCTTTGCCGTTTACCGCCTTATTCTTGAGCATGAACCAAACTGTTAACTGGCATATAGATGGAGCAATTGATCCATCCGAACTTGATGCTGTGATCGGAGGAGCAAACTTATTCTCAATTGCATTTTACTTCAGTTTTCCAGGTGACGGTCCTAACGGCAATTTAGCTTCTGATATTACTGGTGGATACGCAGTTTGTCCGAGTGAACTTGAATACTGTCGGCCAACTTCTGTTGGTGCAAGCACTGGCGTATATTCCGGATTCAGTGAGGGAGATAGTTCTTTAACCGGACAACTCTGGTCTGCCCTTACAGCAAGCGGTCAAGAGAACAGTCTTGAGAATCTTCCTCCCAATGGTGGCAGCGGCGGTGCTATTTGGGCAGCAGCCATACAACCACGAGTAGGCACAGATAAGTTTCGTCCTGGTGACACTTATCGGGTAGACTTTGTTAACGAATCTAATGCAGTAATTGCTCGGAAAGCTTTAACCTTGCCTCCATATTTTGTGACTGTACCAGCTACAAGAGCTTATAATATTACCGATAACGATGCTTCTAATGATGTGTTGGTTGACTATAGTGATGCCAGTGGTCCAGGGACAAGTAGTGGAAATCCAATAGTTCTTGCTTCTGGTGGCGGTTTTGCTGGCAAATTACGCTTGCAACTCTGGCGCTTGCAGAGAGCAGCCGTATCAGGTCTAGAGAGTGGCGATTATCGTGATTTTGGCCACTTAAGTTACGGCGTTATTATTAGCAATAACTCTGGTGAATTTACATGCGGTGAACTTTACGAGAGCCTTTCTTCTTCTCTAACGGAGCTTCCTTCTGTCGGACAAGGGAATAGCTATCGATCTAACGCTGGAGCTTTACTATGGCCACTCGTTGATGGGGCTGATGATTACGAACCTTCAAATGCGAGCGATACTACCACTGTTGGTAACAATACTGTGGCATTCACTGTAGATCTTGCTAGCTGCCTTGATAGAAACGGCTTAAGCCCAGGAACTCACATGGTTACTATCACTGCTGCTGGCGCTGACACCGGACACGGAAACAACCGCGCCGCACAGATTATTCACGTAACTATTCCGTAGAATTTTGCGGACCCCGCAGTTTTTGTTGCTAAGTGGCAGCGT
>CAZYRE010000118.1:0-7159 GCA_964650155.1 uncultured Bdellovibrionales bacterium
AAAATAAAAAACGGCGACCAGATGGTCGCCGTTTCTATTCAAAAAGATAATATTCTAAATACTATCTCTTCTTTGAAGTCTTCTTGTTTGAAGATTTCTTTGAAGCCTTAGCTGGACGGCTAGAGGACTTCTTAGAAGAACTCTTTGTCATCTTTGCTGCAGACTTGGAGGAAGACTTAGTGGAGAGTTTCTTTGAGGAAGAAACTTTAGCCATGATCTTCTTACCATTTGTCTTATAAGGCATGTACTGATTCATCAAAGCTTGGAATTCCTTTGTGGAACCAGCAGCTGGTGAAAACTGCACTGAGCGAGCTTCGCCCTTCACCTTACGACGACGAAGGATCTGGTCACGAGCGTAACGCATGATAAGTGGCTTAAGAGTTGAATTCTCAACTCGGAGCTTCTCTTGAAGATCTCTAACTGTAAACCAGGAACCAACACGCTTTGTGATCTCGCTATCTATCTTTCCACGAACTGTCATATTCTTTATCTACCTCTAATCTAACTTACGGTATCAAGTATTAAGGTTTTCAAGATCCGGCCAACTGCTCCGCACCCTGACGATTATCATCACGCAAGAATTGCCTCGATGAAAATCACTGAATGGTATTACCGAAAATAGGAGTTACTTGCAAGCAAGTTGGTGGCAGTAAAAATTTTTTTATAAAGTACTTGACTATTTGTAATTAGGAGATCGGGACGATATTAGATCTAACCCATTCGACTATATCTGTTGTCTTAGCTCCAGGAGTAAAGATCTCTTTAACTCCCATTGATTTTAATTTGGTGACATCGTCCTTGGGAACAATGCCGCCACCGAAAACAACCACATCCTCTGCCCCTTCCTTCTTTAAGAGGTCAATCACCGCTGGGAAGAGGGTCATGTGTGCACCTGAAAGGATACTAAGTCCAATACCGTGCACGTCCTCTTGAAGAGCGCTGCGTACAATCATTTCAGGTGTCTGATGAAGTCCAGTATAAATCACCTCCATGCCAGCATCACGGAGAGCTCGGGCGATCACTTTAGCTCCCCTATCGTGGCCATCAAGGCCAGGCTTAGCTATTAGAACTCGAATTTTAGAATTTTGGCCGCCGGCTACTGCTGTCATACTCATAATGGTGAAGTATTAGATCAATCCGGGGTCGGTGTAAACGCCGTACACTTGTCTATATATATCGCTTACCTCTCCCAAGGTTATACCGACATCTGCGCCACTTATGAGGGCTGGCATAACGTTCCTGTTCTCTTTACAGGCTTTTGTGACCTCCGATAGGGCAGACTCAACTTTCTGCTTATTTCGAGCAGCCTTGAAGGCTTTTACCCGCTCTATCTGTTTCTTCTCAGCTTCAAAATCTATTTCAAGTACAGGTATGGGCACCTCATCATTGGCATCTTGGTATTTATTAACCCCTACCATGGCATACTCACCCTTATCTACCCTTAGCTGGAACTGATAAGATGATTCTGCAATCTCTTTTTGAGGGAATCCGACTTCGACAGCCTTTAGCATTCCACCCATGGCATCAATTTTGTTGATGTACTCCATAGCTTCTGCTTCGATTTCGTCTGTGAGCTGCTCGACATAATATGACCCACCAAGTGGATCTACTACGTTCGTGACTCCTGTTTCTTCAGCGATAATCTGTTGCGTCCGCAAAGCTACCTTAGCTGCTGCTTCAGTTGGCAGAGACAAAGTCTCATCCATAGAATTTGTATGGAGAGATTGCACTCCCCCTAACACTGCTGCCAAACCTTGGATCGCAACTCGGGCTACATTATTTACAGGTTGCTGAGCTGTGAGACTTACTCCTGCTGTTTGGGCATGAGTACGGAGCATCATTGATTTTACATTCTTCGCCCCAAATCTCTCTTTCATTAATTTTGCCCAGATTCTTCGCGCTGCTCTGAACTTTGCAATCTCTTCGAAGAAATCATTGTGAACGTCGAAGAAGAAAGATAACCGTGGAGCAAAGTCATCTACATTCATTCCTCTACCAATGCAGTGCTCAACATAGCCAACCCCATCAGCCAAGGTAAAAGCTAACTCCTGTACTGTGGTCGCTCCTGCTTCCCGGATATGATATCCGCTTATGCTAATGCCATTAAATTTTGGAACGTTCTCTGAACAATATTCAACGATGTCACAAGCAAGCTTTACAGCAGGTGCAGGAGGACAGATCCATTCCTTCTGAGCGATAAATTCCTTGAACATATCGTTCTGGATGGTTCCGCCTATCTTGTCAAAAGAGATCCCTCTTCGTTTTGCAAGAGCAAGGTAAAAAGCCATTACGATAGTGGCAGAGCAATTAATCGTCATCGAAGTTGTGACTTGATCTAGAGGAATTCCACCAAAGAGGATGTCCATGTCTTCAATGGTGGCTACGCTCACACCCTCACGTCCAACCTCACCACGAGACTTCGCGTGGTCAGGGTCGTATCCCATTAGGGACGGCATATCGAAAGCTGTAGATAGTCCTGTCTGGCCATGTTCAAGCAAATACTTGAAGCGGCGATTGGTATCTTCAGGAGATCCAAATCCAGAAAACTGCCTCATCGTCCAAAGGCGACCGCGGTACATGGTGGGCTGCACACCACGGGTAAAAGGATACTCACCTGGGTATCCTACTTTATCTTCGTGATTAAAAGAGGCTAGGTCTTCGTGTGAAACAAGCGCAGGTTGTGGTCTAAAACTAATGGAATCAAAAGAAGGCTTCCTCTCTTTCTGTGTGGAATACGATTCCTTTTCCCATTTATCTTTTCGGGTAAGGCCCGCTTTTTTTGCAATTGTCTTACTCATCTCTAACTACTCCTTAAGAAGCGCTCCAGCTATTACTAGCTTTTGAATCTCACTTGTACCTTCATAGATCTCAGTTATCTTAGCATCTCGCATGTGGCGCTCTGCTGGATAATCGGTCACAAAGCCGTAACCACCATGAATCTGAACTCCCTTCACTCCGCAGTACATGGCTGCTTCTGAGGCAAATAGTTTAGCCTGAGCAGCTTGCCTAATATAGGGCTTCCCTTGATCTTTCAGCTTTGCAGCACCAAGCGTTAAATATCTAGCAGCATCCACCTGATTAAGCATCTCTGCTAAGTAGTTCTGAATTGATTGATGTTCCGAGATCACTTTACCAAACGCTTTGCGCTCCTTTGAATAAGCGAGTGCATCACTCAGGGCGGAACGGGCAATTCCAACAGCTTGAGCGCCGATACCGATACGCCCACCGTTTAAGGTGTTCATCGCCACCTTAAATCCTTGAAGCTCTCCAAGGAGTAAATTGTCAGCGGTTAACTCAACATTTTCATATGTTAGGCCGCATGTTGGAGAACCACGAATTCCTAATTTATCTTCAGGTTTACCGCGCGAGAGTCCTGGGACATTCATATCATGCACAAATGCGGTAACGCCCTTATGTCCCTTAGAAGGATCCTGCATGGCAAAGAGTACGCAGACATCTGCAACCGGTCCGTTGGTAATCCAGTTTTTTGCACCATTAATAATGTATTTGTCCCCTACCTTCTTTACAGAGCAGGTTAAGTTTGCTGCATCACTGCCTGTGCCAGGCTCAGATAATGCAAAACAGCCGATGGCTTTCCCTGTGGCAAGTTTAGGTAGGAATTTTTTCTTCTGTGATTCAGATCCAAATTCAAGAATAGGACTAATGCATAAAGAGTTGTGGGCACTAACTACCACAGAGGTGGAAGCACAAGCAGCAGCGAGCTCCTCTATCACGAAACAGTAAGAGATCATCGACATCCCAGAGCCTTCGTACTCAGTAGGTACCAAAACTCCCATAAACCCTAGACTTCCTAATTTTGGGATCAGCTCCTTTGGAAAATAGTGCTCTTTATCAACTTTCTCAGCGAGTGGCCTCACCTCTTCAGTTGCAAAACTCCTAACGGACTCAAGCACCATCCGTTCTTCATCACTTAATTCAAATGGAAATCCATCAATCCATGACATAAAAAGCCTACCTAAAAATTATTTGCCAACAAACTTTGGCTTACGCTTCTGCATAAACGCAAGCATACCCTCTTCCCTATCAACGGTCTCAAAGGTCTTTAGGAATGATTCAACTTCCATCTGGAGTCCGGCTAAGAGAACTGTCTCCTGTGGTCTTCGAAGAACTCGTTTTGCTTCTCTAATAGCGAGAGGACCTTTTGAAGCAATGGTCTTTGCCATATTCCATGCGGTATCTTGAAGCGTCCCTTCTGCGGCAACAACATCAGCTAAGCCGATACTTTTGGCCTCAACAGCATCGATCATATCTCCGGTTAAGACCAACCGGCGAGCTGCCCCAATGCCACATCTATGAACTAATCGCTGAGTACCACCAAAGCCAGGGATAATTCCCAAATTTACTTCAGGAGCACCAAACTTCGCACTTTGAGAAGCAAGTATAATGTCACAAGATAAAGCTAACTCTAGACCACCACCTAAAGCGTATCCATTAACTGCTGCTAGAACAGGAAACGGAGCCTTCTCTATGGTACGCATAGCCCGTTGTCCTAATTCTATATAGTCTGCGGCAGCCCGTTTTCCCAACTGCTGAAGTAGTGGAATATCTGCACCGGCAACAAAAGCTTTATCTCCAGATCCAGTGATAATCGCACACCTCACTGGGGTCTCTTTCATCAACTTCTCAAAACAAAGTACTAAGCTCTGTAGTACATCTACGTTCAGAGCGTTCAAATTATCAGGACGATTGACCACAAGTTCGGCCACATCGCTATCTATTCGCATCTTTACAACTTCTTCAGCCATACAACTTCTCTCAATTTAAATTTGAAGTAACACCTAAACTATCCTGGTGGCCACTCCATCTCTCGTCCGCCTAAAATATGGACATGGAGGTGATCCACTGCTTGCCCAGCATCTTTGCCATTATTTATGACTAACCGGTATCCGGTTTTATCAATCCCCTCTTTCTTTGCAATCTCAGCGGCAACTAGTAATAACTCTCCAAGAAGAGCTTTGTCTCCAGGGGAGGCCGCACTTGCGGAGCGGATCTGTTTCTTAGGGATAACTAAGATATGGACAGGCGCTTTTGGATATATGTCCTTAAAAGCTAAAACAGTGTCATTTTCAAACACTATAGTTGCTGGAACCTCTCTCCGAATAATCTTACCAAAAATGGTATCTGAGTCTGTCATATACGCCTCCCATCGAGGATAAGTCCGCTTTATAAACCACCGCGAGGGTATGACAATCCTTCAAAAAACTCCAGGGAGATACATAATCTTGCTCCCTAGACTCAATTATATGAATCCTTTGGCCAAGGCCGTATTTTCGGCGCGGAATTTGCTCTGCCCTTCTTACCTGTTCATCAACTAGAGCGAGATAAAACAGAATCAGATGGTTAGCGGCGAGGAGCTGACAAAACTTGTAGGTGAGCTGTACAAATCTGAACACTCATCTACAAATGACGCCCATAAACTCCCAGAGATCGGAGTTCTCCTATCTTTATTTCGAACTTTCGAGAATAGACTTATAGAACGAGATTTCCTTCCTTCTCCTCAAACTTACGGATTTAATCCTTTATGGTTCTTAGGTGAGACTGAACAGAACATTTATTTATGGCGCCATAAAAGTTCCATAAACGATGCAAACAAGTTTCATTTCTGGCTCGATGTAAAAAAACTCGCTTCGAAAAGACTTGCCCAACTTGAACGCCGGGATGAAGAAAATCCATTTTTAAATCCTTTATGGACTCAAACTACAAATGGGCCAGATAGCATAGAGGCGGAGCGTCATTACATTGTGGAGCTTTTAAAATTGTTTGCTCCAGCAGAACCTCACCTTACTGCCTTAAGTGCTGTTCAAACCCTTGTGGCAACACTTGAACCGAGCAGGAGTGAACTTCAACCTACTCCTCGGAAAATCATAGTAATTCCTACAACCCCTACCCAGCACTGAGCAAAACCAACCTGTTGCCTACAAATACTCCTTACCTTATAATCTCCCTCCGTTAGCGTTAACCATCCTCCCATACCTGGGCAGTTTCCTAACGAGAGATCTTTTCATCGCTGTACTACAAACGGCTCATCTTTCCGTTTCACGGCAGCAAAATAAATTTAAAAGGGCAGATGAAGGCAGCCGCAAGGCATGTAAGGTTTTATCCTCGATTAGCTATCCATTCAGATTCGCGTCGTGTGTCGGGCACCATCTTGGTACCGGACACACGACGCGTGCAGCACTGGGCAAACACGCTACTCGTGGAGAGAGTTTTTGAGAAAGAGACAGAGTCACATGGCGGTTTCGGCAAGCAAGACAGGTCCCTCCTCCGCAGCCAAAATCTTCACGATCGAGGTCGACACGGCAAAGATGACCATCACGGCAGACGGCAGCACCCGCTCCCTCGGCTCCATCCCCATCTCGGGATCGAGTGAGTGGCAAGGGTTGAAGCTGACGAAACGGCGTTACGACGGATACGTCTTGGTGAAGTTCGAGGGTCGCGCCTTCGAGCTCTACGTCAACGGCAAGAAGCAAGGAAAGAACGTCTACGCGGTGGAATTCCCCGGCGCCTGACACATCCGGACTTCGTCCTTTGGGCACCTCTTCTCAAGCTGTTTTCCTCACGGATCGAACACCTTGGAACTGGCTGCCCTCATCTTTTCTTTTAATTAAAACTCCTTCATCCACTCTTCATCTTTTTGAGTGGCGCCACCTTTCTTGGATTTTACTCCCTTAAGGCGCTCAAGATCTTTTTGATCGCGGGCCATCTTTTCTGAACGGAATTCGTACCAGGCGGGACGTTGTCGATATGGAATGCGGCTTAACATCTTCTTTTCGCATTCTACCTCAGCTTCTGCTTGTTTTATCTTTTGACAATTCTTATCTGGCAGACGCTTACCACCTTTACCAAGGCGATTGTACGGGCATTTACGTTCCGTACGAGGAACCATCTCTTCTACACAAAATTTTATCTCTTTTTTTACAGTATCAAAAAATGCTTTCTGCTCAGCGGACATGGCTGCATTCTTATGCCCTGGTGCTACCTTAACAAAGAACTCATCTCCGGTTTTTTTCTGATTAGTCGGGCTCGGTAGCACTTGCTGTGCGAGTGATTGAAAAGCGTTCTTATCCCCTAAGAACATAAAAATGCCGCCAGCAATAACCATTATAAACACTAATTTGCCAGCTTGTTCTTTCATAAT
>CAZYRE010000119.1:0-5602 GCA_964650155.1 uncultured Bdellovibrionales bacterium
TCAGAACGTCGTGAGACAGTTCGGTCCCTATCTTGGGTGGCCGTAGGAAATTTGAGAGGACTCGCTTCCAGTACGAGAGGACCGGAGCGAACGAACCAATGGTGTACCAGTTGTCACGCCAGTGGCACCGCTGGGTAGCTATGTTCGGAACAGATAACCGCTGAAAGCATCTAAGCGGGAAGCTGGCCTCAAGATTATATTTCCCTGGAACTTCGGTTCCCTAAAGGCACGTTGTAGACCACGACGTTGATAGGCCAGAGGTGGACACGCCCAAAGCGTGGAGCTGACTGGTACTAATTTGCCGTGAGGCTTATTTTTTAATAAATTTATAAGTTCTCTTGAAGCTAGATGCGCTCGATAATATTCAGTTGTTATATAGATCTACTATTATTTTCTTCGGACAGTAGTCGTCCGGAGCAATGTTTACTCGGAATTTCATTTTGAGTTGATATTGCTCCTGGTGACTATAGCGGAGAGGCCACACCCGTTCCCATACCGAACACGGTCGTTAAGCTCTCCTACGCTGATGATACTGAGAACACTCGGGAAAGTAGGTAGTTGCTGGGTTTATGCCCCGATCAGCCAAATGGCGTGGTCGGGGCTTTTTTGTTTTTTCAATCCTAAACGGTGTAAAAGAGAAGTGTTAAGAGACTTAATGGAGACTATATGAAACGAATATTTCTTATATTGGCTCTCGTTGCCCCTTCTATATGTTTTGCAGACTCCAAAGCTGTTCTTGATTCTGTTGAGAATGCAATCAAATCAGATTCCACAATTGGTACATATAATCTTCAGCTAAAGTATTTTCAGGGTCTTGTATTTTTAGATGGGGAAGTTGGTTCTGAGATGGCCAAAACCAAGGCAGGAGAGTTGGCTTCGAGCGTTAAGGGCGTTGAGGGTATCCGTAATGAACTGAAAGTTAACCCCAGTCTTCGCGGCAATGAAGTTACACCTCGTGCAATGCCAAGATATGCTGATGATAGTTCTTTAACTTCAACTCTCAGACGGACACTCTCTCAGGAAGGTGCATTAGTTGGAGATGCTACTGTTGATGTATCCAATGGTGTTGCTACGTTTCGCGGCACAGCGAATAATTTTAAAGAAATTGATCGAATGTTATCGATTGCATTAATGGTAGATGGAATTAGAAGCGTAAAAAATGAAATGACCATTAATGGCCACAACTACTAGCAAAATTTCAGGCCTTAGCACTCTTAGAGCTCTAACTCCTGGACTCCTCGTCGTCGTTTCTATCGGAGCTGTTTCTGAGCTTATTTCTCGCCAGTGGATGGTTGGCGGAAAGCATCCACTGGAATCCTCTGCCTTAGCTATCCTATTAGGATTAGCCGTGGCGGCATTTGGCATCCTGCCCCAAAGCACTAAATCAGGGGTTAAATACGCTGATAAATTGCTGGTACTTGGAATTGTTTTTATGGGGGCCGGTCTTAATCTAGCATCCATACTTGCGCAGGGCCCTATTATCCTCACAATTGTTTTTGTGACGATGATATCGGGAATGATCTGTATTTCGTTACTAGCCAAGACTTTTAACCTTGAACGAACTCTAGGAATTTTATTGGCCGTAGGAACCACAATTTGTGGAACTTCCGCAATCGCGATTACGGCTCCTCTTCTTAAAGCAAAGGAAGAGGTGACAAGTTATGCTGTCAGCGTTGTGGCTCTTTGCGGTTTGGTAGCGATTTTCTTGTACCCGTTTTTGGGCCAGCAGTTAGGGATGAACGATACTCAGTTCGGGGTTTTTGCCGGAGCCTCAATTCATTCTACCCCACAAGTCATCGGAGCAGGATTTCTGTTCTCCGCAGCAGCAGGACAGTTAGCTACCGTAGTAAAGCTTGTGCGTAATTGCTTTATGGCACCACTTGCTATGTTTATTGGAGCAATTGAGGCTCGCCGGAATAGGGCCGAAGGGCAAAAAGTTAATATCTCCAAAGCTTTTCCTTGGTTTTTATTTGGTTACTTTATTATGGCTGGACTTAACTCGGCAGGGTTTTTATCCGGAGATGCCTCAGCTGGATTTACAGATCTTGGAAAATTTTTAGTAGTGCTTGGGATGGCTGGAGTTGGGCTTAGCACTTCTCTTTCTTCATTTCGCACAATTGGAATCAAGCCGCTTTTTGTTGGAGTAATTGGAACAGGAATTGTTGGGATTATATGTTTTGCCCTAATTAGATTTTTCTTGGGTACTACTTGATTCTTACTTTTTTAACAGTACAGGCAGGTATTGCCTGCTCAAGGTTTCTTTTAGGAAGTGGATGTTCAGTTCGTCCGATAGTATTGAGAATGTAATTCTGATCCCCATTTAGATAGAAATCACTTGCCTGATCAACGATATTTACAAACTCAGGGTCAGATTTCAGAGAATCCTTTGCGCAGATAAAGTCTTGCAGCATTTTATCCGGCAACTTTTTATAAAATCGAGTGTATGAAAATAGCAGTGGTTTCTGCTTTGGATAGAGCATGTCGAGGCGAGTGCTAACGTAAATATCATTTACAGCAACGGCAGCTGAGTTCAGTTTTATTTCCTCTAGAATGGCATCAGTCAACTCAACTTTTTGAGTTAAATTTTGATTCTGTCTGAAATTTAAGAATCCCCAATAAAAAATTAAAAGAATGCTTATTATCGGAAAAGCTTTTTGAGTTTGAAACCCAAGGGTTACTATTAAGGCTACCGCAACTATTGACCAATACTGTTCAAAGTTGTTTGGCTGAATTGTAAATCCACTGAGAATTTGAAAATTGAGAACGAGCCAGGTTGAAATAAAAAGTAAGAGTAATAATGGTGAACGATTTTTGGAAAGTAAAAATAAAATAGCCGCAGTTACGGCGCAAAGTCCTACTAAAGGAAGATGGGTAGGGATGATATAACCGGTTACATCATAAGGTATTAAGAATTGGCGATAAAAAAATAATGATAGAGAAATAAGAATTGCTGATGAGAGTGCTGCCAAATTGGTGAAACTGGGGCGCAGCTTAGAAATCAAAGTGGCAACTAAAATAAAAGCCACGGGGATGCTGATAAAAGGATATAAAAAAGGAGTTATCAAAAGCAGCAAATAGCCTTTTTGTGTTTTGATACTTAGATAGCTCAATATCATAAGAGTAATAATGCTTAGCTGGGGTTCAGGCGTTCTAAGCCAAAGTGGATCGTTGATGAACGGCGCAGAGAAATATTTAATTAAATTTGAATTCGTATTGGCAGATTGAAGAAGCTCAATCGCTGGGTTGGCGTTAGAAAAGAAGATCGGAATTCCTAGAATAATAACCGTATTAATTCTTGATTGCTCGATTGTAAGTCCTGCTAGGACAAGTAGGCGAGGCCCTAAAAACAAAATTATTAATGTTGTTGTTATATCAAAAAGAAAATTAATTTTTCCTCCAGAGAATCCAAGATCGTGCAGCCATACCACTACCCACTCGGCCATCCTTCCTGGTCCTGAAATTTCTAAGATATGTTTGGCATAATCGTATTGTAAGTAACTCGCTTCATCCCAACCGTTTGTGTACCAGAGAGGAGAGCCCACAAATATTTGGTAACAAGGGAAGGCCGAAATAATCAGCAGAATAAGCAGAGAGAAAATTTTATAGTGTGGCGAGGTCATTAATTTCTATTTAAATGATCAAATAGATCTTCTCTAACAGCAGGATGACTAATTTTCCATACGCAGCCATCAATATAGAAGTGATGAATATTGATAGTCGATATAAAGATTTGAATCGCTCCAGCAAATTCCGGCCTAATTATTTTAAAATAGTATGGAATAAGTACGAAGACTACCGCTCCAATACCCAACATTGCTCCCAAATAGGTTGGACCTTTCCACTGCGATGGCACATTCATCCGGTTGTCTCTATTTAATTCAACTCGAACTGGAAAGATTAGGTATTGAACGGCGTGAAAGAATTGAATCAATGGAAGAGCCAGTGGGTTTACCGATAAAAGCGCATACCAAAAGTAGAGCGCTATGTAAGGGACTAGTATTCTTGTTGCTGATTTGTAGTTCCCTTTTATGAATAATGGGACTGCACAGGCTGAGCCAATAAGTATTGCCAGGATCATTACTGAAAATGAGGCAGTGCTAATCCATGAATTTGATTGTGATGTTATGGACTCAAGCCAATACGGTTTAGGGTTTAGAATAGAGAGACTCCAGATAACCTGCCAAATCGTTAGGCATTGCAAGCTCAACTTAAACCCAGTTCTCTGCCAATTCTCAAATTTTACTTTGTCTATGAACGCGGTTGTTGACATCATGCCCCAAGTTTGGCCTGTGTAATGAAGAGCCAGGTATAGAGAGGTAAGTATTAACAGGGCATCTGCAAGCACTGGTAGTGTGTCAGCAAAAAGTATGGCCACAAAAGAATATGTGAAGAGCATGAGAGGCATGTAAATAGCCGGAGCAGGGTATCTCCTCACCTCCTCTTTTGATTGATAAAGCATCCGGTAAGAAGCCATGAAGTGTGCCCCGTTTACTACTGTTGTAAGGGTAAGGACTTCACCAAATGAAGCCAAGTTTCCAAAGTCAGGATTAACAAGAAGGATAATTCCAATTGCTACTATGGAGGCTAGTCCAGTTATCCAGATATCAAGGGATGGATTTAGTATGTATCTTCCAGATGATTTAGCGATGGCTTCCATCTAATTTGGATATCATGCTCGTAGTAGTGCGGCTATCTGAATTGTTGGGGGTAAAAAAATGTATAGCCGAGGGGTTAGCTCGGCTATACGTAGGGTGGTGCAGGATTTTCAAAGATGATGGCTTAAATCACCTTTGAAAATTATGAAGGAGGGTTAGTCCTTCATTTTCATTAGGGTAAGGTGCTCATCATGCAAAGGGCTTTTGCTCTGATGAACTCTTCACTAAGAGTTATATAACAACTCAGTGTCGATGTAACATACTAATGCATAAATTGTGCACAAAATTTTAAAGTCACCCTTTTAGTCCGGGAACCAAATTATTTGACTATATATATGCTGAAATAATTAGGTTCCAGCGGGTTTATAGGTAAGTACGATTACTCTTGAGAGGAGCCATAAATATTCGTATCTACTTGAGAACATTATTGATTGGTAACGTTTGGGCACTCAAAAGTGCACATAACTGGCATATAAATTGCCCCATATGCACTGGTTGGTAACTTTTGTTCGGGTAACTATTTGAAACCGAACACCTTTTTGGGTTTATAATCGTGGTTAGGTTAGTGGGGTCACAAATGAAGCTCAAGGTACGCTCGCTTATTAAGGCGACAATATCTCAATTTATACTTTCAACGCTGGTTCTAGGACTTATCACAGCCCTTACTGGCTGCGGTGGCGGTAGTTACGGCACACAGATGGGCGGTAGCCCTGTAACTGTGCGCGGCGCAGTTGTCGATGAAGGCGGACATCCTCTCATTGGTATCAAGATTTTAGATCTTAATTCTGGTGAGGAAACAGATACTAACGATAAGGGGCAATTTGAAATATCCGCGTTACTTGCAGATGGTGCGGATTCTGTGCCTCTTGAAATTGATGGTAAGTCGTTAGTACATGTTCCAGCCTCGGTTGGTTATGTAACTGAAGCTGCTATTGCGCGTGATGCAG
>CAZYRE010000119.1:5702-7151 GCA_964650155.1 uncultured Bdellovibrionales bacterium
CGAGTAAAGCTTCCTACGAATATCTTTCCGCCACCTTCTTTTTTAGGATCTGGCTTAATATCTAAATCGTATTGCGAGATGAATTTTTCAGCGCGTTGATGGAGTCTATAGCATTGTACAGAGAGCCAGCGTTGGATCTTCGGGATCGCCTTCTGATCCAGATTGTCGTAAACGGTGGAAGCGTGGATATTCTTCGGTTCGCCTCCTTCTTCCAAAACATTGATGTTATCCATCACCGATTGAACAAAGTTTTCGGCATCGGAGGCCAACATCTGGAATCCTTCTACTTGGTTTCCTCTAGGTGTGTATCCTCTCGCAGATAGCTTTACAGTTTCTTCCTGTTCGTTTACCTCTACTGCCCCAACTTGTTCGAGGGCAAATAGCACAGCTCTGGGATGTAAGTGAGTACTTATTAATCTTACCAATTCGTGAAATTCACTATCATTTCCTTTTAAAGAAAGAACTCTGGGTCGTCCTGATTTACCAAGGAATTTTTCATCGCGACGCCACTGGCCTATTACTCTGTATAGATACTGTGTAGTTCCTTTCTGGAGGCCGTGTTCACGGTACTGCCTGATAGCGGTACGTTGAATTCCAGTCATGGCACACACACGACTATCTGTTGGTTTAATCTTCTGCTTTTCCAACTCATCAGAGGCAATATCAATAAATACTGATTTTGCGATCTCGGTTAGATCTCTGATGCCGATTGACCGTTTTAGGCAGAACCGTACGGCAGGTTTAAGTAATGCGTAAACGCAGGATCGGATCTGTTTATTTAGTTGTTCATCCATAGGTTCCCTTAATCATCCCACGTGCAGCACAACATCTTAATTGCCGAACCCCTGCATCGATTATGCATGTTCATTAAGTCGGCTAGAAAGAGGGTAAAGTTAAGCTTAGAAGTCCACGAAAAATGCAGAATTTGTGCGCCAAGTATTCGCAAGTCTTAAATACTCTTGTGAGTTCGATGGGTTACAAGGCCTAATAGGAGCATGCCTATAGGGTACCAGACATAGTGCTGTTGGTCTGTTAGCAGTGGAGATACCCCTATAATATTCATCATCAAAAGAGCCATACGGATCGAAGTGCTTTGGTGAGAAGCGATGGCTAGGAGTAGGGGGATAAGAAGAATTTGATCATATAGCCACCCATACGGCGCAGTAACTAGGCTTAATGGAATAAGCAAGGTTGGGTTACTAAGAAACCTTTTCATTTCAACCGTAGAGTAAGTTGCTACTACTACTACCAGCAGAGTGGCAATGAACGGAAGATATCTTGTCCAGGTATAATGTGGCCAGAAGATTCCTTGAATAAAGCTTCCGATAGTTGGGGTTTTAAAGTAGTGAGGTGGAGTACTCATGTTAGAAATCCAATGGTTCCAAATTCCTGGCGCGATTACTTCAGCAAGGAACCCCAAAATAAAACCACCTCCAAGGAACCCATAAA
>CAZYRE010000120.1:0-1305 GCA_964650155.1 uncultured Bdellovibrionales bacterium
TTTCAAAGCGAATATCCAAAGCTTTTAAGTGCGTATAAATCAGAGAATGCACAGCTAATAACAATGTTAAGGTCTCTAGCCGCTGGAGATACTGTAACATGGACAAGAAATGATTTTGTGAACCAAGCATTAAAAGCTAGGGAGGCAAGCTTTGAGCTTTGGAGCTTCGGTGTCGATCAGTTAGATTCCATGCTTGATAAGAGAATAAGTCATTTCAGTGCTGAACGCATTGAAGGCATCGTTCCAAATTTAATACTGCTACTCATTACTACAATCATTGTTTATTTCATTACTCGCAGTGTTACAAAACCAGTTACTGCAATTGTTGAAGAGATGAAGATTGCCGCTAATGAAGTTACAAATGGTGCGAATCATTTGGCTGGAAATAGCCAAACATTGGCGCAAGGTGCAACAGAGCAGGCTTCTTCGTTAGAAGAAACGGCTGCTGCTTTGGAAGAGATCTCTTCCCGTGCTGGAGCCTCTGCAGATAATGCAAGCCATGCTCGTGAATTATCAGATAATGTGCAGAAGATCGCTCGTACTGGGGTTGAATCTGTTGCTGAAATGGATACTGCAATTAATGCGATTAAGAATGCATCTGAAGAAACAGCCCAGATTATCAAGATTATTGATGACATTGCTTTCCAAACTAATCTTCTAGCTTTAAATGCGGCAGTTGAAGCTGCTAGAGCTGGCGATGCCGGAAAGGGATTTGCAGTTGTTGCTGAGGAAGTTCGAAGCCTCGCTCAAAGAAGCGCCCAAGCTGCTCGTGAAACAACTGATAAAATTAAGCGGTCGAAAGATCTTGCTGATAACGGAGTAAAAGTTTCTCAACGAGTAGGAGGATATCTAAAAGATATCAATGAGAGCTCATCCAAGGCCGCTTCAATAGTTAGAGAGATATCTGAAGCAATAAAAGAGCAATCATCGGGTATCGCCCAAGTTAATGGGGCTGTATCAGACCTAGATAAAGTAACTCAGTCAAATTCTGCTATGGCGGAAGAAGCAGCAGCTTCTTCAGAGCAGCTGCTTGCTCAAGCTAAGACCGTTCATACGATTGTAGGAAGACTCGGGGCCTTAGTTTATGGAGCTGGAGCTGTTGTAACAGGTTCAAAAACTTCCAAGTCAAACTCAAAACCAGCTAAAAAAGTAGCTGCCGTTCAAGCTGAAACAAAAGTCATAGTAAGAGCTGATAATAAAGAATTTTCCGCTCCACCGAAAAAGAATGGTCACGGATCGGCTGAGGATATAATTCCTCTAACTGAAATGGACTTTCAATAGATGTAATTTTCTGAATTAAGTCTT
>CAZYRE010000120.1:1405-7145 GCA_964650155.1 uncultured Bdellovibrionales bacterium
ACGAGACGGCGTTTTGAATTATTCCACCTAATGCCAATGCGATAGCAGTTTCACATCTCAAAATTCTTGGTCCTAACGATGTAGAAACTAATCCATGCCTTTTTAGCTGTTCCCGCTCAAAATCGTTCCAGCCTGCCTCAGGCCCAAATGCCAAAAGGGCAGGAAGTTTATGAATACTATTTGGGACAGCAGCATGCCCTGACGCAATTGTGGTGTCATAAAGAACGGGGGTTTTTATTGGCATTAAAATAGAAGGAAGTAAATCTTCAACAAATGGTTTGAATCTGGAATGGATAGCAACTTTAGGTGGAATAGTATCAACTGCTTGCTCAAGTCCCTTTACAATCTCCCATTTAATATTCTCGGGTTCTAGAGATTTAGCAGAGAGATAACTTTTCTCTGACCTTTCGCACATTACAAAATGTAACTCCTCAATTCCTAAAACACTTGCCAGATGAATAATCTTTTTTTGAGTTTGAGGTCTAGGGAGAGCAACTACTAAAATTATCTTTTGACGAGGCAGAGGCTCCAGGTCAAATCGACAGTTAACGATGATTTCGTCGTCTTTAATAGCTTCGACAAAACCATGGCCTCGTTTTCCTTCCCATATTCCTACCGGAAGAGAGCGGTTTACTTGCAGATCATGAAGATCGGTTAGATACTTTAAGTGAGGTCCAGAGATATGGGCTCTACTTTCTTTGAGTTCATGTGGAAAGATTATTAACGAATTCATTGTGACGGCAGGTTTACCCTACCTCTAGGTTACTCTTCAACAGGTTTGTAAGACAAAGTCGTCTTACTTTCGAACGGCTTAATCTTTTCCATAATACCCTTCCGTACCGTGTCACTTGGCTCAATATTCGACATGCGTCTTAGGAATAAGAGCTGCTCCCGCTTATTAGGATCCATCTTTGAGTAAGCAAGTGCTCGAGCCACAGGCTCATGATGAACGCTCATCTGCTTAAGAGTACTAAAATCAGCTTGCCAATCTTTATCAGCAAGGTACCTAGCTGCTTGAAGATTAAAGAAGTCACTTAACTCTTTTGAGTTTCTAGCCATTAAAAGATTGAGAACGGTTTGTGGATCAGGTTGAGAATTAAACCATTCTAAGACAAATCTCTTTGATCCTTCGCCTGTGTAAAATAAAGCGGAAAGTAGAGTGACCATTTGTGCACGGGTTAATCCGTTATCCTCACTCATTATGACTTTTATAACTGCTTTGGAATTTGGTCCAAGTTCATCTGTTACAACCAGGGCAGCGGCATTTCTTGTTTTAGTTAAGGAAGAAGAGAGGAGGTCGAGCTTGTGTTCTATAGTTAATTTAGAAAAGTCAGTAGAGCCAGAGGCAATTGCTATCTTTGTAGCTGCAGGAATGGTTGTCCAATCAACAGCATCACTTTCAGTGAACCAATCGAGTTCTGGAATAGCACCTCTGCCAATCATATCGACACCGCTGAGAAGTTTAACTGAGTACTCAGGGCCAAGTTTAGAAGCTAGAACGTTTAGTACGATTGATTTGCCGGCACCGTTATCGCCGACAAAAAGCCTAAAGCTTTCTTTTGAAAAGTCGCCACCTACTATCCGTGCTAAACCACGTGCTACAGGTTCTCCGATTGTTTTGACGCCAAGAGCTGAAAGAGCCGCAAAGGCTTCACGATATGGGGAAGGTAGACCCTCATAAATTGCAAGAGGTTGACTGCCAAGAGATGCATTAGAGGTATCTAATTGAGAAGCTAAAGCTAGTATTACTCCTGGATGCGCACTAGTTATCGGTGGTAGTGAGGTAAGAATTGTTGGATTCAATCCTTCAACGCTCAAGGCAAGTAAGATTTTTTTGTCATTACTAGTGAACTCTTTTGACCAGGGTTGATTAAAACCGATACGAAGAAGCTCTTTACGAACGCGACTAGGATTTTTACCTTCAGCCAGTGCACGAAATATAGCATTTTGTGCCTCTTCAGAATCTTTAGTGACGGCAGCTTCGACTACTTTGTCTTGAAGAGAAGGTTGTTCACTAATCCAAAAAGCATAATAATCACCACTCAATGGATCCGCGGAACGTTGCTGTGTCAGGTAAACTGCCAGACCAACGGCTAAGGAACATAATGCTGTGAACATTGTTACTAACAAAAATGCCCGTGGTCCAAAAAATGAAGATTCCCGTTTTTGTGGAGGACTTGGCTCTTTCGTTGTTAGTTTAGCCGAAGCTTCTTTGGCAACCTGAACATCATCTTCAACCCGAATGCGGTCACTTGTTTTACGACGAATTTTCTCTCGTGGCGTAAGAATATCCACTTTAATTGGAAGAGTAAGATCAGCTTTCGGCATTAAAGTCGTGTGGTGTCTTACTCGGGCAGGAGCCATAGGTTGAATAGGCTTTGGGGTTTCAACTCTAGGTGGCAAGTTCAAGGCTGGTCCTTGATGAATTATTTTAGGGACTGGAACCGGAATTGGTTGTGCTATATTTTGGCGAAGGGAATCGACATTTCCTAAGAGTTTTCCCCCTCGCATCGTCCCGGTCGCTGAAGTACTACCAGAACTGACTGTCGATTTTATCATGAAAGCTCTACGAACTTCTGATATTTGTGGTCTGGAAGTCGGCTCTTCTGTAGTCATTCGTTCGATAAGATTTTGAATTTCGGGATTGCCGTCGCCTTTCATCAGAACATGTAGAACTTGGCCGAGTCCATAAATATCACTTGCTAGTGAAGGAGGCAGTCCAGCCTTAATTTCCGGGGCCAGATTATTGCCAGTACGGGCGAGTGCGCCAAAGCCAAAATCAAGGAGCATCGGTTGGTTCTCATCTGTCCCGATGTTGCTCAAAGAGATGTGACCGTGAATAATTCCGCCTCCTTGTAGGGCACTCACAACTTCAATTAGTCTTTGGGCCTGGTGTACAGGATGAAGGGACCCAATTATATTGATTGAGTTATCGATGTTAGCCAGAGTGTTCTGATGGAATTTTCTGAGAGTCCAAAGTTGACCATCGACTTCGCCAATAGCGGAAGCAGAACGGGAGATCTCGGGCTGGGCACTTGATTGCGCATACAGTGAGCGAATAAAGTTCATTTTATTTCTATCAAGGGCAGAGCCTGGATTTGTGAATCTGAGCAACGAGAGTTTTCCGTTGAGAAGTAGAAGTGGCCTGATATCCCAAGTTTCATCTCCGACTAGTGCGCCAACGAATACTCCTGGAGTATGAGCACGGGTGATGAGCTTACGAGCTGTACTTTCCTGTTCTTTGGAAAGCGCATCTATCGCAACGACCTCTCGAGTAGATGAGGTTTGGCCGGCGCCCTCACTGGCGAGCGTTAAATGTGCCCGGCTACGTTGCTTCATTTCAAAACCTCCTATGCCGACTTATTGACCCCCTCAGGCCATTAGTCCTTATAGAAATCCGACCTAAGTACCTAATTCTATTAGGGTGGCACTCTATGGGTAGATCTCCGGCATACCCTAGTCGAGCTAATTCATTAAATTGCTTCAGTTTTTATTCCCACCACAAGGTCTCTGAGACCTTGTGGTGAGGGTTATTGGTTTGAGGCGAGTTTGTGGGAGGACATGAGGGCAGAGAGCTCTTCCTGTACTTTTGGGAGGATCTCTTCGTAAGAGAAGGCCCCAATAAGTTCTCCACGGCGCTTTAGATTTACATGTGTTGGAGCGCACCACAGCCCTAAATCAGCATCATCAGTTTCCCCCGGCCCATTCACACGGCAGCCCATTACGGCGATAGTTAAGTTCTCTTTTGCAGCAAACTGAGACATCTCACGAACCTTCTGAGCTAATTCAACGAACTTTTCGTTTTCGACTCTTGAACAACTTGGACAGGAGATAATGTTTAACCCTTCCTGGATAAATCTTGGTACAGATCTAAATCGACCAGCCTCGATGTCAGCAACGATTTTTTTGCCAATTACGACTTCTTGGAATTTTTCTGCAAATGGTAACGTTAATGAAGCACGAATAGTGTCGCCTATCCCTTGAGAGAGTAAATTTTCAAAGGCTACACGGGATTTGATCTCTCCCATCGGCAACATGCCTGCTTCTGTGACTCCAAGATGAAGTGGAATCATCGGAAATTCTGCCGAGAACTTCCGATTTATATCTATTACTTCATTTGGATCTGAGCTTTTTAAAGAAACTACAAAGTTGGTAAATTCCAGCTCGTCCATAAAACTAATATGCTGGCGGGCAGAGGAGAGAGCAGCTTCAATATCACTCTCGGCGAGATCCTTAGCGTTGGGATCTAAGGAGCCAAAATTTACACCGATACGCAGAGCCAAGTTATATTTTTTGGCGGTATCAACAATAAACTTTACTTTATCCTTAACTGGAACTTCCTTTTCATGGTGGTGGAGGTGTCCAGGATTGTACCGCACTTTTTGCACGTATGGCGCGACCAACTCTATAAGACGATAGTTTTCCTGAAGGTCTATAACAATATTAGCATTGGTCTGTTGACGGATCTCTTTGAGTGCTTCCACATCTCTTTTGCTATCGATAGCCACGCGGATTAAATCGGCGCCGTGCCTTTCAAGCAATCGGATCTGTTCGATGGTAGCTTCAATATTTTGGGTCTTTGTAGCGCACATGCTCTGGACCGCAATTGGGTTTGAGCCCCCAATGCGGACAGTTCCAGCCACTACTTCTCTAGTTTTTCTTGTAGGAATCGCCATTTTGCCTTGCTCAATACTTCCTAATGATGTGTACTTTTGAGGGGCAAATATACCGGGGAAACTTCCACCTATGCAACCGACACTTGTATTTAAGACAGCTATCGCTCAAATCATATTTCTGCTCTTTTTCTCAGTACTTACATTTGCTGATAGAGAGCCATTTTATCCATCCTGGAAGCACCTCAATTCAGAGTCAAAGCGGCTATATATCTCAGGGTATTTGCATGGGCTTAGAGATACCGAAGAAATAGTCAAAATAGCCCGCGACTACATTGCTAAAAATCCAACCCTAGCCACCCAAACCTTAGAGAAAGTAGAGAAGATCTGTTCAGTGTCTGATATGAGTCCAGGTGCTATAGCACCTGAGATTGATGCCTATTATTCAGATATCGCCAATCAACAGGCAGCACTCTCGCTGGCATTAAGCACAGCTCAACAACGTATTAGGTCAACTACAAGATAGTCTTATCTCGTCCACATCTGTTTTCCGTGACGATATAGATGGTTTATGATAGGCTATCCAATCTTTAAATCGCGGATTTGCACATGGATGATTTTAGCGAAGTCAGTGAAATTTTTGAAAAAATCACGGAAGAGTTTGATGAGCCCGTTAGAATCGGTTCCCGCTGCGAGAGTAGCGTTTACTACCGCGTAGAAGATCTAGATGATGAAGATCTAAATAGATGCGCAAGATATGTTGCCAGGCGCATCCTTGATCTCGGTAGCAATCAGTTTCCAGAGTTAATTCTTAAGTTGCCAGGTGGCTATAGTTTTTTTGCCGAACGGTTGGCAGTCGTGCTTTCCGAGATGAGTCCCGGCCACCGCGAAGTTCCTCTTGAACAGTATCTTGAGAGTAAGCTTAGCAATGGTCATGGGGAAAGATACCGTGGGTGCAGGGCTATTCTAGTAACCGACGTTATTACTACTGCGCGCTCCAGTCTTGAAGCTCATACCAAAGCCACTTTGAAAGGTATCAATATAGTTTGCTGGGCAGCATTGATTGATCGCACCTTTGGCCCTGGACCAGTGTCAGTTGCGTCTGCATTTACTGGTGCCCCGGTTCG
>CAZYRE010000121.1:0-3895 GCA_964650155.1 uncultured Bdellovibrionales bacterium
TAGTTAATTGTTTTAGGACTGAGGAAAGGACGAAGTATTTTAATTCTCTTTCTGTATTCATATCCAAAAAGGTGACAGTTACTCTTTTTCATAACTATAAATTATTACAGTTAGTATTTCCTGAAAAAGAGTAACTGTCACCTTTTTATTTTCTTGTCGGCCTTGTGTCTAATGATATCACCCTCAATCATGTAGACAACATCTTCTGCGATGTTAGTGGCGTGATCTCCGATTCGCTCTAGATTCCGGGCGATGGATAAGAAATTAAGCATCTGAGCAGTAGCATTAGGATTTGCTTCTATCGTTGCCTGCGTGGCTTTGTACATCTCGCGGTACATTTCATCTATCTCTTTGTCCGCATTGCAAACTTCTCGAGCCAAAGTCGTGTCTAGATCAATCAAAGATTTGATTGCTTTTTGAAACAAAGCTTGAGCCTTGTTCGCGAATGTAGATAAATCAAAAGCTGGCTGTGCTGGGGGTAGAGTTGATAATGCTAGGGCTCGGCTCGCAATGTTTATTGAGAGATCCCCGATTCTTTCCAAATCGTTGTTAATCTTCAAAACAGCGACTAGGAATCTTAAATCAATTGCGACTGGTTGGTGCAGAGCCAGTATTTTTAAGCACTCCTCTTCAATCTCAACTTCACGAGAATCGATCTCTTCATCTGAATTGACAACTTCTTGTGCCAATACTGAGTTTCTTTCACGCATGGCGCGCATTGCTCTTTGAAGACTCTCCTCAACTAATGTCGTTAATGAAAGTAGTTGTGCTTTTAGTCCGTCGATAGCTCGTATGAAATGTGTTGTCATAAACTCTTATCCGAACCGACCAGTAATGTAATCTTCCGTTTGCTTCTTCTCTGGCTTGGTAAATAGTGTCTTTGTATCCCCTACCTCAACAAGTTCCCCCTCAAAGAAGAATGCTGTTACATCAGAAACACGGGCTGCTTGCTGCATATTATGAGTAACAATAACAATTGTGTAATCTTTTTTTAACTCTTTAATTAGCTCTTCTACTTTCTGAGTTGACCTAGGGTCTAGAGCTGAGGCTGGCTCATCCATAAGTAAAACATCAGGATCTACAGCTAAAGCTCTAGCTATACAGAGTCGTTGTTGTTGACCGCCAGATAATCCAAGCGCGCTTTCGTTAAGGCGGTCTTTAACTTCTTCCCAAAGATTAGAATGTATAAGGCTCTTTTCCACGATGCTAGCTAATTCGGCTCTGTCAGTTAATCCGTGGATTCGCGGACCGTAAGCCACGTTATCAAAGATAGATTTTGGAAAAGGTGTAGATTTTTGAAATACCATTCCAACTTTTCGTCTGAGTGAAACGATATCAACTTTTTTTGAGTAAATATCCTGACCATCAATTATTATGGATCCATCAAGTTTGGTTCCATCTATAAGATCGTTCATCCTGTTTAAGGTGCGTAGGAAAGTGGATTTGCCGCAGCCTGATGGCCCGATTAGGGCAAGAACCTGTCGAGCAGGTATCTCAATATTAATGTTAAAGAGAGCCTGTTTCTTCCCGTAAAAGAAGTTAACGTTCGAGACAGAGATCTTGCTCTTTTCTTTTAGTGAGGACTTCATCTCTAGATTGACAGCCGTTGAGTCAGTTTGAAAAGCTAATGAGTGACCTTTCATATCATCAATTACCAATTAAATCGACGTTGGAATTTAAGCCGTAACCAAATGGCTATAGAATTTAGAACTAAGAGGACGAATAGTAAGATCATAATTGCGCCTGCGGCATTAGCGTGGAATGCCTCCTGTGGCCTAGAAATCCAATTGAAAGCTTGGATTGGTAGAACAGTAAAAGGGGAAAACAAGCTGTCAGGTAAGAACGGGATGTATGTTAACGCTCCAAGGGTAACAAGTGGTGCGGCTTCACCGATAGCTCTGGAGAACGCCAAGATGCAGCCAGTCAAAATTCCTGGAAGAGCAATTGGAACAACCTGAGTAAAAATAATCTGAGACTTTGTTGCACCTAGAGCCAGTGCGGCTTCCCTAATCGAGCGTGGCACAGATCTAATCGCCTCTCTAGCAGAGATTACAATGACGGGCATTATTAGTAGCGACATGGTTAATGCCCCAGCAATTAGTGAGCGATCGAATCCTGCGTATCTTACGAAAAGTTGGAGTCCTAATATTCCGTAAATAACTGAGGGAACACCAGCAAGGTTTGCGATGTTTAATTCTATGAATCGGGTAAACCGATTCTTTTTTGCATACTCTTCAAGGTAAATTGCCGCACCGACTCCAACTGGTACAGAGAAGATTCCAGTTAACAACATCAAATAGATACTACCAACAAGAGCTGAATAAACCCCGGCTTTATGGGCAAATCTTGAGGGGAATGAAGTAATAAAATCCCAGCTCAATCTTGGGATTCCAGTCATGGCTACATCAACAATTAGAGTGATGACTAAAATCAAAGAGACAGTGATTAAGAAGAGGGCCAGTAATTGAAAAGCATGCTCTCCTAGTTTGGAGGAACTCGATCGTCCCTGGGCGATAGCTAGAGTCGTCATACCGGCACCGCCTTAAACTTTTCTCGCAGCCTGATACTGAAGAAATTTAATACTAGCGTGATAAGGAAGAGAACGGCGCCAACGGCAAAAATAGTGGAGTACTCAAGGGTGCCGTGTGGAGTGTCACCTAAAGATATCTGCACGATATAGGCGGTCATTGTTTCAACCGCGTCAAGTGGATTCAGTGTAAGTCTTGGTTGTTGACCGGCAGCGATAGCAACGATCATAGTTTCCCCAACAGCTCTGGACATAGCCAAGATAAAGGATGCGGTGATTCCACCAAGAGCTGCTGGAACTAAAACTTTAAAAACCATCTGTAGCTTTGTGCTTCCAAGTGCGTACGAAGCTTCCCTTAAACTGCGTGATACGGAATAGAGAGCATCCTCACTTAATGATGCTACCATTGGTAAAATCATAACCCCCATGACAATTCCAGGGCTTAAGGCATTGAACCCAGCCAGTGAAGGCATAAATTTTTGTAGAAGCGGAGTTAAGAAAAGAAGTGCGAAATAGCCATAAACAATCGTTGGTATTCCAGCTAGAATTTCAAGTAATGGCTTTAGAATCTTACGGGCACGCTCTGGTGCAAATTCACTTAAATAGATAGCGATAATTAATCCAGCTGGAATCGCTATGCTAAGAGCGATAATTGCAGTCAGAAATGTTCCACAAACAAGCGGCCAGATACCGAAATGTTTATCTATGAATAAAGGAGTCCACTGGGTGTCCCCCAAAAAATCTGAGAGAGGGACTTGAGAGAGAAAATTCCATGTCTCTGTAGCAAGTACAGCAACTATTCCAAGGGTACTTACGATTGATACGCAGCCACACATAAGGAATATAAAATGAACGAGCTTCTCTTTCATATGGGAACTGTCTGTGCAGTCTTTGAAAAGTTGGGGATCTTTCGATCCCCAACTAGATCTAATGTGGAGTTATAATTCAATAAGCGAAATGATTCTAGCCAACGTTTTTGGCCATTACCTGCTCAAGAGTTACTCCGACTTGAGATCCGCCGGCAAACATAGAACCAGTTTTACCTGTTTCAAATCTCTTTTGAGCGAGTGAGTAGACTGAGTCTTGCAAGGAGACATAGCCAACCTCACTTACTAAATCTTTGCCGTTAGTAAGATAGAATTTCACGAACTCCTTCACTTCAGGACGATTGATTGCATCCTTACGAACGTAAACAAAGAGAGGTCGTGAAAGTGGCTGATATGTTCCAGCAACTACATTTGCGCTAGAGGCCATCTGTGGGCCTTTTCCATTTGAATCGTTACCATCATCGATTGTGACAGCCTTTAGACGATTCTTATTCTCTTCGTAGTAAGCTAGTCCCATAAATCCTAACGCATTTGCGTCAGA
>CAZYRE010000121.1:3995-7101 GCA_964650155.1 uncultured Bdellovibrionales bacterium
GTCATTGATGTTGCCCAGGTATTCTTTGGATTAACAACAACTGTTAGGGCATCGTAAGCAACAGGTAGTTCTACGAATTCGATCTTACCTTGCTTGCATTGTTCAATCTCGGCGGCTTTAATTGGACGAGAAGCGTTAGAGATATCAGTTTCACCTGCACAGAATTTCTTAAAACCACCTCCAGTACCTGAAATTCCAACAGTGATTTTTAATCCTGGATTAGCTTGTCCAAATTCTTCAGCTACGGCTTCGGTAATTGGATATACAGTGCTTGAACCATCTGCTTTGATCATTCCTGTCAAGTTACTTGGGACCGCAGCAGAGGAGGATGTTGTTACAAGAGCCAAGCTCACTAATGTGGCTGAGGCAAAGAACGGTATTTTCATATAATTTCCTTTTCGTTAATCCGTTAAGGTTTGCGGGAGTTTCTACTATGATTGTTAGGATTTCGTTAGGATTTCAATAAAACTTAGTCAGGTCAATAATTTAAGCGGCCTTAGGAATTTCGAGCCAGAAGGTAGCACCTCTTCCCGGCGTGGTTTCTACTCCAACTTGGCCACCATGAACTGCAGCTATGTGTTTTACGATAGCTAAACCCAGCCCTGTTCCTCCCTCGCCACGGCTTCGTGCTTTATCAACTCTATAGAACCTCTCAAAGATTCTATCTTTATGTTCAGGAGAGATTCCTGGTCCTTGATCTGACACCATTATACGCACTGAGGACTGCTTTTCCTCTGCCTTAAGACTGACTGTGGTGTTGGGTTCTGTATATTTAATTGCATTATCAAGGATATTTATTACCGCTTGTTCTATTAGAGATCGATTAACGGTTGCGGTAACTGATCTCTTTGGAGAATGGTCAACCAAGATCTCTTTACTGTGCGCACGCGGTCCACAAAATTCTATTGCAGAGGATACGATATCATTAATATCAACGTTTTCTCTTGTAAGAGGTCTTTGAGTCTTTTCCCCTTCCTGCTCTTCTAATCTAGCCAATGTTAGGAGATCGTCAATAATAGAGGTTAATCTATTTGCGTGTTTCTCTATGATTTGCAGAAACCGTTTTCTCTCCTCTTCGTTAGCGGATGGAGAGTTGAGAAGAGTTTCAACAAACCCTTTTATTGAAGTGATTGGAGTTTTTAATTCATGAGAAACATTTGCAACGAAATCTTTCCTGACAGTTTCTAAACGACGAAGTCTTGTAATATCTGACATTACAAAGACGGCTTTTGCCCCGAGTTGGCCGGATTTTTTGATTATATTTCCAGAGATTCTGATGTACCTGAGATCTTGGCTCAGTGAATCTGCTATTTCCACTTCCTTTGTGATTTTTTGGCCTGAAGAGATAGCCGTATCAATTACTTTTCCAATAGCAGAGGATCTAACTGAAGCAGAATAGAGTTGGCCGCGAGCTTTCTCGATGTCTATTCCTAAAAGTTTTCCGGCAGCTTCGTTGATCTCAATGATTCTTTTGCTATCATCAAGAGCAATTAAACCTTCGCCCATTCCGGCTAGAATAGCTTCACGTTCCTGCTCATGCTTTTCAATTGCGGAGAGTTTATCCGATAATTTCTGTGCCATTGTATTTAAGCTTCCCACCACCACGTCGATATCCGGTATTCCTGACTGCGGAACACGAATTGTGAAATCCCCAGCTGCCAGAGATACCGCGCCCCGCTGAATCTCCTTGATGGCTTGAGTTACACTTCGGATATGAAAAAATAGTAATATACAAGTCACCACTGCAAAGAGAGAAAGGAGCTGGGGTGAGCTTTGATAAGGCAGAAAAAACCCTAGTAGCAATACCGTTAAGATCGCCAAATAAGGCCAAGATAACTGCCAAAATAATCGAGAACGGATCATGTTAGCTCGCGAAACCTGTATCCAACGCCTCTAACCGTTTCGATTGTTTCAGCGGCAAGTCCAAGTTTCCGTCTTAGTCCTGTGATCTGCACATCAACAGATCTGTCCGTAACGGCATGATTATCTCCATGCACAGCATCTACAATCTGTTCCCGTTTAAATACCCAGCCAGGTCGTTTGGCTAGAAAATGAAGAATTTTAAACTCTGTAGAAGTTAGTAGTACTGGGGTCTGTTCAACCTTAACTTCATGTTTATTTAAATCAATTTGGATGCCGGCGCGATTAAGAAGCTGCGTATCCTCCGATTCCTGACGGCGTAGAACGGAACGAATTCTGGCGATTAAAACTTTTGGGCTAAATGGTTTTGTTACATAGTCATCTGCCCCAAGCTCTAACCCTGCTACTACATCTGAATCTTCCCCTTTTGCTGTGAGCATAATGATTGGAGTATTTACTAATTCAGGGGTTCGTTTCAGTTCTTTACAAACATCTAGTCCTTCCATTCCTGGAAGCATTCTATCTAAGATTATAAGGTCAGGTTTTCCCTCTTTGGCTTTGGTAATTCCCTCTGTGCCTGTAAATGCCCCACTTACTCGATACCCTTCCTTTGAAAGGTTAAATCTAAGTAGTTCCTGAATATCCTCATCATCTTCAATAATCAGTATGTGTTGGCTAGTCATCTTTTCTCCCTTAGTTGGGGGTCGATTTTGCAATAATGTACGACAATGGGTATGGCTTAAGCCAGCGTTATGAAGCACATTGCCACCTTCCTCACGAATTTCTAATATTTGCGAACCATGAGTAGCTCCTCAGCCAAAGCCAAGTTATCCCTAATTCACGAACCAGATTGTTCATTTAGTTGGGCCGATAGGAATGATGAGTCGTATCTGAGTATTAAACCAGCATCACTTAAGAGCAGCTTAGTTTTAAAAGAACAGAATGCAAAGGTAACAACCGGTGAGTTGTACAGGGGGGATAACGCTCAACTAATGAAGGCGTTTCTTCCAACCCTGAAAGGGAGAATAGATCTCATCTATATAGATCCCCCATTCAGGACTGGTCGGGACTTTTCGACTTCTGAGAGACTAAAGAAGGGAAGCCAGAGCGGTGTCGTTGCATATTCAGATAGATTTCGTCAGGGTCAGCAAACTTACTGGCAGTTTATGTGGGAGCGACTCCAGTTAATGTATGAACTGCTTAGTCCTCGAGGCTCTCTATATCTTCATTGCGATTACCGTACTGC
>CAZYRE010000122.1:0-7095 GCA_964650155.1 uncultured Bdellovibrionales bacterium
GCAAAGTTAAAATCATTTCGGGGCATGGCTTTAGCCGAGCATAATATTGGGAAAGATCATTACCGAGTGCGATATCTCTTCGCTGTAAAGAGTCCAGAAAATATCCATTTCCAAGCTTTACCAACCACTAGTGGTATGGCCATGAGCATTTTAAAAAGCGACGGTAAGAAAGCAGCATTTCTGGATACCGCACCACAGATTGCTTACATGGATGTTGCTGATGAGGGGATCGTAAAAAGAGCATTGTCCGTGCCGTTGCCTCCAGAAGATTTACTTTACTTATTGGCAGGTAAAGTGCCGCAACGAATATTTACTCCCGGCAGTCCTGTACGAGTGCTTGAAGCCGGTGAAAAGTTATTCTTAGTCGTGGGACAAGAGAAAGAGATTTACGAAATAAACTCAAAAACAAATTTACTTAGTCGCGCTGTTTATAAAGATAATATTAGAGGCAAGGTTACCTTAGATATAAGCTGGAATTCTCCCAATAAAGATACCGTGCCAACAGTAATTGAGCTAACAATTCCGAGTGATTCTTATAACGGAACGCTTACTTGGCGTACCACTGAAATTAATCCAACGTTGAAGTCCTCACTGTTTGACCCAACCCCTCCGCAGGGTTGGGAGGTTAAGGACTTTAAGTAAGGTTCGATAACTAGTTATTTATCTTGGAATTCTTTTGAAATACGCTTCGCTTGCGGGCATTGCTCATCTAAGGAGTGACGGTACTTAATGCAACCGCGCATAAATTGTGGCCAATCGGGGATCTCGATTTTTTTATTCGATTCCTCAGGAAGTAGGGCCCAAAGTTCAGGTTGATACCAACATAGGTCGTGCCCAGTGCTATCCCGATGTTCCCTGATAGCAGAGCGCAATTTTTGTATCTCAACTAGTAACTCTTCACGGGATTTTGATTGCAGATCTTCATCCATAGGTGAAGTAACCTACATTAAATAGCTCTGAGTGTCTTTATTTTTCTCTCTCTTTAAGAGATTGCTCACCAACTCGGATGGCCCAACGAGCGGTAATAAGATTTAGGTAAAGGAGTAAAGCTAAGCAACTTACGATACTAAGGTACCAATTTATATCTGATACTTCATAGTTCAAAATTTTCATGTTTTTTATAAGTAGTAACATCGTAATCGGAATAAGGTTAATACCGATAAAAATTGTGCTGCATAACATATAAACTAAGCTGCCAAAGCTAGCAGCAAGTTGTGAGGCGTGTTCCCAATCAAAATTTGCATAGGCAGAGCCAAGGCCGACAGCCAATCCAACGATTCCAATCGATACAATCCAACTTATTATTCCACTTACTAAGAGGATTATTGGATCTGCTTGGATTGCCAATGCGCCAGACAGAAGTAAAACCGTGCCGATCAAGCAAACAGGGAGATACCAAATTTTAAATTTAGCTTTTAGCACATTCCAGAGTGGCAATGGAGAAGAGCGAAGAATCCAGTATGCTCTGCCTTCCAGTGAAATAGAGGGAAAAACAAATCGGGTACAGACAGCAGCAATAACGAATGCACCCATAGCCATGTTGCCAATGATAAGGAAACTCTGCCACCAAACTCGAGCATTTTCCGGCAGCTGATCGACCACTCTAAGAATTCTAAGGTTGTAAAGATAAAGTGAGCAAAGAGCTAAAAGGAGCATAAGCTGAACACTCTGACTCATGTCTCTTAGGAACGTGCTCATCTCTTTACTTAAAAGTGCGCGCTCTTCCTGGGAATAAATCCATGAAAGTGGCGGTAAATCTGTAAGAGAAGCTAGTTCATGCATCTTACTACTACTGCTACCGCCCTGAGCCATGGTGTAAGCACGATCATAAAAGAGAGCAAAGACAGTATAGGCTGAAGCAACAAGCGATCCTGCAAGTCCCCAAAGGGCCATCATGTAAGGCCAGCGAGGTATACCCGACGGAGCTAATGTTTGTCCTAATACAGTTGCGGCCCAATGAGTTGGAAGCCAAGGTGCATTCGGTGCCCGGAGCATCTGAACTATATGAAGTAGGTCCTCGACATTCTCCATCGGCTTATTCGATTCGCCGAGTAAAAGACGAATCAAGAAATAAATTCCTGCCATAAATACTATGCCGATACCGATCAATACCTCTTTAGTTCTGTTTGCAGGTATGACCGCAGCAAAGAGAGTTATTAAAGTTATGGCTCCGGCAGCGGGGATTACGAAATAAGGAATCATCGCAACTATTGCTAGAGCGTAGAATGACAAGCCACCATGGAAAGTAGTTCCGAAAGCTACTAATCCTGGTAATCCAAAAACTACAACCATCCAGGTAGAGCCAGAAATCGCTTCTAAAAGCTTACTTGTAAACAGTGCAGGTTTACTGATTGGTGAGGCTCTAAGTATCGCCATGTCATCAGATAAAAAGAGAATGCCGATCGTTGAGATAGCAGCCGAAAATACAAGTAGTCCGTACAGGAAAATAAGCAAAAGGTCTAAGATCATTCCCGGATGAAGATAAGCAACCGCAACTCCAGATCGAGTTTTCATCAAGGCTGTTTGTAAACCAAAATAAATGCTCAGCATTACCGCGATACTAAAGCAGCCTAAGATTAGATCACGACCAAATTGTCCCTTTAGCGTCCTGTTTGTCCGCCACCGATTCTTAATCGAAAGCAATTTTGGTTTTAAGACGACTGAAATCATGGTGTGATTATTGTTGTTTCGGTTGTACAAGTTGGATCCGAAGTTAGCTCTAGGAATATTGTTTCAAGAGCGCTTTCGAATAATCCAGCATTAGTTCTAATTTCTGAAAGGGTTCCAGTAGTAATTATACTTCCACGCTGAATAATGGCTAATCTGTCGGCCACCTCTTCAGCTACGTCAAGTGAATGAGTAGAAAGAAAGATAGTCATTCCTTCTCTAGCGAACTCCCTGAGCGCATCTTTAAACATTCTCGCTCCACGAGGATCTAATCCGACCATGGGTTCATCAACGATAAGTATTTTGGGCTTATGAATAAGCGCTGCACTAGTGGCTAGACGTTGTTTCATCCCATGAGAGTAGCTTTCGACCATCTCATCGCCCCAGTCAGTTAGTGAGAACTTTTCGAGGATCTCTTCAATTCGTTTCTTTAATTCTTTATGTGGAACTTTATATAGGTTTCCAACAAAGCCAAGAAATTCCCGCCCAGTAAGTTTTGGATAAATGTAAGGTCGATCTGGAATATATCCAGTTATAGATTTAGCTTTCTGAGGTTCAGTTTTTAAATCGTGACCACCTAGAGAAATAGATCCAGCAGTTGGTTCAATCACTCCAACCATCATGCGGATAGTACTGGTTTTCCCTGCACCGTTTACTCCGAGGAATCCGAATATTTCACCTGGCTCTACAAGTAGGGAGATATCGTTAACCGCTAAAAATGAGCCGTACCGTTTAGTTAAGTTTTTAACTTCTATCATAGTGCACCAACAGCAGATTTTCCGGTAAAAGTTTGAAGTTTTTTTATCATTCGAGAGAGATCTATGCGGCCAGAAGAATTGCAGGTGTTTGAATCACTAGCTGGTTCAATTGCAAGGTTGTATTCAGATTTAACAAATTCAACAGGTCCATTAAAGGCAATGGGTTGTACTGGAGCAACTTGGCTGTATTCTAAATGTAATTTGCCTGGTGTTGATTCTGCGACTTGGATCGGTCCGGGTAATTCCTTATTCAAGGATAGATCTTTTCCAGCGGCGTTTAAGGCGAGGGTAACTTTTATCGGGTGAATTTCTTTTGTAATTGCGGAGGCCATAAAGTTTGGTCCCGTGAGTCGAGTCGTAGAATCAGTCATCTGGCCAAGAGGATTAAAATAACTTTGTGACTCAATTTTTATATCAATGTTTTTGGAGTTCAGGGTCGCGCGCAGAACGCCTGTGGTTTTTATCGTTGTTGCCTTTTCACGCCAAATATCTACGGAGATTGATCCAATGCAGGATCCTTCTGATTTGAATAAGAATTCCCTTCGACCCACTGAAAGGTAATCATCTAAAAACACAAATGCAGGTCTTTCAATTTCAAGTATACGCGCATAAGCAAATACTGTTGCAGATACGCTAGCTAAGAAAATAATTGCAGCTAAGATAATGCCACGAGACGGCATAAAAACCTCCCAGAACTCTCCCCATAGATCTCTCTAGTTAGGATGAGAAATGCTGCAAAACGGTGTTAATTATTCTTATGAATCTCTAACGATTACATCGTTTAGAATGGCTGAGGTTAGGTAATATGCCTCATCCTCGGTTCTGCCTGATTCCATTGCGAGATTTGTAATTGCTTCAATTAGATCACCGAGAGTTGTCTCGATTGTTTGAACAACTGTTTCACTAGTAGCTGTAAAATTGTCAGCCATAACCACACACTAATCCTTTTTTTAAAACCATCACACAAAAAAGTAGGGCCAAACGAATATTGCGCCGATTGCCCGTTCTACAGTTTTAGATAGAGAACCTGTAAATTCGTTGCGATCTTTCTACAGGGACAGGCCCAATTTTCTATAGAAAATTGGGCCTGTCCCTAATTGTAAGTGAAAAGGCTCTATTCGCCTACCGGGCAGGCTTCTAGAAAATGGACCGGTTTTCCCTTGGATAAAAACAACTTCTCGAATTCTGTCGGTATGTTAGTGGCTATCCAGGCACTATCGTAGAGGTTCCACGATTCTTTCGTAATTTTCCAGGAACGGCTCCCTTTTAGGCTTTCGATAACCACTTGAAAGTATCCCGGGTGATCCGTTTTAAAGAGGAAAACCGCTGTTGGTTTAAGTAGCTTTAATAAAGAGCTGAAAAAAGTTGGATTTAAGAGGCGGTGCTTGTGCCACCTTTTCTTATCCCAAGGATCGGGAAAGTTTACATAAACGAAATCAAGTGAGCAGGGATTTATAATAGTGAAGATGTCCTCTGCAAACATCCGGACAAATAAGATATTCGAAATATTTTCACGGTGCGCTTTTTTAGCTGAATTATAAATTCTCTTAAATCTAATTTCTATTCCGATATAAAAAGTATCTTTATCAGCAGCAGCGCGAGTAAGCAGATGTTCACCTGAGCCACTACCTAATTCGATTGCTAGTTTTTTGTAAGGAGCGGCCAGCTCCCTAACTCTTTTTGCCGTCTCCTCATCAAGCCCAACCTTTTCAGTATCAATAATGAGATTTGGAAAGTCTCCCAGGATTAGGGAGAATGGGTTAGCTATCGGCATAACATTCACGCTTTAGAGTCCATTTTTGCTCTTGAATGCCACCGCCATAGAGTGTCGTGTGGTTTGAGATCTGCTGAAAACTTCATTGTTACTTCAGATAATCGTGTGAGATCTTCGGGCTCCAATTTCCAACCTAGTGCGCCAAGATTCTCCTTAAATTGCTCAAGCTTGGTCGCCCCAATAATTGCTGCACCGACGTTTTGTTGTTCAAGTAACCATTTTAAGGAAACTTGGGCAGTAGTTTTCCCAATTTTCTTTGCTACAGCACGAATTTCACTGAGCACGCTTAATGTTTCCTTAAAGCGCTTTGGATCAAGTAGTACATTTTGTCTGCGAGGATCTTTCGGCAGCTCTTCAATATCTAAAAATCTTTCAGCCAATACTCCTTGGGCTAAAGGCGAATATGCCAGGATGCTCACTGACTTTTCTTTACAGAGTGGAAGAACCGATTTTTCTATGCCGCGCCAAAGAAGGCTGTAACAATTTTGAAGTGTGTCTATCTCGGTTGTATCGCTGTACTCTTCCCACTCTGGTTCCATCCAGTTTGAGACACCGATGGTTCTAATCTTTCCCTCTTTCTTAAAGAGTTTCATCGCATCAATTGTCTCTTTAAGAGGCACAGTAGGGGATGGCCAGTGGTACTGATACAGATCGATATAATCTGTCTTTAATCTTTTAAGTGAGAGCTCAAGGGATTTTCGAGCCTTTTCAGGAGTGGCACTGCGGTGAGAAAATTTTGTGGCAATAATTACTCGCTGTCTCTCCCCAGCTAGGGCTTTTTGAAGTAATTCTTCGGCGTAGCCATCCCCATAGCTTTCCGCTGTATCAAAGAAATTAATCCCCTTATCCAGGGCGTTTCTAATTATTGAAGTAAAAGTGCCATCATCTGAGCCAGCCCAGCCGGAAGCTTGCCAGGTGCCAACAGCAAGCCTAGATACCTTAAGATCAGATTTTCCAAGAGTTGTGTATTCCATACGGAGCCAGACCGGAATACTCTCAGAAATATGGAACAAACTCAAAAGCTCAGTAATAAAGAGAGAAACATGTGAAGGGACTTACGTACTTATATAATTCAATTAGACATCCTCACCGTCGTGATTACTTGAGCATGACCGCTGGCATTGTTGCCAGGGAAGAACGGTGCCGTACTTACTGGAAGCCACACCTGCAGCTAACTAAGATGGAGATAAATAATTTTGTAGAGGAATCTACTACACCTGTAGATCTTTATATTCTGGGTGCAGGAAGACTAAATGATGTTGATGCAGAATTTTTAGATACTAATTGCCGCTCAATTACCCTTTACGATATTGATCCTACGCTAAGAGATTTATGGCAGGGTGCTTTTCCAAGATTATCATCAAAGAAGTTACTCTTTTCTCAGACAGTAGATTTAACTTCCTCGATTGACACTTGGACCGCGATGATTAAAGAGGGAGCTAGGAGGGGACTTACCTCTGATGAAATCTGCCATCTTCTTTCAACGTTGAAAGTAAATCCAAGTAATTTTATTCCGCCTCAAACTAGTGCACCACGTTTGGTAATATCTCTGAATATTTTAGGACAACTAGGAGTGTACTGGAGAGACAGGGTGCACACGACGCTAGCAAAAAATCAGAAAGTATATATGACCGAGGAGAAAGAGCTCCTACTCTCAATTACTAATGCACTAGATCAGAGTGTCGCACAGCTAGAAGAGGCCCATCTTAAATTAATAGCGGAATTTGAGCCTCAAGCGGCACTTCTTCTAACTGATATTTATTACCACTATTACCAAAGTGATCGTGCTGAATGGCAAACCGAATCTGCATTGTCCCTTGGTGATCTCACCACCATCACAAGTAAACTTCAGAGCTTAGGCTACAAAACTTCCACACAAAATTCCTGGCTCTGGCA
>CAZYRE010000123.1:0-7079 GCA_964650155.1 uncultured Bdellovibrionales bacterium
GATTATTTCCAGTCCGAAATTCCGTATCGATCTAGGATCTCTTTTAACTTGCCATTTTTTCTCATCAAATCAATTCCATAGCTCAGGGTGCGAGCATATTGGGCAGATCTTTTACTAGAAGGGGAGAAGGCAATATACACTTCTGTAAACTCCTCTTCGTGGCCCGCCTCTCTAAATTTCTCTTTTTTGAGGGACATTTGTTCCACTGTGCTCCAAAAAACCTCAGGCACTTCAATTATCACATCTAGTCTACCAAGGAGCATTTTTACTATATTCTGATTCACCCCTCTGCTTTCTACTGCGCCCTGTAACAATTTTGGATTAGTTGAATTTTCACGAATGTAACGATCCATCTCTTTGCTGTAGCTGTAATCAGCTACGTACCCCAACCTCTGATTTGCAAGAGAGGGGATTCCTGAAAAATTCCAGGTAGACTCAGCCTTAACAAAAAAAGCATCGCTGATTTTCCCTAGTGGCTCCGTAGGAAAAATAAAGTCAGGAGCATCGGTCTTTTCTGCGCCGATGATACCATCAATGTATCCCTTCCTTGCATCCTCAATAGCCTGTGTCCACGGAACTAATCGGTATTCGACTGTATGGCCGCGACGTTCAAAGATAGCTTTAGCTATCTCTACCATGTACCCAGGTTTTTCCGATGTTGGTTGACCGTTAAAGGGGTACCAAGCATCTGCTGCTAACCGAATCGTGTCGGCAGCACAGATGTTACAAAAAGAAATAATAGTTAAGAGTGATGAGAGAAGAAGCGATTTGAAGTTCGGCAGTCCCATGTCTTAGGATCCTACTCTTGGCCAGAATAGGTAACAAGGGACCGCCGACTAAATAACTTTGTTTTTATCTAAGCCTGAAAATTTTCCTCAGACTCAGTTGTTTCAGAGCCGCTATCACTTTCGGTTGGCGCTGCTTGAGTGGAGTCTCCATTGTCATCCCCATCGCTGGAGTTATTAAAGGAGGTTCTCTCTCTCGGAGCGGAGATTATAGTTGCTTTCTTGATAAGGAGAGGTGAGCCACCCTTAGTTGGTGCACCAGCTAACTTCTCGATAATTGCTGGAGCATGCTCTTCAGCAAAATCTACAAAGCTGTAACGGTTCCTTAGAGTGAAGCGCTTTACTTCGCTATCTGGCAGGCCGCAGTGTTGCTGAACTAAGGCAGAGAAGTCCTCTTTTGTTAGTCCATCCTTTGAGCCTGTACCTACGTAGAAACGGATATCCTTCTTTGGTGGTTCCTCTTGGAATCTTGGCTCGCGAGACATTCCCTCGTCGCTACCTTCTGATTCCATGTTCATACGACCACGTGGCCTATCATCTCCACCGCCGACAAAATCTCGTGGGCCTGAGTCTCTGCCGCGACCATATCTGCCGCCCCGGTCTCCGCCTCTCTCTCCGCCACGGTCACTGCCGTATCTGCCACCGCGATCTCCACCGCGGTTGTCTCTATCTCCTCTATCGCGGCCACGGTATCCACCATCACGACCACCTTCATCTCTGTCGTCACGGAAGTTGCCACGTTCGCGTCGGCCACCACCATCACGCCAGTCATCCCGACGAGGTGGTCCGTCCTGCCAATCATCACTTCTTTCCCGACGAGCTGGACGAGGAGCTTCTTTATTTTTCTTTAATTCTGGAAGAACAGTAAGGGTGTTATGAAGCAACATGCCGATGATTGCGTCGCGTTGAGCATGGCCAGCAATCTGCTTAACCATTTCAGCTACACGCTCATCGTTCATGAAATCACCACGCTCAGCCATCTGAACCAGTCGGTTCAGTTTGGAGGCCATAACTTCAGCCTTTGAGGGGAGTTGTTTCTGGGCAATTTCAACACCAGCGCTCTTTTTAAGAACGTGGAAGGAGGTGAAATCGAGTGGTCCAATAATGCTCACCACCTTAGAAAGCTTGCTTGATTGAGCATCTCCGCCCATGCGGCTTTGGTATGCAGCTGATTCTGGTACTCCGTAGTGAACAATTACGTCAAAGAGTTCAAAATCAATACTTCCAATTCCGGAATCGTTGGTGATAACTGCAGAGATCTCTTTGTTTGCGACCTTCTTCATTGTTTCAGCAGGATCGCTTTCATTCCACTCAGCACGATCTGATAGGATTCGTTCTACTTCAAATCCACGCTTCCTAAGAATGACCTGTACTAAATCTGTATCTGAATCTGAGTTGCAGTATACGAGAACTCCGTCTGCAGAGGATGTTTCGATAATGTCGCAAAGTGCATTTGTTTTATCGAGAACATCACTTCCAACTTCGATGTAGCTGTGATCAACCATAGTTTTCTGTCCTGTAAGAGTAATTTTTTCTGAATTAGGTAAATAACGATTAACAAAGTTAGTAACTTCGAGGCTCTGTCCAGAAGCGGTAACAACAATCACCGGTTTCTTAGGCAATACAGAAAATACTTCCTCGAAATCTTCTACGACCATTCCCTTCATTAGGGTATCAAGTTGTGGAATGGCGATGAGAGCAGCTTCCTCAGCAGGAAATGCTTTTGAGTTCATTAAGCGCACCACTGAATCGTAATTGCCAATAAATAGGCGACTATCGATCTCTGGTGTGCCGCGACGTGCACCAAGCTCTGCTATTTTGACATCTGTCCCAATAGTTAGCTTTTTAGCTAGATCTGTTAAGACCGTGGTTTGTTTGGCATTAGCGCCGATTACTATAGCGATATTATTGTCGTAACCCTGAGTTAACTTTTCAATAACACCTACCAATAGGGGAACGAAGGTGGCTTCGGTTGCCCTGCCTTCAACCAGTAAGTCCTTGCCGGCGCAAAGAATTGCTGGAATATCAGCATTAAAATCACTTAGTCCGTTTCGCCCCAGATTCCTGGCATTCTCCAGTAAGGTCTTGGTCTTAACGCAACTCTCCATTCGAGCTGAGCCCGAATCCGATGTTTCGGCAACCGGTATTAGATTGCCAACTGTGCTATCATCTCTCATGTATGTTTTCCCTCTTCCTTAGAAGGTTGTATAAGTAAAACGAAAATAGATTTTTTGGAAAATGACTGTATCTCAAGAAAACTACGCTCTAACTAAGTATGATGGATTATCGTTTAATAAATAATTATATGGTCCGAACTGTAACAGCGCTCTCCCGATACGGGATGCTATGTTCCCTGGTCATTTTTTACCTAGGGTGTGCTCCCAAATCAATAAATGTAGGAGCGTCCGCGACCGCCGGTGATTCACAACCGAGCAAGGCTGATACTCTCACGACTGAGACTCAAAGTCCATATAAGCCCCCAACTCCTCTACCTAGGCCAGAGCCCCAGGTCAGTCTTGATACTAGGAAGCTAGAATTGGCTAAAGGTGAATTGGATCAGGGCCTTCGTGGTCTTTTTGGTTTAGAGACACAAGATAGCCAGCCTTTCCTAGTAAGTATAGGAAAAGATGGAAGAATATTGGCAAGATGGTTGGAACACAATAATCGTCCTTATTTGGTAGGAGAAGTAGCCCCCGTTATAGATGTAAATGCATTTTCTCCTGTCCGAGGGTTGGTAGCCAGCGTGGAAGCCGCTGGAATAGTAGTGAGTGATATCTCGGGTGGGCTTGCCCCAATGAGACTTTCTCGCCTCGATACGAGAATTACAGCACTTGAATTTTCGCCAGATGGAGAATCCCTTCTGATCGGTGGTGCAGACGGCATGATTTATCTTTGGCGATTTCATGATCAGCTTCTAGGTATGGAGAAAAACCACCCAGAGCGGTTATTGCACCGTTATCCAGGACTCGGCGCAGCCGTAGCCACAGTTGCTTTTCATCAAAGTGGGAAGTTCTTTTTTGCTTCTGACTTAAGAGGTGAAGTTGTAGCTTGGCAGAAGTACGGTACTGATAAGTATGGTGGTAAGTACGATCAGAATATCTCTGGCCAACGATTTTTCACTACTAAGACCATCCGTACCCCGATTAGACCAGGTGGGGGAGTGAGCGTTGATCAGATTGCGCTGGATCCTTCAGGTCAGTTCCTTATACTCGCACTTCAGGACGGGAATTTAGAGCTTTGGAAGCTGAAAGGAATACTCCTTCAAAATTCCGTTAAAGCACACGATGGCCAGATAGTTTCTTTAACCGTTGAGCCTCGTGAAGATAGTGAGATCAGGCTCGTTACTGTTGGAAAAGACGGAAAACTGAAGACCTGGGGCATTCATAGTTATGAAGCAATTGTAGAGGAAAAGGTTAAAAAGAGAGCTTGGATGGCTGCTATGGCTAGCGCTAATCCCACCGCGCTTCCAACTGACGTGTCTTCAGAAGGTGGCCCGATGACAATTAAAAGAAAATCTATACAGCATGACTTTGTTTTGCAAAAAGAGATCTCGATGCCTGACCTAGTTGCTGCTACTTTTCTACCTGGACGAGGCCTCTTTGTCGGAGATAAGAGTGGTCGTATCATGACAGTTGAATTGCCAACAGAAATTCTAAAGGGACCAGCATGACGGATCGATGGCGAATACCCGCCTCTTTTTTTATTGTTATTTTTCTTGATCAGCTGACAAAGATCTTAATCGAATCAAGACTTGCAGTAGGAGATGTGATTTCAGTCGTGCCAGGATTTTTTAATATTATCCTGACCTATAATCCCGGTGCTGCTTTCGGCATAATGTCCGGTTTGCCTGATTCTATTCGGTACGTCGCTTTGGCTGCCACCACGGTAATTGCACTTGGGGCCGTTCTTTATTTTTTCATCAAAGAGTATCGCCACGATATCGTTGCTCAAATGGCCTTGGCCGGAGTTTTAGGTGGGGCGGTCGGTAATATTATCGATAGAGTTCGTTTGGGCATGGTGGTCGATTTCCTGGACGTCTATTTTGGAAGCTATCATTGGCCAGCATTCAATATAGCAGATAGCGCAATATGCCTCGGTGTTTTTGTGATTGTCTTTCGGCGACCCCATCGAGTAGCCTCAAGCAATCTTCTTGCCTAGGTCGTTACTTTGTACGATCATTTGATGCGCTGATTCTTCAAGCAGTGCCAGTATCTAATGTGGAGTAGTTTATGAAGCAGTTTTCCATAATCATATTTTCTCTTGTTTTTATTTTAGGCTGTAGTGCCTCCTCCCCAGAGGAGCAGGGTGCCGTCGGTGGTGCTGTCGTCGGAGCTGGTACAGGGGCAGTCGTTGGACACTCTGTCGGAAGTACAGCTGGAGGAGCCGCAGTCGGTGCTATAGCTGGATCTATTGCAGGCTCTGTGGTTGCAGCCGAAGTCGAGTCCGATGTTCGTCTAAGTCCTGAGCAAGAAAAGCGACTCGAAATCCAGCGCCGAGAAATTGCGCGACAGCAAAAAGAGTTGCAAGATTTAAAGAGACAAGAATATCACGATCAGAGGTTTAAGAAGTATGAGACAAATTAATCCTGTTGGCCTTAGCTTTGCTCTTGTAACCTTATTGGTCACAGGTTGCACACAGCCTGGGGAGACTACAACTATCGGCGCTACTACGGGTGGTGTTTTAGGTGCCGGAATGGGAGCTATTGTCGGCAGTCAAACTGGTGATGCTTTAGGTGGTGCTGCAATTGGTGCCTTAGCCGGCGCTGCTGCTGGTGGAGCCGTAGGTAACGCTCTTCAGGCACATGAAGAGGTTATGCAAAGACAAGATGAGGCGATTGAGCGACAACAAAGGATCATCTCAAGTCAGCAATCCGAGATTCAGGAGTTACGCCGTATAGGTCAGGATACAATTACATTCCGGGACACTTCTTCAGAACCTTCGTTCAGGGCACCAGAAGAGAGGGCTGCTATTCAAAGAACAATAGTTGCTCCTAAAGTTAGTCAGAAGCAGGAGACTCAATCTTCTGTCTGGAAGCAGCGTAGCATCCAGAATACTAAAACTACTTCAGTTCCCGTAACAAATACTGTTGCTAGTGTTTCACCTGCTCAGAGTGGCGATTGTGGTAAAGCTGACGCCGAAATTAAAAAAGGTGAACTTCAAGAAGATGTCTCTGATAAACTTTTTCATTATCGTCGGGCGCTAAGGCTTTGCCCAGGTAACAGTGGGTATCACAACAAGATTGGTGAGCTTTATCTTTCTCTCAATAGGAAAGAGGATGCCAAGTATGAGTTTGAAGAGGCTTTGAGGTTGTCACCTGCCAATACGACAGCTTCAAGCAACCTTAAAAAAGTTAATCACTAGAGTTCAGTTGGAGTTTTTATGCGCATTTCTAAGTTACTAATATCAGCCCTCTTAATCGCCATAGTTTTACCAGGCTGTCAGGGACAAAATATGTCAAAGACAGGGACGGGCGCTCTCACTGGTGGAGCACTAGGTGCCGGGCTCGGCGCAATCATCGGGCATGAAACTGGAAATACTGGAGCCGGGATAGCTATTGGAGCCGCAGCCGGGCTTCTTGGTGGTGGCGCTCTAGGTGGAGTGGTTGAGGAGCAGGACAGACAGATTGCTAATCGTGAACAAGGGATAGCAAGACAAGAAGAGGTTCTGCAAGAAAATCGCCGTTTAATTGAAGAGCTTCGTCGGCGCGGGGCTGATGCTCGTGGCACAGAGCGAGGAGTCGTAGTAAATCTTCCAGATGTTCTATTTGAATTTGGTAGTGCCAAGTTAACAGGAGATGCCAAACGCACAGCTAAGGACATTACTGAAGTGCTTTCTGGTATTGGTGATCGCTCCATTTATGTTGAGGGACATACTGATTCTGTCGGAACGCTGACCTACAATCAAAAGCTTTCCGAAGATCGTGCTTGGTCAGTTGCCCACGAACTTGTCCACGATGGCATTCATCGCGAGAGAGTTTATGTTAAAGGTCTCGGTGAAAATGATCCAATCGCCTCCAACTCCACCGAAACCGGCCGTCGCCGCAACCGCCGCGTCGAAGTTATTATTGGCAACAATTAATGGGGACAGCTCCCTTATTAAAATAAAGGAATAAAGGGGTCTGACCCCTTTATTCCTGGAGTTACACTTACGACAAGGCTGGCAGATTATCCAAAGTAGAAAATAACTTCTCTGACTCAGTAACTTACTCCTATGACCGCGAAAGTAAGTTAACTAAAGAGAAGCGAGGTAACGGAACTGCTACTGATTACAGTTATTATCAACCAAGAGGATGGC
>CAZYRE010000124.1:0-790 GCA_964650155.1 uncultured Bdellovibrionales bacterium
GAAGTAGGAACGACGATAAGAGTCGGCTTTTTGTTTCCATTGTCTTTTAGATGTTGGAGAAAGGAGAGGGTCTGAACAGTTTTACCAAGACCCATCTCATCAGCCAAGATTCCACCGAAGCCGAATTCATAAAGGAAATTCAGCCAATCTAATCCCTGCTTCTGGTAAGGGCGAAGTTTGCCTTTAAACTTTTTAGGAACAGGAATTGATTCGATCTCTCTAAAGTTCTCGACTTTTCGGAGAAGTTTTTTTACTTCACCGGAAGCATCTAGATTAACTCGCATCCTTTTATCTAGACCGGAGAGTCCAACAGTCTGGGCAGGACTTAGTCGAGTGCGTAAATTATTACTCATCCAGAAGCTAGAATTAATAGCTCCTAAGGCAGCACGGAGTTGTATTAAGCTTTCCCCAGGAACTCGAGCAAAAGCACCGCCATCAAGTTGAACCCAGCGATCGCTATTTGTAGATTCGTGCTTGAATAAAGCACTAAGTGGCACAGCAGAGCCATTTTGGGTTAGGGCCACATGACAATCAAACCAATCTTCCCCTGTCCATTCTTTGTCAGAGGGTTCTGCTACCGAGACATTCAGAGCTAAATCTGCAAACTTGATCCCTTTCTTTAGCTCCTTAAATCCACGGATCTCCCAATCAGATGGAAAAACTTTTTGGCCAGCATCAATTAGGTCAAGGGCTTTGTCGTCGCTGATACGATATCTTCTGGTGGCCGGATCATACGAGAATCCGACCTGTTCAAGAAGATTAATGACATGGGGTTCGTCATCCTTAACGA
>CAZYRE010000124.1:800-7038 GCA_964650155.1 uncultured Bdellovibrionales bacterium
TGGATCGTATGAGAATCCGATCTGCTCTAGGATTAGAAAAGCATCGTTCTCTTTTGCTCTATCAGGAAGATAAACTTCGGTGTCGCTGGTAGCTTCAGGATATTCAAACGTTACAAGTGCGATGATCTCTATACCAGCGCCTGCAGAGGGACCAGTTTGCAGGCGTAGATCCAAAATAGGCGTTGGTGCCATCACTTTAGGTGTTGGCATTAGGTGAGGATTAATCACCTTAATATTCTCAGGGAGAGTAGGGCTATTACTGAACAACTCTACCAACGGACCAGATGTTCGTTTTGGGATAGTAATTGGCTGATCATGTGGGAATAGGGAAGAGATCCTAGAGGCGGAAGCGGAAACTTTTAAAATGGAGGATCCAATAACTGCCCAGTGGGGGCCACTTCCAATTACTTCAACATCAGTAATTGGCTTTCCCTTGTAGAGCCAATTCATGGTGATGGTTACTTCACCTTTTGTCCATTCAAGAGTTGCTTCTGCTTCTAACGGTGAGTCATCAAATTTAACTATTTCTTTCTTAGCCTTTTCTTTTCCAGATCTTCCAAGCCAGGTAAGAGCTTCATATTCCCGTAATATACCGAGGATAATCTCTATCGATTGGCTGCCATTTACAGACCAAACCTGGTTGTCTTCGTCCCAGATTCCGTCACGACTAATCCTTTCAAGGAGTAATCCATCTAAAGTTCTGGAAACTTTCAGTACTGTTTGCTCGAATAGCTGGGGAACAAATACTTCACCATTTAGTTTTGGTTGTAGAATAAGCCCGCCGTGTCGAATTCCTATGGAGATAGTAAATTCTGTATGAGTTTCTTGTTTGGGTATTGAAAGCGGCTCACTCCCAATAATCTCACCCAGAGTTAGAGCAATCTCTTTTGGTGAAGAGATGTGGGGGCGCAGCATACTTTCAGGGGCATCGAATCCGCCTAGTGATTCAAATATACCTGTATCTGCTGCAGTAAGAAGTAGGGCTACACTGTGTTCGCACCATTGTTTATTCTCGCCAGAAAGTTTGCCAACCGGACAGGTACAAGAGGGATCTATTTCATTCGGAGAGAGAACATATAGGCAGGAAGAACAAACTTCTGCACCGTCATCTTTAATGTGGCCAATTATCTTTGCACCATCTTTGTAACACTCAGTCACTGCGGATGCGCGAGCGAGCGCGTCACCTTTCTCGATAGTGGTGCGAATAGCAACCCGCTCAAGGAAATCTTTGATTCGGAATAAACTTTCTGATGCTTCAAAAGGCATCTGAGAAGAATAGCATAGTTTAAGAGCAGTAGAAATTAGGAAAGAAAATTATTCTAGTAATCCAACGGCTTTTAGTAACCTAATTAGTAAGGGTTCCTTGTCATCTTTTTCGGAGTCTTTATCCTTGTCTTCCTTATTTTTTTGCTTAGTTGGAGGGGTTTTAGGCTCAGTTAGGCCAAGTAATTCAAGAATCTTATCTATAATAAGGTCAAGGATGGTACGATCTTTTGAGGGTTCTTCTTCTTTTTGACGAGCTTCTTCAGCGGCGCGGTGCTCGGCCTCTAGAGTTTCATTAATATTCTCAGATCGCCACGTTTCAATTCTAGCATCTAGCTCCTGTTTTGTGGCTACTGGGCCAAAAGCTTCACGTACCTCTGAGGTGACCTCAGCCGTGAGTTTAGCTCGCTCTGCTCTAATTTCTTCTGTACTAGAAGGAGTATTAATCTTTACATCTAATGAAACTTGATCTGTAACCTTTTCGACTATAGCGTGAACGGCTTCGCGCTCTGCTTCTTGAGCCTTTTGAGCACTTGGACCACCAAGCGTTACCTCACGAGCGAGGTCCTTACACTGCTCTGAGAAGAAGAGACTTGTAGGCTCCACCTCTTTTGGGGTGTTTGTTGTTGGAACCTCTGCGGTCTTTTGCTCGGACATATTGGTGTTATTGCATAGTGTAGTCCTATATGTGATTTCAATAAACCACTGAATTTAGTGATGATTTCATATCTCCTAAGACCTTGCACCCATTCATAATTTACGGCACTTTTATCCTTGTCAGCGGGCTTTTCAAAAGCAGCTCACACTGTTCATTTCCTTTCCAAAGATAATTATTAATGAAGGAATAGAGTGAAGATTAAAATCTACACCGTAGGTGGAACTATCGACAAAGTGTATTTCGATGCGAAGAGTCAATATGAAGTTGGAGAATCTTTAGTGACTCGTATGCTCACAGAAGCAAATGTATGTTTCGAGTATGAAATTGAACCTGTGATGAAGAAAGACAGCCTCGATATGGATGATAACGATCGAGCACTGTTAAGGGATCGAGTCGCCGCTTCCCCTGAGAAACACATACTAGTGACTCACGGGACTGATACCATGGTACTTTCCGCCCAAGCCTTGGGTGATTTAAAAGATAAAGTAGTTGTTTTTACAGGAGCGCTACAGCCAGCACGTTTTAGGGATAGTGATGCAACTTTCAACGTTGGTTTTGCACTAGGTGCATTGCAATCACTCCCAGAGGGAGTTTACATTGCCATGAACGGCAAGGTGTTTGACCCAGCCATTACAAAAAAAGTAAGTGAGCTAAATAGATTCGAAGAAGATAGCAAAATGAGTAAAAAGGCGTGAAAGTTAGGGGTAATGGGGAATCAATTCTAGTGACTGGAGGTGCCGGATATATTGGCAGTCAGGTGACCCTTGATCTAAAACGCGCAGGATTTAATCCAGTAATTTTGGATAACTTCTCAACTGGTAACAAAGACATCGCTCATAAATTGGGAGTCCCAATTCATCTCGGCCACACTGGCGATCCTATCTTTATGAAAGAAGTTCTTTCCTCGACTGATTTTAAAGCAGTCATGCACTTTGCTGCTTTTACTCAGGTAGGTGAGTCCGTTTCCGATCCTGCAAAGTATTATCTGAATAATGTTGGAGGTACCTTAAGTTTACTACAAGCAATGCGCGCTCATGGAATTAAAAAACTTATATTCTCTTCTACTGCCGCTGTATATGGAATGCCCAAAAGAGTGCCGATCTCAGAGGATTCTGAGTTAAAACCTATTAACCCTTATGGATGGACCAAGTTAGTTGTTGAAAATATCCTCTCTGACCTAAGAACAGCGGAAGGTTTTGAGTCTATGATTTTTAGATATTTTAATGCTGCTGGCGCTGACGAGAGTGGCACTATCGGTGAAAAGCACGATCCTGAAACACACCTAATTCCACTTGCTATTATAGCCGCAGCTAGAGGTACACCTCTCAATGTTTACGGGGATGATTACTCTACTCCTGATGGTACTTGTGTTCGTGATTACGTACATGTGCAGGACATTTCTCAAGCTCACTTATTAGGATTAGAGAAGTTGTTAGATGGGCAACCTGGATCAACTTATAATATAGGCGGTGGAAACGGCCATTCAGTAAATGAAGTTGTTACAACAGTAGAAAATGTATTAGGTAAAAAAATTAATACAAAGTACTCAGCTAGAAGGCCCGGAGATCCCCCAAGTTTAGTAGCTTCTCCATCTAAGATTTATTCTGAGTTAGGTTGGGAGCCTCATTTCTCAAGTTTAGAAGTAATGGTTAAATCCGCCTGGAATTGGATGAAAACCATTGTTTGATTCAATAAACTCCGGTTTCTATTTGTTCCCTAAATGGTTAGTCAAAAGAGGTCGATACTCAGGGTATGACTTCTCAAGGAATTCCTTCTCAGTATCAAGAATTTATATCTCCCGGCAAAGACTGGAGACAGATAGTAGCTCTTGTTGACGATCTTCCACCTATGCCACATGTGGCAACAAAATTACTCGGCATGGTTGAGCGTCCAGAAACAACTACTCCCGAAATCGAACGGGTCATGACAGGGGATCCAGCGCTAGCAGCGTCTGTTCTTAAAATCGCAAACTCTGCATTATTTGCAAGACAACGTCAGATCAATACCATTTCTCAGTCAGTGACATTAATAGGATTTAAAACGTTAAAAGGTGTTATTACTGCAGCCGCGTTAAAGAAGATTCAGCGGAATACTAGCGAAGCAAATAAAATGGTTTGGTATCATTCAGTCGGTACTGCTATCGCCTCTGTGATAATTGCAACAAAACTAAAAAAGACTTATCGGGATGAGATCTTTCTTTTAGGTCTGCTATCTAACTTAGGTCAGCTTGCCTTTTTGGATCAGATCGCAAAAGAGTACGATAAGGTGCTCGATCTTGTAGAAACAGAGCATCTTGAGTATGCGGCTGCAGAGTTCAAACTCTTTGGTTATACGCATCCATTACTTGGCGCTTTAGTTGCTAAAAAGTGGAATTTCTCTGAGGATTCTTGCCAAGTAATTCTTCATTGTAAGGACGATCTCACCGGACCAAAGCCACAGACTGGTGTTGAGGAAAAAACAGCGATTGTTCAGTTCGCTAATCTCTTAGCTACAAGAGCAGGAATAGGGGTATTTGCCGGATATCCTGATATAAATGGAAAGATTAAACGAGTTGCACAATACTTAGGGATCCTTCCTGAAAGTATCGATGAAGTCGTCGAAGAACTAACTAATGGTTGCAAAGAGAGATTTGCAGCAGAGCGTCATATTTACGAGTAACTAAGCCTTAACTAAAGGGGACGCTGCCGATCCGCGAATTTTTTTGCGTAGTTAATATTTAGTTGATTAGCTTACCACCTCCAATTAAAATCCTTAATTCATGTTCGGTAGTAAGGGGATCTTTTCTAAATTCGCAGTATTTGCTGTAATATTTTCAGCGGTATTCTCGTCCTCCGGTTACTCTCAACCAACAGCTCCGCAATTCCTCTGGGAGGTCCGAACATTTGGCGGCGGAGTCCAGTCGGTTCCACCATTTCAAGACTGGACATTAGTTGAGGGAGGCTGGGATCAGACAAACCCAGCTAATACTCCAACTTGTAATAGAAGTGCTACCTTTAGTGGTGGTGCTAGTGGCGGTGGCATCAGTCTCTTTTCTAAATCAGAGCAGCAAGGAACTTATAATTCCCAAGGAGCCAGTGATATTTTTGCTCTCTACCAAGTTATCGGTTACACCAAAACTCCTGGCACAATAACTCTCGCTTCAACTTACTCCGCTAACGTTTCAAACCAGAATAACGACGGCCTTCATTCTTCTTCCGTAACATTTACTCCCTACAATGCTCCGGCAATCAGTGCAGACCTACCGGGAGCAGGGAACACATCTAACGCAGGCTCTGGCGGAAGTAGTGAAGTTATTAACGTTGGCTGCGGCACCCAAGGAACATATCCATTTTCAGCTTATCCAGGAGTTCTTTATTATCCTTTCTTTTCTAGCGGTACATTCGGAGCAGGTACTCTGTACGGATCCCTTGCTGGAGTAGGAATAGCTGAAGGAACGGTTTCTTTTACTCCTCAACTTGGTACTGATGATCCAGAAGCACTAATTGATGGCCCTCTAGTTGCTGGCCAGTCAACTACTAATCCCCCAATGGGCTACACGGTAGACTTTTCAAGTCTCTCTTACGATCCAGACAATGGCGGCACAACTCCACAAAGCGGAATCTGCAGCACTGTTTGGCGAGTTACGACCGAGTCAGGAGTTGCTACATACACAACCCCACAAATTTCATTTACCGCACTTCCAGGTTTTTACCTTGTAGAGCTAGAAGTAACTGATAATGAAGGTGCCACAGCTTCTACCTCCACCTCCTTCTCTGTAGGTCCTGTTCGTAATATTCGTCCTGGATACGATTCCCCAAGTTGCGGAGGAGATGGTGAGTTTGGAGCATCCGTAGATCCAAGCTCTGGAAATTTAAGTCTGATGTATTCAGATCCTGTTCGTACAAGAGGATACCCTCTTAAAAATAACATTCATATTAATTCCCAAACTTCATTCCCCAACTACGTTGGTCCACTTGGTAACGCGTCATTCTCATACGGCATCAGAGTCACCCAAGGATTTATTCCTAACGATCCTACAAGCCACTGGATGGTAGTAGATGGGGACGGAAGGGAATTAGATTTTGGACCCACTACATCATCCCCAACACCGGGCCCAAGCGTCTTTTCAACACTTATATATAGCCCTCTTACAGGCTTTACCCTTACAAATGCAGGTGCACCTGAATCCATCGAGAAATTTGGAAACTACATCTATACTTTTGATGTAAATGGCAGACTAACCGAGCTAGAAGACCCAGCTGGTAATACTCAAGTTATCTCTTACAATACATCCCTTAACCCCACCCAAGTTTTAGATGTAAACACCAACAAGACTAT
>CAZYRE010000125.1:0-1758 GCA_964650155.1 uncultured Bdellovibrionales bacterium
TTGTACCCGTAATTATGTCCTTTCTCGATTAAATCGATCTCTTCGTAGTGGAATTGACCAACATCTCCAGCGAATAGTTCATCATTGACCGGGTCATAACTCATGCGCCATGGATTTCTAACGCCGATGGCGTAAATTTCATCTTTGCCGGAAATACCAACGTATGGGTTGTCATTCGGTATGCCGTAGTGTTTCCCATCGCTTGGATTATCAACATCGATACGTAATATTTTTGCTAGTAGAGTATCCTTGTTCTGAGAGTTATGAGCAGGATCCCCAATACCGCCACCATCGGCAACGCCTATATAGAGTAGTCCATCGATAAATACCATAGATCCACCGTAATGGTTTTTGAATGGTTCTGGGTGAGATACTTTTAAAATATTTTGTACTGGATGTGGATTGGCAATATCGGGATTATCAGAAACAGTAAATTCAGAAATTCTGACATCGTTGTTTGTATCTACGTAATAGACGAAGAATCTTGAGTTATTTTCAAAGTTAGGATGGAAAACTATGTTCAAAAGACCAGACTCATCCCCAGTTGGTATTTTTTCTGATACGGGGAGTTTTTTATGAATATTAAGAAATGGTGTTGGTAGTAGGACGCCATCTTTTACGATCATTACCCGACCAGATTGTTCAATTATGAATAATCTATTCGATCCATCTCCGGCATTGGCAATTCCAACTGGATACTTAAGACCTGAAACAATTTTTTGAAGCTTTAGTGTGCCTGTTATGGAAGTTATGTCGGCTAAGACATGTAGGGGGATAACAAAAATTGAGAAGGTTAGCAGAATAATTCGGATCATATACTCCTCCAAAGATGGCAGAGGCATGAATATACAAGACACAAAGCCTTGGTACTAGAGCAAGACCCATTCCATAAGTTATTTCGCGGTGTTATAAGGGTGCTTATATGTGGGCCAAATTATTAAATTATCTGCTAGCTGCGTTTTTATGTGCAGGCGCGATTGGTTGCACAGATAGCTCATCCAAAAGGAATACTGAAGAGATAGTCATCGTCAGTAGTATCCCTCCACTTGCCTCTGTGGCGAAAGCTTTGGCCGGAGATAAGGTTATAATCAGAAGTTTGATTGATCGAATGAGTGATCCTCACTCTTTTGATTTAAAACCAAGTCAAGCGGCAGAGATTGAAAAGTCTTCCCTTGTTTTACTTGTAGGTGGCGGTTATGAGCCGTGGAGCAGAAACATTGATCAGTCAAAAATAGTATCAATTAATGATTCTCTGCCCTCTGACTATCAACAAATAAAACATAATAATCACTACTGGCTAGATCCTGAAGCGATAAGATTCTTTGCTAGGGAATTAAATGGCAAACTGATATCCCTGAACATTGCTGGTAGTCAGGAACGGTTGGCAAAGTTTGAAAAAGAGCTAACTTCACTTGAGGAAGAGATAGATCAGGCTGTTAACACTTGGCACCGGCGAGGATATTTCTCTAGTCACCCAACATGGAGTTACTTTGCTAGAAGGTTCATCTTAAACGAACTTGGCTCATTAAGGTCTGAACACGGTAGGGAGTTAGGTGCAAAATCCACTGCTAGGCTTTATGAATTAGCAAAAGATCCTCTTCATAAGGTTTTGTTCCGTGAAGTACATGAACCGTTAGATTTAGTTAATTCCTTCTTGGCTGATACCGGTTCTCGGCTGGTCACACTTGATGCCTTGGGTGATGGGCAGGAAAGTTACCCGGAGCTTTTGCGCCGAAATGTTAAGGCGATGTCAAAAGC
>CAZYRE010000125.1:1858-7005 GCA_964650155.1 uncultured Bdellovibrionales bacterium
TACGTGCCACAAGATTTTTTTAGTAAGAAGAACTTTCCTTTATCAGTTAGAAAAGCAGTTCTAACTGGAAGATACGGTCATAGGATTGGTTGGCTTAAACGACCAAAAGATAATGATTACGCAGCTGTTGATGAAGCTTTGCACCTTGTTGAGCTAACTGCTTTGGCAGAGAGATCTCTGGAAGATCTCTCTGGCGGAGAGCTGCAAAGGGTATTTTTGGCACGAGCATTAGCGGGAGAGCCTGGCATTCTACTTCTTGATGAAGCGGCCTCTGGAGTTGATGCTGGAGTTAAGGAATCCCTTTACGACTTGCTCGCAAAACTAAAACAGCGAATGGCCATCATCTTTGTTTCCCATGATATGAGCGTACTTTCAAAGGGGGTAGATACGTTACTCTGCCTTGATAGGAAACTTGTTTCTCATGGTCGTCCAGATGAAGCCCTAACAGACACGGCTTTACATTCTATGTACGGCGAAAAGATATTTGCATTCTCTCATTGCCAAGTGCCACATGTGCACGTTCATGGACATGCAGAAGGATGCTGTGATGATAAGGGGGTAAAGGGTAAATAAAATGTTGGAATTACTCTCTGTGCCATCTGTTGAGCGAGCTATGTTAGCTGGGGCTATGATTGGTCTTATCTGCTCTGTAATGGGTGTTTTTGTGGTCCTCAGAGGACTTGCCTTTATAAGTGCGGGTATCTCCCACAGCGCTTTTGCTGGCGTTGCCTTTGGACTTCTATTTGGGGTTTCACCTTTCGGTAGTGCACTTATCTTCTGTGCATTGGTGGCAGTGCTAATCGGAAAAGTTAGCGATATGGGCCGAATTAAAGAGGACACTAGTATCGGTGTATTTTTGGCCGCTTCGATGGCGCTTGGTGTTGTTGTAATGAGTTTTGTTTCTGATGCCAGAGTAGATGTGGTTGGCTATCTATTCGGCAGTATTCTCACGCTCTCCAAAGATGATTTGGTAATGAGTCTTAGTTTTGGAGCCGTAGTGTTAATTATAGTATTTTTATTTATGAAGGAATTAATGCTCTCTGCCTTTGATCCAGATCAAGCAATAATAGCAAAGATTCCGGCTCAGAAATTAACTTATCTTCTTTTGATATTGCTCTCTGTTGTTACCGTCATCTCTATCAAAGTTGTTGGGATTATTTTGGGGACAGCGTTAATTACTGCTCCTGCGGCAACGGCACTACAGTTCTCCCGTGATTTCGATAGAGCCGTTCTTTTGGCCGGAATTATCGGTATTTTTGTGACAGAGGTAGGTATACTTCTCTCACTTTTCCTTGATGCTGCACCTGGGGCCACAATTACATTAGTTGCAACTGTAGTATTCTTTCTCTCCCTAATTATCAGTAAAACTCGAAATCAAAGGCTTGTGACTCGATGACATTAACAGCAGTTCTCTCTTTAGTAGGCGGACTAATTGTTCTAACCGTTGGTGCAGATTTTTTAGTAAAAGGGGCAGCCCGATTAGCTCTAAGTATAGGCGTTCCAAGTTTGGTAATTGGCTTAACTGTTGTAGCTTACGGAACCAGTACTCCTGAACTTGCAGTTAGTGCCAAGGCAGCATTGGCTGGACAGGCCGATATCTCTTTAGGGAATGTAGTTGGTAGTAATATCTGTAATGTTTGGTTGATTCTTGGGCTTAGTGCCATCGTTGCACCTCTTTCTGTTCATTTACAAATTATACGTCTAGAACTACCGATTTTATTGGTGGTTTCCTTTGTCAGTTACTTTCTAGCCATGGATGGGGTGCTAAGTAGATTCGATGGAATTCTACTAACGGTAGGACTCATCGTTTATACCTGGACAACAGTCCGTCGTGGATTAAAAGAGGGGAGTAGTTCTCAAGTTGAGCTAAACATTGATGGTGAGATTCTCAGCCAAAAAGAGAAAACCTCTACTTATTTAGAAGTTGGACGGGTGGCTTTTGGACTATTACTTCTAATAGTTGGAGCCGATTATTTCGTCTCAGGTTCTGTTGAGATTGCCAAATTTTTTGGTGTGAGTGAATTAGTCATTGGTCTTACTATCGTGGCTGTCGGTACTTCGATGCCGGAACTTATGACATCAGTTGTTGCCAGTTACAGAGGAGAACGGGATATTGCAGTTGGAAATATAATCGGAAGCAACATCTTTAATCTTATTGGAGTGCTAGGAATAAGTGCTTCAATCTTTCCAGTATCAGTTGCTCAGCAAGCTTTAGCCTTCGACATTCCGATCATGATTCTTTGCTCACTTATGTGCATGCCATTTTTTGTAGGTTCAACTCTCTCCCGTTGGCGCGGTTTTAACTTTCTTCTTTGCTACATGGCGTACATAATCTATTTGGTGATGCAATCAAAGAATCATCCTAGTCTCACTCAGTATCAGGAGTTTCTGCTGCTATTTTTTGCGCCCTTTCTGACCGCAGTAATTTTTGTAATTATAGCCAGATCTAGAGCACAATCTAGGATTGCTAAGGCCTAACTTTATAAGAGCTTTTATGGAATTACTAACGGTTGATAATTTTATAGCTCTTCTAACATTGACCGCGCTGGAGATAGTTTTAGGCATTGATAATCTAGTAGTCATAGCAATACTTGTTCAGAAAGTTGAAAAGAAACTTCAAGACAAAGCTCGTGTTATCGGTCTGACCTTGGCAATGGTTTTTCGTATTGGCTTACTCTTCTGCCTTAGCTGGATAATGAAACTCTCTGAGCCACTCTTTCAGTTAGCTAATCATGGATTTTCTGGTCGAGATTTACTGCTTCTAGCAGGAGGATTATTTCTCATCGGCAAAGCTACCGTAGAGATTCATAAAGCAACAGAAGGGGATGATCATCATTCAGATATTCAAGGCGGCAAGAAAGCCTCATTTGGCTCAGTCATTTTTCAGATTTTATTAATTGATATGATCTTTTCCATTGATTCCGTGATTACTGCAATTGGTATGTCAGAAAAAATGGCTATTATGGTGGCTGCAATAATAATCGCTATGGGCGTTATGCTTGCCTTTACTAAAGTAGTTAATACCTTTATTGATCGTCATCCAACCCTAAAAACACTGGCACTTTCATTTATTCTGTTAATAGGCGTAATGCTTGTAGCTGATGGTTTAGGCCAACATATAGATCGCGCCTATATTTACTTCGCTATGGGCTTCTCGTTATTTGTTGAAGTTGTGAATATTAAGAGTCGTAGTAAAGCAAAATAAACTACCAGGCTAGTTCGCCGCGTTGAGCATCGCCAAAGTCAGAGTGATTGTGCTCGGCATGTTCGGCGACTTTTAAATGCTCAGCACCGAATGCCCACCTTTTTACCTGTTTACCGAAGGCTGCTTCGAATCCAGATTCGCTAACTCCGAAACTCTCAGTAAATGCGGCTGATTTTGTGTTGCCTTCCCTTAATGCATCAAAATATTTTCGGATATTTTCAAAGCCAAAAGTGGAAACTACACTACGAGCAGCAAAAAGGGATTGACCGTACGCAGGTGCCACCATTCGGGATTCAAGCTTAGTAAACCCGCCTTGAAGAAGATCCAGAGAAATTGGAGGATTAAAATAAAGCCACTTTTTAAGAGCTGGTTCTAATGCTGGATTAACGCTTCCTTCTGACTCTTGGGCCAAACCTTCATCCAACCAACCAGGACATCTCCCAGCACTAAGAGCATTAATGACCGCATGTGTGTATTCATGACGAACGGAACGGAAGAGGTCATCAATCTCCACTGGCTCATCAAGTGAAAGAGGTATACTCATCACCCCTTTATAGTACATGGCGTTTGTCCAATTTGGCGCACCTGTTTCTTTATAAAATGTCTCTGCCTCTATTAATCTAAGAGTCGTTTCGACCGCTGGGATGGGACCGTACATCTTGGTAAACTGATTATGGGTTTCTTGTAAGTAATTAGATAACTGCTCTGCTAAGGGGAACCACTCTTTTGGTGAGATTAGCATCAACTGCCCGCCGCCTGAGAGTGCAAGTGGTTTACTTCTATAGCTTGCCATCGGCTGGCGTTTATCTAGTGGTCCTAATTTCTTTTCTGCAGAGACAAAGGAAGGATCTATTAGTGCGCAGCTATAGCAGAACACTAAAAACAAGATTCGTGTGAATAAACCCGCTTTCACAGCCTTGTCTACCTAACCTTAATCAAACCCTTAGGGACTTAACCCTTCTAAACCGTTGATCTCCTGGGGAGTTCGTTATAAAACTCCATCTGGGCTCAACCCTTTTTTAGGCTTTGCCATGACCACTTCCCGTGTTCGAGAGATCCTAAGTTGGTATCGGTCGGAAAATAATGCGGTATTAGCGAATCTTTATCGCCTAATGAATACAGGTACTTTGGCAGGCTCGGGAAAATTCGTAATTTTACCTGTCGATCAGGGTTTTGAGCACGGCCCAGCCCGCAGCTTCGCGCCAAATCCTGCTGGATACGACCCAGCTTATCACTTTGAATTAGCCATTGAGTCAGGGTGTAATGCCTATGCCGCGCCTTATGGGCAGGTGGCAGCAGCTGCATATGACTACGCCGGTCGAATTCCCATCATTTTGAAATTAAATAATTCGGATTCTTTGCATAACGGAAAAAATCCAGTGCCAGCTATTACCTGTTCAGTAAAAGAGGCCCTACAGGTTGGAGCTACTGCGATTGGATTTACGATTTATCCTGGATCTTCTTTTAAGAAAGAGATGTATCAGGAGATTTGCGAGATGGGGGAAGAAGCCCGTAGCTACGGAATGCCGGTAGTGCTTTGGTCGTATCCAAGAGGCGAGGGCTTAAGCAAAGACGGTGAGACCGCAATTGACGTAGTTGCTTACGCCGCACAGATTGCAGCACAGCTTGGTGCTCAGATTATCAAGGTAAAACCTCCGACTGTTCACATTGAGCAAGAAGAAGCAAAGAAGGCTTATCAAAAATACAACATTAAGATTGATTCTTTAGCCGATCGAATTAGTCATGTTGTGCAGAGCTCTTTTGGTGGGAAGAGAATTGTTATCTTCTCTGGTGGGCCAGCAAAATCAGATGATGAAATCATGGCCGAAGTATCCGCAATCAATGCGGGTGGTGGATTTGGTAGCATAATGGGTAGGAACTCATTCCAGCGTTCTAAGAAGGATGGAATGGCACTGCTCAAGAAGGTCATGGATATTTATCG
>CAZYRE010000126.1:0-6863 GCA_964650155.1 uncultured Bdellovibrionales bacterium
ATGTTTTGGAGTGATCCCAATAGGATGTTTAACCTTACTCTCAAAAAGATGGAGGGAAAACTTAAAGAAGAGGGTTATGTTGGATACATCGATCTTAACTGTATTGTGAATGGTAATGGAATATATCCGTTAGAGTTTACAGCGCGGTTCGGATATCCAACTATTAGCATTCAACAAGAAGGAATGCTTACTCCAATTGGTGAGTTTCTCTACGAACTTCCTCGTGGCCAGATGAAGAAATTTAAAGGTAAAGCTGGATTTCAAGTAGGAGTCAGAATCGTCGTGCCGCCCTACCCTTTTGATGATGAGAATACTTTTGAAACTTATTCAAAGGATGCGGCTATTCTGTTTAAGAAACCACAACGTGAAGGAATTCATATTGAAGATGTGAAGAACGTTAATGGACAGTGGTTTTTGGCAGGCAGTTCAGGTGTGGTTTTAATAGTAGTGGGTACTGGGCAAACAATGAAGCAGGCCCAAGCACAAGCCTATTCAAGAATTAAGAATATAATCATCCCAAGCATGTATTACCGAACCGACATCGGCGATCGTTGGGTTGAAGACACCGATCGATTACACAGCTGGGGCTACCTTCGGGAGCAGTGATAATATAGGGGCAGGCACGAATTTCGAGTCTGAGAAAAATAGGGTCAGGCCCCTTTTCTTATCTACAAAACAAATTGTTTTTTATAATGGGAAAAGGGGCCTGACCCAAATTTTTCTAACTTAATTCGTGCCTGTCCCTATATTTATTGTTCGTGAGCATTTTTCACAGATGTCGGTAAAGGGGAAGTGAAACTTCCGTTTCATGATTTGAAATGGTGCTTGGCAGGCTGGGCAAGTTCCAGCTCCAGACGTGATTATTGCTTCTGTGTTTAATCTATTCTTTGTTAATAGGATCGTGATTATTAAACCAAGTGGTACAAGCAGGAAGTGAAGGATAGGTACGACTACAGAAGCAGCAGAGAGTAAAAATCCAATAACGAATACTCCCAAGGCTCGCCTTCTTCTTTCAGAAATTGAGTAATGAACTACCTCTACTGATCCTGTAGCTGTGGACTCGCCATAGTTAAGAGTTATAGAAGTATTCATCTTAAGCTAATTAATAACGCTCCTAGAAAAGAGATTACTGCTCCGACTGTGCGAATGCCAATATCCTGTCTCTCTTTAAGAATAATCGTTGCTAGCAACATAATAAGTAGCGGACGGGCTTGCCCGATAGCAACAGTCTCCCAAAGATTTCCATTGGCGATACCTAGGATGAACCCATAACCAATCGCGGCGTAGATGATTGGAGAGATGAGGTATAATCTTACATCTGATTTTACCTCTGATAATATCTGACTTACAGTGATTGGAGAGAAGATAAGGCAAGCAATACCAGGAACAATATATCCGCTTAATAAAACAAGGTACGCGCTCGACATTGAAATTGCTACCTTATCAAGAACAATAGCGATAGTGCTTAGAAATAAAGCGATGATTCTTAGAGTTACTCCCTTTCTGTCGCCACCAGTTCTTATTCTAACCCCGACGAATATACCGGCGAGAATTAGGATTATTCCTAACAGGTCTGAGGTTGATAGTGTTTCAGCGAAAAATATTATTCCGGAAAGAGTTATTAGAATTAACCCTAGTGTATTTAGAATTCCAGATATTCCAATGTCGATAACGTGAAGTGCCTTTAAGTCTGTAATTAGGTATGTGGCCCAAGTCAGACTTGCGCAAAGTAGTACTGCTGCGCCATTGATTGGTGGTAATTCAATCTCTTGGATCGGTACAACAAACGTCAGTAGTAATCCACCAATCAGTGAATCGTAGATACAGATCGACCAGGGACTTTTCCCCTTTTGCATCAGTATTTTGCTGATTATGTCGGAGATGGTATTAGCTATTACAAATATCCATGCCAGGAGGATGGGATTCGTCATGCCTCTATCTATTCTTCATTTCGTCACGGTACCTAGCTTCTCTGGCTACTCGTTTAACGAAGTAATTGATTAAAAATCCTGCTCCAACAAGGATGCCGATGATGATGCCTGCTAAGAAAATAATTACTTTCATGACTCGTTAAACTTTACTAGTTGCTGTTAGTGAAGGAAAGGCTCTCCTGTGTAGCGCCCCAAGTAGTGGAAATGCAGCACCCCAGGCTATGCCTATCATAATTAATGAATTGGTTAGGTTATCGCCAAGTAGTAAGGCATTTAATTTGGCTCCTCCGTAGTAAGCACTTATTCCTCCTAAGGCGCCTAACACTGATCCAAGAATTATCTTGTCTCTCAGCCGATATAAGCAAGAGAAATACGAGGTAGAAAATGAGACCCAAAGCGCAATCATCCACCAAGGATAATTTTCTGGAAGGATAGAGCAGCAAGCGAAATTCATCCCGCCAAGTTTAATGATCACGATATCGACAACGGCACCAATGACAGCGACCTTGAGAAAGAATAATATTACTTTTGGTTCAGTTAGTGCTTTTCTAAATTGAATTATTATGGAAAGTGCAACAATTGCTGGACCAAGATACGGAAACCCAAAAGCCTGCCCTAAAACGCACGCTGTCCAGCAGACGTTAAGCGCAATTACATTAAGAATGATTGGCGGCTGGGGCATGATATGCACTCTTAGGATGCTGAACTAGATCCCAAACAACGCCGACCTTCTCCAGTATTTTTAAGACATAGTGAGTAATATCAATTTCCCACCAGTAGATCCCTTGTCTCTCCACGGAAGGAAATCGGTGATGGTTGTTATGCCAACCCTCACCCAGGGTCAGAATTGATAGGAAAATATTATTACGACTATCATCTCCAGTCACGAATCGTTTTGTTCCAACAAGGTGTGCAATGGAGTTAATTGCAAATGTTGCATGGTAAAGAAGAACGGTACTGACTAAAAATCCCCAGACGATCAACTGAGTGCCATTTGTTTCTAACTGTGGATGGTTAATAGCGAAGTATTCGCCAAGAAAAAACAATCCTACACAAAGAAGAACCGGGAACAGATAATGCCATTTCTCTAGAAACATTAGTTCAGGAAATTTAGTTAGATCCTTCACTTTGCTGAAATTAGTAGGCATGAACTGCTTAATGAATAACCAGCCAATATGAGATTCCCAAAGGCCACGCATTCCAGGTGAATGAATATCGTTCTCAGTATCTGAATATTGGTGATGATGTCTGTGATGAGCCGCCCACCATAATGGTCCTTGTTGTGCAGAGGCGGCTCCAATGGCACCTAGAAAAAACTGAAACAGTCGACTCGTCTTAAATGATCGATGTGAAAAGTATCTGTGATATCCGCCTGTTATTCCAAACATTCTGATGACGTACAGTAACAAGCAGAAAGCAATAGCCACTGGACTAATCCCCGTGAAGAAAGCCAGTAAGGAAGCGATATGCACTCCTATAAACGGGAGCCTACGAGTTATGCCAACATTTTCGCGTGCGATTGATTCTAATGATGTTGATGGGATGGTAGTTGTCATCTGCAAAGCAAATTATTCGAAAGATTCAAAAGTTAACGTTTATTCTGAAGTACCTAGCATTTGCTAGAGCCAAATTAATATCACTAAGTTTTCCAGTTGCGAAGTCTCGTTATTAAATCTTTAAGGCCATTACGTGATTATATTCTCTAAAAAATCCTCTTTTCCTAGTTAGGTAGGTTTGCGGAGGCCAAGGTGGATGTCATCAAGAGCAGCTGTGGCAAAGCCGGCTTCACAGTAGCTAAAGTAATAGTTCCAGGCTCGCTGAAATTCCACCCCAAAGCCATTTCTTGTTAAATCCTGGGAAGCCGCATTGAATCTATCCCGCCAATCCTTAAGTGTTCTGGCGTAGTGTGGGCCAATACTATCTATTTTAGTCACGGTAAGTTTTGTTCTGGAAGTAATGGCCTTATTCAGCGCGCCAATTGATGGAATATGGGAGCCTGGGAAGATGTGCTTTTGGATCCAATCTACTCCTTTGCAGTATGTATCGTACCTTGAATCTGGAATTGTAATTGCTTGTATAAGTGCGATCCCGCCTGGTTTTAATAGTCTCTCGATAGCGGCAAAATAATCTCCCAAGAACTCAGATCCTACTGCCTCAATCATCTCAATCGAAATAACTTTATCAAAACTGCCACCTACGTGACGATAATCAATAAGCTTTACTTCAATTTTATCAGAGAGCCCTTCAGCTTCGATTCGCGCCTCTGCTAAAGCTTTTTGTTCCGTTGATAATGTAATGGTGGTAACCCGACATCCGGTTGCTTTTACCGCGGCAATTGCAAATCCGCCCCAGCCAGAACCGATTTCAAGAACATGATCTGTAGGTTTAATTTCAGCCTTCTCGATGATTTTATGAATCTTATGCTGTTGAGCCTCCTGAAGAGTTGAAGATTCTTCCGGATAAATTCCACTTGAATACATCATCGATTCATCGAGGAACAATTTAAACATCTCATTGCTAAGATCGTAGTGGGCCTTAATATTTTCTCGGCTTTTAACGGGTGTATTTCTGCGACGAAGATGAAGCCAACGATTTCTAATTACTCCAAGTTTTGAAAATAGGGATGGCTGCTCTGTTAAGGCCTTTTCATTTTTAATAAACAACGTAATTACGGCTGTTAAATTTGGCGTATCCCATAATCCTTCGGTAAAGGCTTCCCCAAAGCCGATATCTCCATGAAGAATTATTTTCCGGAAAAATGAATACTCATGAATTATTATGACCCCTTTATCTGTCGAATTTAGATCACCAAACTCCCGGGTCTCACGATTTGGTAATTCTAAAATTAGATGCCCAACTTTGACATGCTCTAGAAATTTAAAGACAGCAGCCATGGCCAAGCGATCCATTATGGCTGGCTTCTCTGAAACGAAGGTCATTTCATTAGCTGGAATCGGTTTCTGCTTCACTGGTAACTTCAAATGATAATAAAGTTTCGCCGCTTGCCAGAGTATTAGTGGCATGGCCGACCAGAGCCTAAGCGGATTAGTTACAATCTTAGTTAGTAGTGATTTGTGAGTAAAGGGAGTGAACCGACCTTTAATTCCAGTTCGAAAGACCACCTCCCCTTCTCGTCTAATATTCAGTGTCAGTTCGAGGACATCACTGTTTAGTTTAAACTTGTATTCATAATCTCCCTCTAAATCATTAAATGGAGAGACATAAAAGGCTTTAGGATGAGTGGCTGCAATGCCGGTGCTGAGGGAATTCCCTACAAGTTTATTCAATAAATATAGGTGTCTTTCGCCGAAGGTATTGTTTATCTCAACGATTATTGCAGAGATTTCACCACTACTTTTTGAGCAAAAATAGAAAGAGACAGGATTAAATACGTAACCAAGGAGGCGGGGAGTAGTAAGTACGGTAATACCCGTTACCTCCTCTGCGCTTTCTCCTAGAAATTTTCTGACCTTTTCTATCCACGGACGATTGTTTGGCTCAAGATAATCACGATCACTAAGTGTAAGTATTCGGAATTTATTGTATCCGATTAAACAAGAGATATCTGAAATCGTAGTGATGTTTTTAAGATCTAAAAAAATATTTAGTACTGGATAAACAAATCTATGATGCACTGGCCATAGCCTCTCGTGCATTACGTGACCGGTGAATAATTGGTGTGCTGACTTGGTCATATAAATATGGGGACAGGCACGAATTATTATTAAAAATTCGTGCCTGTCCCTAGATTAATTCTGCAATACGGATGGCCGACTTTACCGCATCTTCATGAAATCCGTAACCGAAGTAACTCCCTGCAAATCCAATATTATCAACAAATCCGATAGAATTTAAATCGGGCTGAGTCGCAACAGATTCTAGGGAGTAGACTGGGTGCGTATAGTAGAATTCACGCAAGATTGAGGAAGGATTCAGTTTCATCTGGGTGTTTAGTGTTACGCAGTACTGATTAGTTGCAGATAATCCTTGCAGATTATTCATGTAATAGGTCATTGATACTGGGGATTCTTCCTTGAAAGTCTTTTCCTCTCGAAAGTTCCACGATGCCCAGGCACGTTTATTGGGTGGCAATACGGACGTATCAGTGTGAAGCACTGTGTGATTCACCTGATAGCTCCAGGGCGCAAGAAGTTTCTTCTCGGTCGAAGTTGGATTCAGAAGTAACTTAAGAGCTTCATCTGCGTGTGTAGCAATAATTACCTTATCAAAGATAGTTTCTGAATTATCTTCCTGGATAATAGCTACTCTACTTTCTTTACGCAGGACTCCTTTAACTTTTGCATTAAGAACCACTTTTCCTGGAAATACTTTTAGGAATGCTTCTACGTACGATCTACTTCCACCAATAACTGTCTGCCATCGGGGTCTGTCCATAAAAGATAAAAGCCCGTGATTTTTGAAGAAATGGATTAGTGTTTCTGCAGGGAAATTCCTGATTCCCTCTGTTGGTGAAGACCAAATGGCTGCGGCCATCGGGAATAGATAATTTCGAAGAAATGACTCGCTTAAGTTATTTGCTTCAGCGAACTCGTTTACAGTAATACCGAGTAATTCATCTTTCTCTAACGCAGCTAATCCAGCCGCTGTAAATTTTTTTATCTCCCAGAGTAGCTTCCAAAAACTTATCGAGAATATATTTGTTCGGTCGGCAAATAATCCAGAGATCGTTGTACCAGCGTAATTAAGCTCCGTTAAATCTGAGTGAAAGCCAAAACTCATGTCACTCCAGCGCCAAGGAACTTTTAGCTCCGCCAAGAAATTATGCATGTTTGGATAAGTTTTATCGTTCATCACGATAAAGCCGGTATCTACTCGAGTGCCTGCATCTGGCCCCGAAGGAATAGTAATGGTGTTGGTGTGTCCACCTAGGTAGTCATTCTTGTCGAATATCGTTACGTCATGATTTTTGGA
>CAZYRE010000127.1:0-6833 GCA_964650155.1 uncultured Bdellovibrionales bacterium
AATGATTTTTTCTTACTTTTTTTAGAAGACAACGTCTCTTCAGATACGACTTCATTTGTAACTAGAATCAGACACTGCAATATGACGAATCCCAAATACAGAACCCACAATCTATTATTTGTACTGCGATTCAAAACCATTTCAAATTCTCATTGCATAATACGAAGATGCGACTAGGCCAACTTAAGATGATAATTCTCCAACAGGAGTTCCAGTATTTAGAGGATTTAAATGCCCCAGAAAATGGAGCATGAAACTCCCAGAGGTTAAAGGATTGGTGGCCTTCTTGCAACTGAGTTGCGTTTACTGTAATGTTCCAAGAATATGCCAATCCAGGAACTTGCAGCTAAAGCTGAGACCGATCTTCTTTCCACACTTGATGTAGTCACCACTTCGTTCTGTTGTGCCGTGCCTTGTATTATGCTCCCTCTGATAATCACCTTGCTTCCTCTAGTAGGTCTAGAATTTTTTACAAGCGAAGCGTTTGAATTTGGGATGATTGCGTTTTCAGTCAGCTTGGCAATAATACCTCTTTGTTGGGGTAAGAGAGTTCATCAACAAAGAAAGGCGCTTTATTTTATTCCGATAGCAGTGACGCTTTTTGTGATTGCCCATGTCTATAACGATCTAAGTCACTTGATACTTATGGCACTAGGAGGCACGGCACTCGCCGCTGCTCATATTTTAAATCGCAAGCTTATCAAGAGCTGTTGTCATAACGACTCGGCGTAAATAGCTTTAGGAGAATGGCATTTGACAAAAATCGCCCGAGTAAAATCGTTCCTGGAAGAATCTAATCAGGTAGTAATGCTGACACTTCTGGCAGGTTCAATTGTTTTTATTCTTGCTTCCATTGCCACCTGGATGGTCCTGAAAAACCCGATATTTTTCGACGTTGCAGTGATGCTTCTTATTTGGTGTGGATTAGTTACCGGAACCTTCCAATGTTACGAGTCACGCAAGAGTTTGCCGATAAAGGAACAAAAGGACGATTCTTCTCCGAGCGGCCTTAAAAAGATTAAGTTCGCTACTATCGCACTGGGAAGTGTTGGATGTGTAGGCGGACTCTTTCTTACAAGCTCTCCCAAACCTTCTTTTGCTTGGTCCCTTGCAGCTTTCATACTCGGAGCGGTAGGTGCCTTTTTAAGCTTTACGATCTCTCGCTATTTCTCTTCTGCTAATAGAACGACTATCCCAGAATCGGTCGGACTCTCTCAGAGCGTTCGAATAATTGCGTGGTATTTTGTCTCGTCGGCATTATGTGCGGTGCTTTTATGGTGGAATCTCACAGCAGTTGTAAAAGTCATTCACTTTGTCCTCTTGTTATTCATAGCGCTATCTTGCCTAGAGCTTTTTTCCCTCCAACGAAAAAAAACTTCCGAGCTTATATTCTGTACAAACTTAAAAACCTTTTCTACTTTTGGTAGAAGCTTTAATCCTCTTTCGAGTATTCTGGATACAGCCCAGGAGCAATTTGGAATAGATCTCCGCTCAACATGGGCGTTGTTGCTGGTTCGCCGAAGTATTGAGCCGCTCATAGTTTTCTCTTTCTTGGTTGGATGGTTATCAACCTCTCTCACCGTAGTTGGTATTCACGAGGTGGGACTTATAGAACGTCTTGGCGCTCGTGTTATGAGTCCCGCACTTAAATCTGGAATTCATCTCCATTGGCCCTGGCCAATTGATCGTGTGGTTTTAATTCCTGTAGATGTTATTCAGACACTTCATATCGGGCATGAGACAGAGGAAGAGGAGGAAGGCCCAGAGGATGTTCTTTGGGCACGTCTTCACGCCGATTCTGAATATACACTGCTCCTTGGAGATGGTCGTGATCTTATAGCAATCGATGCTACAGTGCAGTTTAAGATCTTCGACCCCGCTGCTTGGAGGTATCATAATCAAAATCCTGCTGAGGCACTTCGTGCTATTGCTTATAGAGCCGTCATGAAATCCACAGTTAATCGTACTTTGACTGATACTTTGTCCGAGAATGTTTCAACGTTAACCGCCCAAATGAAAAATATGGTTCAAGCCGACGCAGATGCATTGGGTCTTGGTGTTAATATTGTATCTTTTGCAATTGGAGGAATGCATCCACCGGTTCATGTAGCAGCAGATTATCAAGCTGTAGTCTCTGCTAGTCTTGGCAAAGTCACCGCAGCAGTCGAGGCAAAGTCAGATGCCAATAAGATACTTTCGAATGCTAAAACAGAAGCATTAATTGCTATCAACGAAGCAAAGGCTTCTGATGAAGAAGCTATGAAAAGAGCTTACGGCGATGCGTGGGGATTTACTGCGCTTCTGTCTCAATACAAAAAAAATCCAGAGGAATATCGCTTCCGTCGTCATCTTGAATCACTGGAGTCAAGTTTGGATGGTCATAGCTTTGCCGTAGTTGATGATCGATTTGAGCGAGATGGAGGTGAAATATGGGTGACGAAATAAAGTTACAACGTCGGCTGAGAATTATTGTCGGCTCACTGGCTCTTATTGCGATTATTTTTCAAGCATGTGGCCTTGTTGTGCATGAAGGACAAGCGGTTTTGATTGCAAGGTTTGGAAAGCCTATTCGATCAGATAGTGAGCCAGGATTACATTGGAAACTTCCTTGGCCGATTGATGAAGCGATTTGGCTTGATACACGAAGAAAAATTTACGAAGGCGGACACACCGAGATGCTGACTCGTGATAAAAAGAATGTGATCGTGCGCACCTTCGTTGTTTGGCGCATCGCAGACGTTCTCACCCTGACTCGATCAATGGGAGATCAAAAGGAAGCGGAAGGAAAGCTTGATGGACTTCTGACTAATGCCGCTATTTCAACTTTAGGAAAACACGATCTCTCGGCTCTCGTTTCAACTAACCCCCAAGATCTGCAAGTTGACAAAATAGAGTCTGAACTTTTGGAAGATACTGCACCTACGGCTCTAAAAAACTACGGTATCGAAATTGAACAGATTCGTCTTGAGCGAATTGCACTACCAGAAGAAAACGTGACTGCTGTTTTGGCACAGATGAGAGCTGAGCGTAAACAGTACGCAACTAAGTTAAGAGCAGAAGGAGATTTGGAAGCAAGCCGCATTCGCTCTGAAGCAGAACTTGAAGCCGCACGAATCAAGGCCGAAGGAACTGAACAGGCGGCAAAGATTAGAGGAGAAACGGCTGCAAACGTAGCCAAGGTCTACGCAGAGGCTCACGCAAAAGATCCGGAGCTATATCGATTTGTTCGCTCACTCGAATCCATCAATAAGATCGTAAGCGACAAGACAAACCTTATTCTTAGAACTGATATCGAGCCATTTTCCGCCCTTCAAAGTAAAGGAGGAAAGTGAGGCAGATCAAAGCGCCTTCCGAAATTTCTCGTCTTATTGCTCCGCTAGGAGCGGCTGTTGATGCGTGCTGGAAAAGGATGCATTGGTGGATATTTGCCATGGCTCTCATGTATGCAGTATCGGGAATCACCATTATCCGATCAGATGAAGTTGCGATTATTAAACGTTGGGGGCGACTTGTTGGAGACATCCCAGCTACGCAACAACATGGGCCAGGACTTCTTTTTGCGATGCCACGTCCAATTGATGAGGTGGTAAGAGTAAAGACAAAATATATTCACGAACTTCCTGTACGTTCACTCTTTCCTACCTCTTCTTTCCCGATGTCAAGTTACACTCTTGACCCAATCACGGACGGATACGCTCTGACTGGAGATCTTAATATCCTGCATGTAGGAATGGTTGCCCGTTACCGAGTAAGTAATCCTGTAGAGTTTGCATTTTACAGTCCTGATTCTGAAGTCCTCCTTCGCTCCGAAGCAAGTAGTGCGATGATTCGTTCTCTTGGAGAAATGGGTATCGACGAGGTACTCGCCGAGAAACGAAAGGACCTTATTAAAAATGTTGAAGCAAGGACGCAGGAAGGTTTGGATTCAGTGCATTCAGGGTTGGAGCTAGTCTCTATCGAACTTACCGATCTCTCCCCGCCGCGAGTCCTAATAGAGAGTTTCGAAGAGGTACAAAGCGCCTACATTGAAGTTGAAACCAAAAAAAAAGAAGCTGCGGCTTACGTGCAGGACATCATTCCAAAAGCCCGCGCTTCTGCAAATGACGAGATCCAATCTGCAAATGGAGCAAGAGCTAACGATTATGCTGTTGCCAATGGGGATGCTAACGCTTTTCTTGCACTTGAAAAGGAATATCGGGTGAATCCTGCCATTGTACGAGAACAGCTTTACAGAGAAAATATCGAAAAGCTATTCAGTTCAAATCCAACCGTTACTTGGGTTCCTCCTCCTATAAATGGACACTATAAAGGTTTTCGAGTCCTGTTGACTCCAAGAACAACCGATGTGCAATCAAGCTCTCGGCCCGTAGCGACCAATCCTACAAATGGATCTAAGGCTTCAAGACAGGCTATACCAGAACCGCCACCGTATTTGGGAGACCAAGAACCAACAGAGGAAGAACAAGAAGACGAATGAATACAATAGCTGCTGAGAATAATATTACTGGTTTACGCCATTCGGCCTCTCTTACTGATGAAGAGAGACGGAAAATTAGTGTGCGTCTTGGTGCTGGGCTGTTAGGTACAGCTCTTTTAATTCTTGGAACTATCCTTTTAAAAGTATCTCCTGTCCAATGGCAGATCGCTGAAATTCTTCGAGGGATATCGGCCTTAATCGTCGGCACACCCATTATCATATCCGGTTTACGAGGCATCGTTACGGGTAGTACTAGAAGAGCAACCGATCAGCTCGTAGCAATTGCCGTTCTTGCCGCAGCCGCCCGTGGAGATTTTGTTAGTGCTACCTTAATTCCACTTTGTCTTGAAATTGGCAGACTCTTTGAAGAGAAGAGCTCCCTCGGAGCACAAGCAGCAATCGATGGAGTGAGATCTCTTGCGGCCAGAAAAGCAACTCTTTGGAAAAATGATGTTGAGAAATCGGTGGATCCTTCAACGTTAGTGGTTGGTGATGTAATTCTAGTTCGACCAGGTGAACGGATCGCCGTGGATGGTGTTGTACTTGTTGGTACCGCTGCCATCGATCAGTCAGCAGTAACAGGCGAATCAATCCATGAAGAGGTGGGTCCCGGAAGTCCGGTTTTTGCCGGAACGATCGCTCTCGATGGACTCCTTCAAGTACAAGTAAAAGGAACCGGAGCAGGAACCATTCTTGGACGAGTAGTAACTCTTCTATCTGAATTGGAAAAAGTAACGCTGCCGATTTTAAGGCTCTTTGAAAGTCGTGCAACCATTTGGCTACCCGTTATCTTGGTTATCGCAGCAACAACACTTTTCTTTACAGAAGATCTGTCACGTGCCATCGCGGTCCTAGTTGTGGCGACTCCTACAGCTTTAGTAATTGCTGGTCCTGCCGCAATGGTAGCTGCAATGACAATGGCAACGCGCTTAAGAATATTAATCAAAAGCACTGATTTTCTTGAGAGATCCTCAGAGGTCGATACACTTATTTTAGATAAAACAGGAACAGTAACTATCGGCATCCCGGGAATTTCGAATATTCTTCCAAAAAAGGGTGTTACTTCCGATTTCTTACTTTCTGTAGCAGCTTCATGCGGCTTTGGGTCTTTACACCCCGTTTCTAAAGCCGTTGTCGCAGAGGCTAGAAATCAAGGGATAGAGATCAATCCCCCCCAAGAAGTTCAAGAACACCCTGGGTTGGGAGTAAGTATTTTCTTAAATAGCAAAACGGCATTAATGGGTCGAAGAAAATTCCTTGAATCTATGAATATTACTTTTGGAGATGACACGAATAACGATGCAGAAGGTGTTTGGGTTGCACTGGATGGCCAATATCTTGGGCGATTAGTTGTTCGTGATCAACCACGAGCAGAAGCGCGTGAGGCTCTTGGGCAGTTACGAGACCTTGGAATTAACCGCTTTATTCTCCTTACTGGAGACAAGAAGGAGATCGCGGAAGAGGTTGGTTCCCTATTGGGTGTAGATAGTGTAATCGCAGAAGTTCTTCCGGAACAGAAATTAGAGGTGGTTCGTGAAGAGCAAAAGACTGGTCGAGTTGTAATGATGGTAGGAGACGGAGTGAATGATGCTTTGGCTCTTGCTGGCGCCGATGTGGGAGTTGCAGTTGGAGCTGAGGTAAATGAGGTTGCTCTTGGGGGAGCTGACGTTGCTCTTCTTGGCGCTGATCTTTATCGATTACCGCAACTTATTCGATTAGCAGATAAAACACGTCAAATAATTAGTCAGAATGCTTGGCTTGCCTTCTGGATAGCCAGCTTCCTTATCGTTCTTGCTGCCTTTGGGATTCTATCTCCGCTAACTGGAGCACTTGCACAAAGTTTAGGCGTAATAGTTATTGTGGCAAATAGCGCGAGAATCCTTCATTTTGCCAAATAAAGACTGAGGTATGGGTTTGCCCTCGGGTAAACTCTTTACTTCTTACCTACCAGATATATTTTAGCAGTTAGTCCATCACTGACGACTCTCACGCGACGGTGGCCCTGAATGTGAGGGATCACCTCTACACCTAATCCATCTTCAAGATGATGCCCCTCTAAGAGAGCTGAAAGCATCTTGGTATTTTTCAGCGTGGCCGATTCCGGATTAAAAACAAGCATTAGTCCTCTTTCGATTGCTCGTGTCTCTATGTGTCCATCACCTGATGCCGACTGCGCTAGGATCGCAACTACACCTTTTTTGGGAAAGTATCTCTCTGGTCCAAAGTGCCCAGCTCCGTGGCTTCTATGAAATATTACAACCCCTTCTTTGCCTGAGTTGCTATCATCTTTACCTAAAATATCTAACTCCAAATCACAGATACCTAATCCAGATCCTTCAAAAACAGGCTCCATATC
>CAZYRE010000128.1:0-2289 GCA_964650155.1 uncultured Bdellovibrionales bacterium
TTTAGTAATCAATAACTCTTCGCAATAATCACATCGGTGGTGGCTGGCTTACCTGTAAGAATACATTTTCCGGAGGACCCTCTTTGGCTAAGTGGTACACAGCGTATAGTAGCTTTTAGTTCGGAAAGTTTATCCTCTGTGCCTTTCTCTCCACACCATTTAGCAAGAATAAATCCTCCGTGAATTTCAGGATTCTCTTCATTCTTTGGAGTAAGATATTTCTTAAGCTCATCAAAGGTAGTGAGAGTATCAATAGTATTTGCTTTTAGATTCTCTTGGGCTTGAACAAAATAGTTCTTTTGAATCTCTGCAAGCACATCAGAGATGCGCTCCCGTAACTCAGAAAGTTTTACAATCTCTTTCTCTTTATGTCCCTTATCCCGACGAAGTAGCACAACCGATCCAGAATCAATATCTCTTGGACCGATCTCTAATCTAACTGGTACGCCTTTCTTGATCCAGCTCCATGCTTTATCGCCACCACGAATATCTCGCTTATCCACATGAACTCGTACCTTATCGCCAGCAAAAGTCGCCTCACCAACTTCAGCCGCAACTTTATCTGCAAATTCTAAAACGGCACCACGAACTTCATCTTTCGGAATTACAGGAAGTATGACCGCATGTTTTGGAGCAACTCTTGGAGGTACTCGCATTCCATCATCATCGGCATGGGTCATGATCAGTCCACCAATCAAGCGGGTGGAAACACCCCATGAAGTAGTATACGCGTGTTCAATTTCCCCCTTTTCATTGAGGAATTTGATACCTGAAGCTTTCGCAAAATTCTGTCCCAAGTAATGTGAAGTCCCTGCTTGGAGAGCTTTTCTATCTTGCATCATGGCTTCAATGCAGAAGGTACGCACTGCCCCAGGGAATCTCTCTCCTTCCGTTTTCTCTCCACGAATTACTGGAAGGGCTAAAACATCTTCGGCAAACGATGCATAGACCTCTAGCATCTTCATCGTCTCTTCCATCGCTTCTTTCTCTGAGGCATGTGCGGTGTGGCCTTCCTGCCATAAAAATTCAGTAGTACGAAGAAAGACTCGAGTTCTCATCTCCCAGCGAACTACGTTTGCCCACTGATTAATTAGAACGGGAAGATCACGGTAAGATTCCACCCATCTGGCAAAACTCTCGCCTATGATAGTTTCAGAAGTTGGTCTAACAATTAGTGGCTCTTCAAGTTTAGAATCGGCAGCAGGAACAAGTTGGCCGTCCTTCACCTCAAGACGGTGGTGGGTAACAACAGCACACTCCTTAGCGAATCCTTCAACGTGCTCAACTTCTTTTTGCAAAAAACTTAAAGGGATAAACAATGGGAAGTATGCATTCTCATGCCCAGTATCTTTAAATCTTCGATCAAGATCCTTTTGAATGTTCTCCCAGATGCCGTATCCCCAGGGACGAATAACCATGCAACCACGCACGACCGAGATCTCCGCTAGTTCGGCGGCTTTTATTATCTGCTGATACCATTCAGGATAGTCCTGACTACGAGTTGGGGTTATTGCGTGTGCTTCTGGTTTATTCATGTGAATTCTCTAAGTGAAACCTTGGTGTAACCGTCTCACTATGATAGGAAAAACGTGTAAGATCAAGGTAAAGGCAACACATGGGCGTTCATATAACTGGAAACTACTTAGGCAATAAAAAATGTGAGCTTATCCATGGCCCCAGTGGGGCTCCAATCATGACGGATGCGCCAAAGGACAATCTTGGTGAAGGCTCAGCCTTTTCGCCTACAGATCTGTTCGCTGCGTCTCTTGGTGCATGCATCGTCACCACGATGGCTATCTTTGCAGAAAGAAACAAAATTAATTTTCGTGGCGCACGTTTTGAGATGGAAAAGATAATGAATCCTCAACCCCGCCAAGTCAGCCAACTGCCGGTAACAGTGCATTTACCAACTGAGCTTTCTAAAGAGAATCGTGAGATCCTTGAGCGAGTTGCTCATACCTGTCCAGTTCATAAATCAATGAATCCCGACATCATTATAGACATACGGTTTGTATACGACGTTTAGTAGTACGCATGAATCAAGAAGCTTCCTCGCTAACAGATCTATTTGATACCCTTTGCACCTCTGCGATTGATCTAGAGATTGCTATTAAAATATTCCATGGAACTAGAATTTCAGAAGGTGAGGCCCTCTATCTATACGAATCTGATAATCTCCCATTACTCAAAGCACTCTCATCTGTTGTGCGAGAACAAAAACACGGTAGACAAACTTTTTTCAACCGAAATTTTCATTTAGAACCAACTAATATCTGCGTTTTTGAGTGT
>CAZYRE010000128.1:2389-6791 GCA_964650155.1 uncultured Bdellovibrionales bacterium
GGAAGCAGGCTTAGATTCTATTCCTGGAGGAGGCGCAGAGATTTTCGATCCTGAGATTAGAAATCAAATCTGTGCTACGAAAGCAACTGCTGATGCTTGGCTGAACATACACGAGACCGCTCACAATCTTGGCATCCCTTCAAATTGCACAATGCTCTACGGACACATCGAGTCCTATAAACACCGAGTTCATCACATGTCTCGACTTAGAGAGCTACAAGATAGAACTCGCGGTTTTAATACTTTTATCCCGTTAAAATTCCGGCATGAAAATAATAACCTCTCTCATGTTCAAGAGGTTTCAGAGCACGAAGATCTTAAAAACTATGCCGTTGCTAGACTATTCCTTGATAACATTCCTCACCTAAAGGCTTACTGGCCGATGATCGGACGTGAGACTGCCACATTAAGTCTTCATTACGGCGTAGATGATCTTGATGGTACTATCGATGACTCAACTAAGATTTACTCAATGGCTGGAGCAGAAGACCAGAACCCTGCGATGAGTAGTGACCAACTATGCGCGCTTATTCGTAGTACTGGATTTGAGCCAGTTGAGCGGGATTCTGTTTATAATAAAATAAGTTCGTGATTATTTCTTTAAATTCACATAACCATATAATATTACTAATTATTCTATGTCAGTAAATTAGAGTGATATCTAAATTACTTGTCAGTAAATTAAGGTAGTAAGTGTTAAACTCTGATCTTCTTCAATTATTCTCTGCAATCATCATCGTATACGGTTCTGCAAGACTCCTTGGAAAAATTGCACGAATTTTCAGGCAACCGTCACTAGTGGGTGAAATTACCGCCGGTATCATTCTTGGCCCCACGTGTTTTGGTTCACTATATCCTGAGGTTCATGAGTTTCTCATCTTAATCGACAACCCTCTTAAAATGTATTTTGGGCATATAACTGCTTTTGCCTTAGGCGCGTTCCTTCTCTTTGCTGGGACAGAGTTAGAGACAAAGGAGGTCCGAAAGCAAGGACTTCAATCCCTAGCACTTGGAATCGCCGGTTTTATTGTTCCTGTAATTATTGGCGGGTTCTTATTCTACTTATTCAAGTCGTCAGCAAATTCAGACTCCGTATCAAGTCTAATCATAGGAATTTTACTTGGCGTCTCCGCTGTGCCAGTTATTGCAAAAATTCTGATGGATCTAAAACTTTTCGACACTAGTTTTGGTTGCCTTGTAATTTCAACTGCCATAGTGAGCGACATTCTGTGTTGGGCTGCATTTATTATAATTGCCACCTTCTTTTATGCGGGAGAAGTTCCACTTCTGAAAGCATTTTCGGCGCCACTTGCCTTGATTATAGGAGCACTTACAAAACATATTTTCTTTTCAACTCCATCCGAATCAAAGGGCGTTTTTGCTTCACTTTGGACAAAATTTGTTAACCGTTATTGCGCTCCATTTTTCTTTGGTACGATTGGAGTCAATGTAGATTTCTCGCAAAATTTAGATCTGGGATTGGTGTTTTTAGTAATCTTACTCGCAATTATTACCAAATCTCTTGGGATTTATATTGGAAGCGTATTATCAAAGGTCGAAACAACATTAATCACTCCATTAATCATCGCCCTCAATGCTCGTGGTGCAATGGAGATAGTTCTAGGGACTCTCGCCCTGAGCTTTCATATGATCTCCAACGAGCTTTTTGTAAGCTTAGTAATTATGGCTTTATTCACTTCACTGATTACTGGCCCGCTACTCAAACGGCACGTAATTTAACTTGTCTCGCGATTAACGGCTCTTCAACTGAAGCATAAAATAGAAGTAGATTGAATTTATGAGCTGTCATCTCATTAAAGCGTCTTTGGACCACTGCCCCACTTCCTGCTCCTATGCGTGCTCGATTCTTTAATTCGTCTAAATTTCTGGACAGCGCATCATTATCAAGACTATGAGTTGAATCATTCGTTCGTAGGGCTAGCAAAACTCTCCCTTGATGTATCAGCGCAGTGCCTGCCAATGACACATTAGAAAGAAATGACACGTAATCTTTTGGGCTAAAATAAAGTCCTTCAGTAAAATGATAAGGGTGAGAATGTAACATGATCGCTGGTTTTGAATTGTAAAAATTTACTCCTGGTGGATAAGCACCGAATTCGATGGATACAGAAGTCTCCTTCCCACGTTGGGGATCCCCATGGAAGTAAATTTTTCTGTCTTCTACATGAGCAAAACCTACTTGCCCCCATTCTACCTTTTCAGATTTAGTCTTAATTCCTAAAGTCCCGAGTCTTTCCCTCAACTTTCCAAGGTCGATGCTATCAGGATATCGTACTGGATACTGCTGATGGATTGAGCCAATCAAAATAAAATTTGCAAGATCACCACCATCCCAATGTTTCAGTCTTTCTAACTCTCCTAATTGTTGCTGTGCGAAATGGGGCAGATTATCTCTACGTACACCGTTACGAAATTCGACCTCACTTAGATTTGGGTTAGTCTGGGAGGTAGAAGGCACGCCTTCCCGCCTTGAACCGGATTGATTCCCAACAATTTCCCTTAGTTTTCCCAAAATAGAGGACAAATCCTCATGAAATGAGCTCATGCGCTACGCAGCTTTCTTATCTGATGATGTTTCAGGACCATAAATATTGTCGTAGTGATCTCTTAAAATCTCCAAGTATTCTTCGTCTTCTCTAGCTATTACTTCAGCCTGAAGCTTCTTAAAGTATTCTCCCCTTTCTCGTGTTTCACTATCCATATTCGATTTAGGTTCAAAAGATCCGTAGTTAATAGAATTTTCAATTAAAGTGCGCATCTCATCAAAGATTTCTTTATCTAAATCCAACTTAGAAACTTCGTCGAGTCCTTTCTTCTGTGCAAGAAATTTAAGTCCCTCTTCCACTATAGTCTTGGCTTCAAGAGCATCTGTTACTCCATCTTCGTTGTAATCCCAAAGTGCAATTACTACCTGTGGGACTAATGCGCGGTCTTTAACCCCTACAGCTCCAAGTCTTTGGACAGCGAATTCTGTTAATTTATCTTTTGCCCAATCACGATTAACAGTCTCTTGTGGCGCTTGAGCAATAGGAACTAATTCTGATTCAGGCTCTTCGAGAAAAGCTTCCACATCAAAACCGCGATCTACTTTGGTCGAGTAATTAGCAGTAGTCTTTTCAGGCTTGAATGTGGCTCCATTATGCTCAAGATATGCCCTACTAATATCATCGACATGATCAGGAATGCGCTGCAACTCTGAGGTAAGTTGTTGATTGAAAGAATCGCCAGTACTCGATGTTGTCTTAATATGATGTTTAAAAAACACATCCGCTTGAACTTGCTCAAAAGCATCCTTCAATCTAGTAAATATTTTTGCTGCTGCTGAGTAGTATGCTGCTGACCCGTAACCTTCATCTTGATATCGTTCAGGTGTAATTTTTCCAGGCTTGAAACTATGTGAAGCTTTTTTATCCCTTAATCCAACTTCTAATTCAGCATTAGTTAGCTCTTGTTTAACAACTAAGTCTATTGCCTTTTCAAGCTTAGGCTTTGATTCACTCTGGTCAAGAGCTTTTGCTAATCTACCTTTATCAACTCCTTTCCAGTTGCGCGTTAATTCATTAGTAACTCGAGAAAATACATTCTTCAGGGTAGAAAATACCCCCTCTCTTTCTCCTATCGGGTGCGCCTTGTTCCCCCAGTAGCCTATCGGTTGCGCATCGATTCCATCTGCTGCACTCACTATTTCTCTTCTGATGTCTTTAATTAAGGAAGAATCCCTAGAGCCGGAAAAGGCTGCGATAAATTCTTTTGCGGCTCTATCTGCTACACTAGCATCTTGTATAGTTATATCAGGTGTAGCGACCTCTCTTTGAGGGGTTGTTTTTGGTTCCTCTACATGCTGAGCCAATTTTTCTTTTGGTGCAATTTCTAGAGCTATTCTTAATGTCTCTGCTTGAAGTTCTGGAATAATCGATGTCTTAAATTGGTATTCATTACCTACCCAATGCGCAACTTTATTGAATCCATGCTTCTCTACAAGACCATCTAATGCCAATTGAAATGCCGCATCGCGAATATTGAGGATCCTTCCTTCATCTTCTATATGTTGTTTCAAAGCATCAACAACATGCTCCAACTTGTCTTCATCGATATCAACTTCTGCATGTGTTTGAATTTCCACGCCGTTTAAGTCTGCCGAGTCGTTATCACTTTTGGGGCCCTCGGGAAGGATAGCGCCAGCAAACCTTTCACGAAGATCTTTTAAATCATTACGCATATCGTCACCTATTCTTAATAGCCCCCAAGAACAGTTATTATTAATATTTTCAACTATGTATCTTAGATTCTTTGGCTAAATGACTAAGATTTAGGTCTTTTTTTGATCATTATCCCAGCGAAATCATCGGCAAAAGGGGGCCAGGGGGTGGTGGCATAATCA
>CAZYRE010000129.1:0-3037 GCA_964650155.1 uncultured Bdellovibrionales bacterium
TCTTTTTTTGAATTCTTTAGTCGCTATTTCTACCCAAGACTCCGCTTAAGTGATTTTGGACGCACCTATACTGATGACAAAGAGTTTTTAGCTGATTACCAAAACTTAGAAGGTACCAAAAATTTTCGCTCATTCGATCGGAAATTTACTTTGTGGAATCTATCTAAGTTGGCACTTAGTATCCCTGGCGACACGGTAGAATGTGGAGCATTCGCTGGAGCCTCATCCTATTTTATCTGCAAGAGAATTGCTGGGAACGGAAGGAGTCATCATATCTTTGATTCATTTAGTGGACTATCAGAACCCGATAATAGAGATGGCAATTACTGGATGAAGCAGGATTTCCTCTCTCCCGAAGAGAACTTAAAGAATAACCTTAGAAGTTTTAATTTTGTAAAAATATATAAAGGCTGGATTCCCGAGAGATTTAATGAAGTCGATAAGAACGTGTTTTCATTTATTCACGTCGATGTAGATTTATACCAACCCACTATTGAAACTCTTAAATTTTTCTACCCTCGCTTATCAAAAGGCGGGGTCATACTAGCTGATGATTACGGCTTTAGAACCTGTCCCGGGGCTCGCAAAGCTATGGATGATTTTTTTAAGGATCTCCCTGAAAAGATTATCGAACTTCCAACTGGCCAAGCTTTTGTAATTAAGGGGTAAAAAGGTGACAGTTACTCTTTTTCCTAAAGAAAAAGAGTAACTGTCACCTTTTTTGTAGCAACTATTTTTGCCGCATGGCGATTACATAGTTGCTATGGGAGTAAGATACATTTCAGGATTTTCTTATGTCGAGGTAATTGCTGTGACAGCGATTGCTTCCCTATTGATTTCAATCTCAGTACCGTCATTTGTTAAAGTTAATAGTACCGGTCTATTAAAACATGAAGCTAAAAAACTTCAGTTAGTACTCGAAGATTCATTGACCAGAGCACAAACTCAAAATCAAGAAATAGAATTTATTGGGAATGTAAGCTCCTATCAGGTTATAGATTCAAACGGTAACAAAGTAATTAGCGGATATTTTAAAACCGGCATCACACTAAAACCAAAAAATATTAAATTTTATCCATCCGGGGTTCAATCAGCAACAACCCTATTCTTAAAATATCAAAATAAAAATTGTAAACTCATTCTCTCTCTTCGCGGCAGGGTAAAAATTGTATGTTAAACTATTCTGGCCGTATTTTGCTTGAGACTATTGTTGCTGGAGCTCTAATCAGTAGTGGGGTTTTACTTGTAGCTTCAGAAATTTCAAACCATAATGATCTTTTAAGTAAAGCGAGAGCAAAATATAAATCTTATAGTGAGGAGCTCTTCTCACCAAAAAAATACCTCTGCAACTCTCAAATACTACCAAATAACAACTCAGTTATTCGATGTATTGATTCTAATTCTACCAAAAATTCCGTAATTCTTTTTGCGGACTAGGCACTGGCGATGAACAAATATAATTCTGGACACACTTTAATCGAGATACTGATTGCTGCCTTGCTTGCAATTCCAATAGTAACAGGGGGTGCTATTTTAATTAAAACAGTAGCCTTTTCCTACCTCGGGCTTCTAAGCAAAGGAGTTCAAATTCAAGCTTCGACGAAGATGAACTCTTATCTTCTAACTATCGCGAAAGAGTACGATCAGCACCGTTTGCAACTTGGGCTACGGATTCACAAAAATGGAGGAATCAGATTTGCAGATAATTCACTAAATCCTATCTCACTGAGAACGGATTCCTTGAAACCCGATACAAAATCAGATGCCATCACTTCTGCTTCAATAAAAATTTTGAACACCTTCACCATTGAGAAAGCTGACATCTCAGCTTCTCCATTTATTTTTTACGGCTGCCCTAAATTTGGAAAATCTAATCAAACACTTCCTGCTTCTTCAGTTGGCTTTATCGGAATTTCAACTGACACGACCATGGAATTTATTGGATCTACTACTCCATGGCCGGGACAATCTGTGCCTGGCTGTCTGATATTTTCCCTCACTTCAACCTCTGGAATGTTGTTTAAGAAAGTTACCCCGCATACAGCGGCATTTATTGCGGCAATTATTCCAATCGATAGAATCTACACAATTTATATTGATTCACTTGGACGGCTTAGATATTTGGGACACGAAGGGAATAGAAATGTAGAGAATCAACCCCTGGCAGAAGGACCAATCGCAGCTAAGTTAAATTTAAAAACTTGGCCAAAGCATCCCTTTACCCTTATTACTGCAAGATACTGGCCTGGAACCTCTGATGAAATTACTCACTTCTTTCCTAGTCATCTAGGAAGAGAATCCCACCTAAATTTTCTCTTGAATTAGATATGAATCAACACGGGTTTATCTTACCTATCTCACTAATTTTGATTGCACTGATGCTAACACTTTCAACTTACTCTTCTGGAATAATACCTGAACTTATCAATAGAGCTGAAATTTCCCTGCATGGAATTGTTGCGGCTAAGGATTTAAATAATAACTTAATCCAACTTCCGATATCCTCTTCAGGAAATAAAATTAAATGCGTTACCTCCTCAGCTAATAGAGGTAGCATCTCGGTGACTGGGAACATCTGTTATCAATTCCCATCCCTTCTCCCCCTGTTGAACATCGATGAATTAAATCAGATGAAGTGTGCCGCTTTTAAAGCTCATTCCAATCAAACAACCCTTGCTGGAACTCCTCTAAGTTCAGGCTCAATCATATCTAAACACGCCTGCTCAATATTGCCGATAGGATTCGCAGATACAGATATACTAATTGGAAATTTTGATACGACTACGCCGTTTACAATCACGCACGATTTAAGCGTTTCTGGATATTTTAATGTATCAGGAGATCTCAGTACCTCCGGAGATCTTGGAGTACTTGCAGGCGGAGATATTCTAATAGACAGCATTACTAGCTCAGATGCTTTTCCCCATATAATTTACCTACATTCACGAAGTGGAATCATTTCTGTAGGAACAGTCGCACCCGAAATCACAGTCTATTGTCAGGCTCATTCGCACAACTGCCCACAAACGCAACCGGG
>CAZYRE010000129.1:3137-6744 GCA_964650155.1 uncultured Bdellovibrionales bacterium
TCTACTTCAAGACTTTGAACTTGTGTCATTAAAACTGCAGCTTGGCCATCACCGGCTAGTAAACTTGCAGTACAGGAATCAAGTGCAGCTTGTGTTCCTGCTAATGTAGAAAGTACGCTTTGATAGTTAGCATCCAAATTATCAAATTCTACTTGCATAGCTGCTTTATCAGCAGTGCACTGGTCCAACTGAGACTGTACAGCAGCACAAACATTAATTGGCTTTACAATTGAAAAGCTACCGGAGACTAGTGGTGCACTCTGAGCAAATGCTGACCCGGAAACTACTACTGAGAGAACTAAACCTTTTATAAAATTCTTATTCATAACCAACCCTGCATGACGTAAGATTAAATATTCTGTCTACATATCAAGAGAATGAAGTCAGACGATCCCGGTTTAGGGATAAAATCAGACTTGTTATTAGTCGGATTAAGAACCTTTCGGAGGACTCGTAAGTAGCCTAATTATCGACTTACTGCCTATTTGACAGATTAGAGTGGTAAGAGTAGTAACCTATTGGAATTGCTATGCCTATTGACCTAACACCACTGCTTAGAACTTACGCCCCATTTAGACTGGCTCAACTGCGCTCGCAGGGGGCTACTCGGGATTCCATTGCCGCCACACAGGAGACTCAACTTCTAAAGCTTTTACGAAAGGCAAGAAATACAAAGTTCGGTCTAGACCACGGCTTTAAATCCATCTCTTCTGTCAAAGAGTACCAATCTCGGGTTCCACTTAGAAAATATGAAGAGATGTGGGAGCAGTACTGGAAGAGTGCCTTCCCTCGTTTAGAAAATTGCTCCTGGCCAGGACTTGTAAAGTTCTTTGCTCTCAGTTCAGGCACTACTTCAGGAGCAACTAAATATCTTCCGTATACTAAAGAAATCATGAACACCACTACCAAAGCTGGTGTCGATCTCCTAATCCATCACATCAACAATCGACCGATGAGTAAAATTCTTGGTGGCAAAAGTTTTATTCTAACAGGTAGCTCTGAGCTTGTTCGTTTCGATCCTGAAGTTGAAGGTGGCGACATGTCAGGTATCTGCATGAAAATCATGCCGCAATGGGCACGCCAAAGATCCTATCCACCTCCCGGATATTCCGGCATTAAGAGCTGGGAGCAAACAATTGAAACTTTTGCTGAAGCCTCTTTAAACGCTGATATTAGGTCTCTAAACGGTGCTCCTAGCTGGATGCTACTTTTCCTTGATAAGCTAAGGGCATTGCGTCCAGAAGCCAATGGAAAGTTGGCCAGACTTTACCCTAATCTTGAAATGGTCGTGCATGGGGGAATGAGCTTTGCCCCATATAAGAAGGTTTACGATGGTATTCTTGAGGGTAGCAAAGCAGAAACTCGTGAGGTCTATCCTGCTAGCGAAGGATTCTTAGCCGTTCAAGATCACGGCTATGGGGAAGGAATGAGGCTAATCGCAGATCATGGGATCTTCTATGAATTCATCCCAATGTCAGAGCTTGGAAATAAAAATCCTACTAGACACTGGTTGGCCGATGTTGAAACCGATGTTGACTATGCAGTAGTTCTCACAACCTGTGCCGGACTTTGGAGTTATATAATCGGAGACATGGTTAGGTTCGTTGATGTCGCTCCACCTCGAGTCTTAATGACTGGGCGAACCTCTTACATGCTCTCTGCGGTTGGAGAGCACGTTATTGGAGAGGAGCTTGATGCTTGCCTACTTGCTGCCGCTGAGGCCGCCGGTGTTGAAATAGCCGAATACTCTGTCGGAGCAATATTCCCTAAATCCAGCAGCGAACTAGTTGGGCATCAATATGTGATTGAGTTCAGGGATAATATCCCATCGCCTGAGGCCCTAATAAAACTAATGGATACTGCGGATCGTTTACTTCAAGAGCGAAATGAGGACTATGCTGCCCACAGAAAGAACGAATTTGGTCTATATCCACCTAAACTTTTGGTTGCTCCTGCAGGATCATTCAATGAATGGATGAAAAGTAGAGGGAAACTCGGGGGGCAAAATAAGGTGCCTCGGGTAATCAATAATCAAGAGATTTTCCAGGGATTACTTGGCTTTATTCGATCTTTTGGCCAATAAAATGTCTAAAAGTACCCTAAACTTGAATACATGGTTAAGAAATCTTTTTGCCTTCAACTCGTTCCCTAAAGATCGCTTTAATGGTCTAATCGGCAGCCTTTGAGTATGAAGTTTGTGAGTTAGCATGGGGAATGAGGTAGTACATCCTAGAATAATTCAAGGTGGCATGGGTATCGGTGTATCCGGCTGGCGCCTAGCTAGGACAGTTGCATCTACTGGAAACCTTGGAGTCGTATCTGGCACATGCCTCGATACTCTTTTAGTCAGAGTGCTTCAGGAGGGCGACAAAGAAGGATTAGCCCGAGGTGCTGCGGCTAAATTTCCAAATCAAGAGTTAGCCCAAAAGATAATAGAAGAGTACTACGTAGAAGGTGGAATACCTGACGGAAAACCATACAAAGCATTGCCATTGGCCCAAGGAACTCGTCAAAGCCAAGAAAGAGATGCTGTTGGTGTACTAGCATCATTTGTTGAAGTAACCCTAGCCAAGGGCGATCACGGTGGCCCAGTTGGAATTAATCTTCTGACAAAAATTCAACTCCCTACACTTTCAACTCTTTATGGGGCGATCCTTGCTGGCGTTGACTACGTTCTTATGGGAGCAGGAATCCCTAGAGAGATTCCTAGAGCGATCGACTCACTTGTTAAGCATGAGCCTGCGGCTATCACGCTAGATATTGATGGAAAAACTCCTGAAAAGGTCATGTGTGAGTTCGTACCAGCAGAACATGGCTTTGGTGGAAAACCAGAAGTAAAAAGACCTTTCTTCTTCCCGATTATTTCTTCACACACATTAGGCCAAATGCTTCTAAAAAAAGCGGGCCGAATCGATGGGTTCATCGTTGAGAACAGCACAGCTGGTGGACATAACGCGCCTCCTAGAAGTGGTGAGATCTCTCCGGCAGGTGAGCCAATTTACGGACCACGAGATGAGGCCGACTTAACAATCCTAGCCACACTGGGATTGCCATTCTGGCTCGCCGGCTCATTTGGCTCTGCTGGTGGACTAAAGAAAGCAATGGCACTGGGTGCTCACGGTATCCAGGTTGGAACTCTTTTCGCTTTTAGTAACGAATCTGGGCTCTCCGCGGCACTTAAAAAAGAAGTTCTAACCCAAGCTAATTCTACCGGTGTTTCCATCTGGACTGATGGTGTCGCCTCCCCAACTGGGTACCCATTCAAAGTAGTTCAAATCGGAAAAACTCTTTCTAACAATGAAAACTACCAGAAGAGAGAGCGCGTTTGCGATCTTGGGTACCTCAGAGCTGCCTACCCGAAAGAAGACGGCTCTATCGGCTGGCGTTGCTCAGCAGAACCTATCGATCAATTCGTAAAGAAAGGTGGCTGCGAAGAGGGAACAGTTGGCAAGAAATGTCTATGTAATGCGCTGTTTGCAAACTTAGAGTTAGGGCAAAAACGCCGCGGCGGATACGAAGAACAACCTCTCCTTACCAGTGGCGATCAACTAGCTACAATTAGTGAATTCTTACAGGGTCGTGAGGAATACTCTGCAATCGATGTAAT
>CAZYRE010000130.1:0-6728 GCA_964650155.1 uncultured Bdellovibrionales bacterium
ACGCGCTTAGTTTTCCTTGGATTCAGGCAAATATTCTTCCTGTGGCTTCATTTGGCAAAGTTAGATTACCTGAGGTAACTGGAATTCCAGATATGGTGTGGTTGGTAGCGTTAGTAATTATCGCTGGCACACTATTTCGATTTCTTGATCGGTTGGAAACCAGGGAAGGGTGAAAGTTTAATCTCTTCAAAAAGAGGGAATACTTTTAGTGAACTGATAATTCCGCGGAAGGAATCATTAAGGCTTTGAGCTAATCTAAAAACCTCATCTGCCTCAACGACCTCAACGCGCATGTTGATATCCCAAGCACCTGCGTACTGAGAGAATGAGGTTATCCAGGGGCAACGGGAAGCAAAATTAAAAAGATTGGCGATGGTGCGCTGGCTTAGATCGCTGAGTGATATGTGAATTCTATATACCCGCATATTAAAACGGGCACTATCTACAGAGTAGGCAAATCCTTGTAGGACTTGACCGGCTCTAAGCCCTTTTAATCGAAAACTTAGTGTGGTTTCTGGAACTCCGATTTTACGAGCTAATTGAGCCATAGAGAGAGCAGGATGATTGGATAATCCTGTAAGAATAAGTTTGTCGGTATCGTCGGCGTGGTATTTCTGTTCGGTTGGACCAACCCACAATTCATTTACCCGTGCAGGTTTTGCGGAGAGATATTTCCGTCTGAATACCCACCAGCGGATGCAGTTTGCAAAGTTTTTTGTAGTAAAGATTGCTCCAAACTTAGCAGAAATAGTTTCAATAAGATTACTGACTGAATATTGATCTTCCGCTAAAAATCCAATTCCAAATTGATAGTCACCACCAATGCCAATTAGCCAAGAGATATGAGGTGATTGTTTAATGTACTCTATAAACGCAGTACGTTGTGTGTCCTTGGCAAAGGAGAGTGAGCAGTAAAGATCGTATTCGTTAAATCCTAATGGTACGTAATTTATAAATGGATAAGGAATTAGAATCTTTTCTGATTTTAATCTCTCAAGAATGTAACGAAGGGTATGATGCTTTATTTTTAGATCAGCGGCTACTTTTGCTATCGGCGCATCGGCTTGGAGTTGTACCGCAGAGATTACCTGCTTTTCCTTTTCACTCAGTATTCGAGTCATATGTAGATGCTCCTGTGAATTTAAATTGCCGCAATTCTACGCCTATCTATTGCAGTTTTTAACAATTATTATAGTTAACTTGTAAAACTATGCAATTAACCACCAATAAGCCGTAAGAAAGGTGGTTAATAGTTATGGACGTACCTAATTTTTATGAAGATCCTAAGCCAACAGATGGAGCTGAAATAAATCCATCTTTAGAGTCATTACCAAGGATGCGTCTAGTCCATCTAGTTCCGGAAAATATTCTTATAAGAGGATACGAGGATTCGTTGAAAACTGAAGCTTCCATCCTTACTGGTGGAAAAGTGTATGTATATAACGCGAAGAATAATTCTTTAAGTCGCCTTGGTAGTCAGAAGGGTGAAGGTTTTCATTTAGTAAATGGAGCTTCGATAGAAAATATTCGTGATAGTTTGAATATACACGTACGCTCCCTTCATCAATTAATTAATGATTTGGAAAGACACTTAGATCCTACGATACCTGAGCAACGAGCGATTATGAATTGTCAAAAAATGTGCTTAAGTCGGTACGTTCTTGAGTTTCCTGATGGGCGAGTTTCACTTAGGACATTACTTAGAATTAGGAATAATGATGGTTGTGCTGTGACCTATCATGAATCATATGGAGCTGTTTATAGTTTCGGTAATGTGGCCTTGACTGAGCTAGTAGGGGAGTTAGTACCTAATCCCACATTCTTTGTTCAAGTTCGGTATAGTTATGAGGCCTTCGCGGAAGAGCTTAATTTGCTTTCTTCCTCTGAAGGGGTGATGGGGTTGTATTTTCATACGCGGCCTCGTCTTTACACACAACTAAAATTAATTCTCTCTTTATGTGGTCATGTCTCAAGGGAGGACATTAGTATCTCTTCAATAATACCAATATCAGTTCAAGACCAATTATATGGTGATAAGCATCTGATTGATATTGCAGAAGGTAGTCAGGAATCAAAATCGGCAAGTAGTAACGGAGCACAAACAAATCGATTTATAATTGATTCTAACGTGGGGATGTTTTTCTGCTGTTTCGAGTTAAATCGAATGTCTGGTCGCGTGCTTAGTGAATGTAAGAAGATAAGATAGCAAAATCAAAATCCACAATTTTCATTCAAAATATTGCACAAATTAACAATTAATTGTCAGTAAATATATATTTATGCAAATTGCGAATCGTGATGCTTTCAAGAGCGTAACAGCGGTAACGCTCCAAATTTGGTGTCGGTAGAAGTAAGACTTTTTGTTCGACCGCTGAGTGGGCTTAGCTCAGTGGTCGAACCGAATGACATAGGATTAGACTCCTAGTTAAATGGTTTTACCACGAGATGTCTCTTGCAATGTGCAGGAGTGCTCGGATTACGTTCTCGACTCTAGGAATCTTCCGCTATGTATATGAGCGGTTACGATTGTATGGGCAACCCCTGCTACAGCTACGGTAGCCCGGGTGGATCCAGCTACGGTAGCCCGGGTGGATCCAGCTACGGCAGCTCGGGTGGATCCGGCTACGGCAGCCCGGGTGGATCCGGCTACGGCAGCCAAGGCGGATCCGGCTACGGTAGCCCGAGTGGCTACAGCTCCCCCAACGGATGTGGGAGTGGCTACCCGAGCAGCTTCCAGCAGCAGCAGGCTCAGTGGGAAGCTCAGCAACGCGCAGGTGGTGCGGCGCAGTGCTGGGCTCGGGATCACTGAGAACTCCGACTCCGTTCTGGAGTAGATGAGCTGTGGGGCAAAGGATTTGAACATTTGTTCACCTTCCTTTGCCCCCAGTCTAGCCCAATTTACTTTTATTGAAGGTTTTTAACTGTCATTCGGTTCGTATCAGAACTCAATCGAAAATAATCCTAACTTTACGATTCTATATTTAAACACTTCTACGCCCGCGATGCGGTTGTACCTCAAAAAATTTGGTTTTGAAGATTGGTGGGGAAAAATCGAGTTTATCAAAGGTGTGGTAAGGAAGATTGAGTTTCCAGCAGGAGTAATTAAAGCTTAGTTGGTCGCGGCGGCTGCCGTATGAGATCTCGTGCCACCAAAGTGAACCTAGTTTTTGTATTAATGGATCTTGATGGCGGCGAATAATTGCCATCGTAGCAGCCATACCGGAATTAGAAGGGAAACCTTCGCTACGGTACCGTTCAACCTGAGTTTTCATTAATTGAGGGTCATCTTTTTTGTATTTAATGCATCGCTCAAGCTCGCAGTACACATCATCGTTAGAGTAGTGCTCGCTTAGTGCAATAGTTGAGTCACCAAGCATTGTAGTTATCGTTTCTGAAAGATTGGGGGAGGTCCAAACGACAGAAGCATCAGCCCAAACAGAAATTTCATAATTAGAGAGTTCAGTTAATAGGTGTGGATTTACTTTGAAGTATCTGGCACACCGGGTGGGATCTGAATACTCGGCTTTTGCATGGATAATAGTGTAGCCAGGGGCGTATAAGCTCTGGTCATCTGTATAAAGGAAGAAATCGCAGAGTGGATCCGTTGGTGGAGGTTTGGGATCGTCATAATTACCAAAGATGGCTGTATAGACAGCGATACGATTTTGGAACTTGCTCATTTAAGCTACTCTACGTTTTGATTTTACATATGGTTTTAGGCCAAATCCTAGGGAATCAAGGATATCTATCATGGTAGAAAAGAGTGGATTGCCATTTTTAGAGAGTGCTTTGTAAAGACTTACCCTGTGAATATTGGGGAGCCCTTTTGAGGCTTTGCCCATGCCGCCGCGGGCTTCGATAACATTTCGAACCGCCAATAGAAACAAATTAATATCCCCATGTTCTATCGCATCAGTAAGATAGTTAGCAGAAACTTCTGGATCTTCTAGTGATTCAATGAGGAAAGGTTGAAATTCTACAAGTCTTGCCCTTGATTTCTTGGAAGATGAGATTCGCTTTGATGATGTCTTTTTTTTGAGTTTTCTTATTGCCGCCATAAATTATAAGCACCTGCCATTGGCAGCCAAAGCAATATATATTTCTTGAGCTTGAAGGGTATTGTAAACCATAAGCTACAAAATGTCTACTAAGTTATGTAATTGCGTTAAGTTTATGGCAGATTCCATCTGCATCTAGATAATCGCAGGGGTGGAATAGAAGTTGTAGAGAAGTTGTTTAAGAGGGAACTTTGGGGCAGTTATCTAGCTATGAATACTGATAATATTGGCTAGAAACACGCAGTAATTATTAGGTATCTTGTGGCATTGAGCTGCTAAGAACATATGTGGTGGTATTTGTTGTGTATTAGGCAGAGCAGTCTTGGATTTCGATAGTCGTAATCAAATTAATAGAAGTCGAGCCGCATTCTTTTTAGCGGGAGTTATAGCTTTTGGCGCGGCAATTTCTTCACGACCAGAATCAAAAGCCGAAATTGACCGGAGCCGACCGACCACAGATCTAATTCCTGATCCTATAAAAGATTTCGGAGATCTCTCACAAGTAACGGCACCTCGAATCGAACTTGATGACCATGGAGTAAAGTTAGCCACCAAAGAGATAAACGGAGTTGTTCATAAGCAACGCCGAACTATCCTTCCAGAATCAGTCGGTGCGGTAGATCTACTTTTAGGTTGGAAAGCGCCTGATGGATCAACTCTTGGAATTACTGAACGAAGGTTTGGTTACTCCTACAGCCCAGCAACGGCTTTCTTGCAACGTCACATTCTGTCTGACCCCTCAGAAGTAGATGGGAAATTTGGACCCAAGACCGCTAAAGCCGCTAGAGAAATTCTGCTTCAAGTTACAGTGGAGCATACAGGCGGAGAAGTCATAGTCATGAGCGATCCTCTGCGTCTTGAGTCTCCAGAATTTTCAGCAATTATTAGAAAGGTTGGGATTAAAGCAATTACCACACTTGATGACCTAGCGGCTGCACAGATCCTTAATCCAACCATTCCAGTTGGAATTGAAGGAAGCGAATCATTCAATCCTGCGGTTAAAGAGGCACAGCAGCAACTAATTGCTCATGGTTTCTCCGTTGGAGAAACTGGCGCAGATGGAAAACTAGGGGAAAAGACAGGAATGGCTCTTTTCCAATTTGAGACTTCTAGAGGAATTCCTGTATCAGCATCACTTCGTTTATCTGGCTATACTGCGATTGCCTTGTTAGATGATCGATTGCCTCAGTTAGATCAGTACAGAGAAGCTATTAAAGAAGCTGATTGGTTTAAGGCAATGCCTCAAGATTGGAAAAGTGCAATTGAACAAAAACTCGGGAGTATCTCTACGACGGAGGCAGATCTTTTCTATAAAATTACAACCAACCCTGTATTCACAGAAAAGTTAAACACAGTACAGCGGTGTAAGTTAATCGATGTTTTTAACCAGGCAGATATTGACGGCAAGATGCATCTTGCCAGCCTAATGAATCGAACTATAGGAAAAGCGGGAGCGCCGGCAGTGCTGGACCCATGCCCTGGGGTTAATCGGGAAGGACTAACTGTTTGTGTAATTGATAAACTCTATGATCTTGCCACTAAACCACTTCAACCAAATCTAGTGCATGAAAGAGCGCTGTTACTAAGTGGTGTTATTCAACAACTTGCAAATCCTTTTGAGACTAATCAGGGCCCATACGGGCGGTGTTCTGGGGATGTTATAGATTTCTACGCTCATTTAGCTTCACCAGGAGTAGCAGCCTTTTTATCAACTGAACCACTCGATGAAGACGGAAGCCTACTTTCTATTGGTGGAAAAGAATTTAAGTTTGTTCCTGGATCGGAAACCACAACTGGAGACGGGCAGGTAACTCCAGTTGAGTCAATAGTCCAATCAATGTTGTTAGCATCAAAAGGCGGTTTGGGAACTTACGATCCAGTAAAAGATTGCAGGGTAGATGCGGCAGGGAATAGAATTGATAGCGGTGGAATGTTACTAGAAGACATTGCTGGAAATTTAAATGCCTTATTCGGGCGTGAGTTCACCACGATGAGTACATACGGTGGTAAGAACCAAGCGGAAATCGTTAAAGCCCTTATTCATTCACCAATCGGCACAGTAATCGATCTTAAGTGGCGGAAATTATCTGATACTGAAGTTGCTTCTCTAAGCGAGAAAGAGAGGAGTGCTTTGGCGTCAGGAGGAAGTTATTCCTACCACGTGATGAACTATCTAGGGGTCGATCCTCAAAAGGGGGTTATCTTTGTGCGGTCTTGGGGAAAGAGTACCAAGGAGGTAGGACGTAACCTGGCTGATAAAGATAAGGAAGAGATCTCATACACCCTTTACGATAAACAGGATGGAATATACGAGATTCCGATCATGGATAGAGATGGATTTCCTGGAGTATTAAGCAGGATAAGAGGGATCTGTTTTGATACTAATCCTCCAGCCTACCTTTCCGGATCTGGTAATTAGACAACTTTCTTCATCTTATTGCGATTAACTTTAGAGTGCTACTTTCTATATTTTCCTCGTGGAAGAACAGTATAGTATTACCTTTAAGAACAGCTTAATTTAGCACGTTTTATTTTGAGGCTTGTTATGCTCACGTCCCTACAGATAAAAAACTTTGCAATTATTGAAGAGCAGGAGATCTCCTTTGGCTCCGGATTAAACGTAATCAGCGGTGAGACCGGAGCAGGAAAATCTATCATCCTTGAAGCCTT
>CAZYRE010000131.1:0-2562 GCA_964650155.1 uncultured Bdellovibrionales bacterium
TGTCCTGCGGCAATTAAGTGAGCTGCTCCCCAATACTGGAGTAGATCTACCTGAGTAATTGCTAGGGAGGAGGAGCGTGATAGCAAGGTAAGCCCAATTATGCATAATCCAACTAGCGTGAGTACTTTTGTTAAGATTGATAATTTCATCATTGCAGGGCTTTTAATGAGGCCACGAAAGAGTTAACGTTTTGCCAACTTTAAGGATTAAACACTATGGATGCAGGAAAGGTAAGACTATTCATGCAATTGGCTGGCCAGGAAGTCGCTTCTAAGTTGAAAGACGGGACTCCTGAACAACGTAAATTAGGGGCCCAACTTCTTCTCTCTGAGACCCTGGAATATATAATTAAAGGCTTAAAGGTGACCCCACATATTCACGGCAATCCTGTCAGTGATCCTGAGGCCATATCGTACGATGCTAAAGATGAAGCCCCCGATAGGGTCGAAATGTTGGATGGATTGAGCGATGTTGCTTATACAATGTACTGGAACGCGTGTTGCTTTGGTGTGCCGCTCGAAGATGCTTATAATTTAGTTTGCGATAACAACTTAGAAAAGTTTGTTCATTTGGATAAGAAAGCTTTTGCTCCTGGAATTATATCAAAGGAGAAATGGGATTGTGGTCGAGGGGTTGTTTGGCCATCTGAAGTGGAGAAGGTTGAGGTAGTAAGAGTGGAAGGAGAGCTTTACGCAGTTGGAAAAGATGGGCGAGGCAAAGTTAGAAAGCCATCTACTTATAAGCCAGTGGATCTAGAACCTCTAACCGCAATGTCTTAACTCGAAAGATGAGCGCACTCAGTTCAGAGAGAGATGCGGACTCACCTGGGCTAGTCTTTTGGCTTGCTACAGCATTGCTCGCCAGCGTTAGCATTCTTCCCTTAGTTAAGCTTGATTACATGATAGTGGATTTGGCTGAAACCATTTACCACGTTAAGGAATTAGCAATTGGACGAGTCCCATATAGAGATATCTTTTCGCATCATTTCCTTGGATATCTTTTGCCTTTTCTGCTTGTTGAATTAATTACTCCCATCAATGGAAAAGTTATTTGGGGTCTCTGTTTTCTTTTCCACATTTTTAATTGCGTGATGGCGTATCTCGTTGTTCGTAGGTTGACTACAACTGAGAATGGTAGAGTTGCTGCGCTTTTAATGGCAACTGTTGGTTGGTTTTGGGGATGGTCAGGAGTAACTTTCAATAATCAAAGTTATATAGTACCGATACTATTTCTTTTTCTACTATGTTTAGTCGAATCACTCTTTAGTCCTTCTAGATCTCGGTGGTGGCAAACTAGCTGTCTTGTGTTTTCAATGCTTGTTTCCTTTGATCAGAGGTTGATTATTTTTTCTCCGCTTCTGTTGCTCCCTATATCTTTCGATGTCTCTTTGAGAAAAATAAGGACGATTGCAATCGGTGCTGCTTTGTTAATCACTCCTTGGCTGATTCTTCTTGCTTATCTCTTATACAACAAGGCATTCTCCGATTTCATTTTTCAAACTGTTATTTATCCATTTGAATATCGCAATTTTGGCTTAGCCGAATCATTTTGGGCTCGTACTCGAGGATTATTATCCCTTGGTCTTAAGGGAGCTGGATTAGAGTTAAGTTTTGCTGCTTTCGGATTGATTCTATATATCAACTCTCAAAAAGACAGAAAAAGTGCTTATTTACTCTCTTCATTTTTCTTTCTTTCCTTAATTTATGTTTTCTTGGGAGGAAGGGAGTTTCTGCACTATTGGTATTTGATGGCTCCGATAACAATAGTTGGCCTTTCCTTACTTACTCTTGGAGGTAAGTTCTGGCGAGTGATAGGAAATTTGGCACAATTCGCAGTCATTATTTTAGCGCTCTTCCGTCCAATTGGTTGGCTAATGTTCTCTCCAGATCCATTTATGAAGGGCAATGAAGGGTTGCATCATGCTGTTGGGGACTTTATTAAGAGCAGCACAGGCCCTGATGATCGAATGATTGTCTGGGGATACTTCCCTCAAATCTATCTTTCCGCGGAGAGGTTTTCTCCTTTTCGTGATATGGGATTAATCTCTGTAGCTGGTGCAAATTATCGATCTTCTTTATTGCAGGATCAGCGAATCGTCCCCGATATGGATCGTGATTTTAAAGCGATGCTTTCAAGCAATCCTCCAAAAGTATTTGTGTATGCGCGCTCACAAGAAAAGATTCCTCCTCGAAAGCCTGGAACTGTTAGATTTGGAATGGGGCCTGAAAAGAATTTCTCATTGGATAAAGCTGCGCACCTCTTCTACGTGAAGGATCTTCTGAACTCTCGATATTCTTTGCAGAAAGAGTTTTCGGATGAAACGACCTTAGTCTCCGTTTATCTTCTTAACTAGCTCAAATCCTTCGATTTTTACCCGAAGATTGCACTTTAGAACGCTCGTTGTAAGGCCGATAAATTAGAGAGTAGGGGAATATCAGACGGAAGCTAAAGAGTATTAACTAAAATGCGCGAAGCAGATTTAAACAATTATTATAACATGTTGGGACTCACCTCTCAGGCTACGCCTGATGAGATCGAGGAGGCTTACACAAAGCTCCGTCG
>CAZYRE010000131.1:2662-5228 GCA_964650155.1 uncultured Bdellovibrionales bacterium
CGGAGTCGCCAAACCGTTTGGTATAAGATAAAGCGATTCTTATTCGGCTGGTAATCGAATTCTAGGGCCTACTCTTTTCCCTCTTCACGTGAGAAAATACACCGGTGAGCACCCAATCTAAAATTCTTACCATTAACGCTCTTAGAGCTTCCCGTCAGTTATGGCGAGTGAGTAAGAAGAGCGTGGGGTTTACATCGGGTGTTTTCGACATTCTGCATCGTGGGCATGTCGAATATTTAGAGAAAGCGAAATCGCTTTGTGACATCCTAATAGTCGGTATTAATTCTGACCAATCTGTTCGTGCCAATAAGGGGGAATTAAGGCCTATTATTGGAGAGAGCGACCGCGCTCGAGTTGTTGCAGGAATTTCTGCTGTTGATCATGTTTTTATATTTTCAGAGCAGAACAACAACAGCAACGTAACGTTGCTGGAGCCGGATGTTTATATTAAGGCCGGCGACTACTCTACTGACAAATTATCCTCTGCTGCTTTAGTAGAAGCTCGTGGTGGTAGAGTGGAAATTGTTCCGTTTGTTGAGGGGAATTCCTCTTCTAGTATAATAGAGAAAATTTCTTCAGTTGCGTTGGCTGGTCCATACACGGCCGCGCCTACCACCATAGTGAAACCAGGCGGGAAAGCTGCTTTTATTGATCGAGATGGAACTATCAACGAAGAGATAGAGTATCTCTGTGATCCAGAGAAATTTAAATTTACCTCTGGCGCGATTGAAGGAATGAAAGCGTTGGTTTCTGCAGGATATCAGATCATAGTTGTTACAAATCAGCCTGGCATAGGGCTTGGTTATTATTCTAGAGCAGATTTATTTAGGGTAAACGCTCGTTTGCTCAAAGCAGCAGGGGATGCTGGGATTCCAATTCGAAAGATCTATTATTGTCCGCATACAAAGATTGATTGCTGTTCCTGTCGGAAGCCAGCTCCTGGAATGTTAATTCGAGCAGAACAAGAACTAGGAATTGATCTAAAACGAAGCATCATGATTGGTGATTCTGAAGCAGACATCGGAGCGGGCAAAGCCGTCGGTTGCAAAACTATGCTAGTCCTCTCCGGCAAGACTACCAAGCCAAAAGAACTAGCTATCCAACCAGATATAACGATCTCTTCCCTTGGGGACGCTGCTGCAAATATTTAGGGACAGGCACGAATTAAAGGATGTATTCTTTCGCGTCATGAACATCCTTTAATGCTGCTCCAGAATATATCCTTTAATTCGTGCCTGTCCCTCTATTTCTTAACTTTTGTACCAGTAGGAGAATCTTCGACGATAAATCCATGTTTCTGGATTTCGCCACGGAGTCGATCTGATTCGGCCCAGTTTTTGGCTTTACGTGCATCATCTCTAGCAGTCATCAATGCTCGTACTTCGGCGGGCACTTCTACGTTTTCTTCTTTCCAAGCGTCGATTCCGAAGCCAAGAATTAGATCCATCTGACAAAGGAGCCAGAGCTTTTCTCCTGGCTTTAGGGTTGAGTCATTTAAGGCTGCCCAAACTGAAGCAAATGCTTTCGGCATATTCAAATCGTCAAATGCAGCGGCTTCGAATTCTTCTAGATACTTTTTAGATTGAGGCTCGACCGGAGTCGCCCCAGTTCCCTTAAGAGCCAAGACACTACTTTTGAGCTTCTTTAGTCCATGCGCAGCGTTTCCTAGGGTTTCATCACTAAAGTTAAGTTGTGATCTATAGTGAGCGGTGAGGCACAGAAATCTATATGCCAACGGATCCATCCCCTGATCGGCAACCGTACTAAGGGTAATAAATCCGCCCTTAGATTTTGACATCTTCTCTTTGTTTAATAGTAGGAACTCACCGTGCATCCAGCAGGTAACCCACGGCTTTCCTGTTGCTCCTTCAGATTGAGCAATCTCATTTGTATGGTGCACTGGAATATGATCAATTCCGCCGCAGTGGATATCGAATTTGTCCCCTAAGTATTTCATGCTCATGGCGCTGCATTCAATGTGCCAACCAGGATACCCTCGTCCCCATGGGGATTCCCACTGTAGTTCCTGATTCTCAAATTTTGATTTAGTAAACCAAAGTACAAAATCAAGTGGATTCTTTTTGTTATTATCTGTTTCTACTCGAGCTTGGGTTTGGAGCTGCTCAAGGTTTAGTTTTGCCAACTTGCCGTACTCGGGGAATTTTGAGGTATCGTAATAGACGTTTCCTCCAGCAACATAAACCATCCCACGTGCTTCAAGTTTTTTTATCAGTTCAATCATCTCCTGAATGTGATCTGTCGCTTTGCAGACAACATCAGGCCGTTTAATGTTTAATTTGTCACAATCATCAAAAAATATTTTTGTATAATAAGCAGCAATCTCCATCGAAGATTTCTTCTCTCTCCGTGCAGCGACAGCCATCTTATCTTCGCCCTCGTCAGCATCAGATACTAAGTGTCCAACGTCAGTAATATTCATTACATGTTTAACTTTGTATCCAGCACGTCTTAGCACTCGTACCAATACATCTTCAAAGATGTAGGTGCGCATATTCCCAATATGCTGAAAATCATAAACAGTAGGACCGCAGCAATAGATTGAGCA
>CAZYRE010000131.1:5328-6654 GCA_964650155.1 uncultured Bdellovibrionales bacterium
GAAACATGAGTGGGATCTTTTCGGTACCACCAGGTATCAAAATCAATTGATTCATCATAAACACTGGTCATGATTCCAATCAATCCGCCAGGCTTAATCAGTTTAGCAATTCTTTCAAATTCAATCCTTGGTTCAAAAAAGTGCTCGATTACCTCTGTGCAGGTAATAAAATCAAATTTGTCATCAACACTGAATTCCCTGGGGAAGAAGAACGGATCGAAGTTCTCTACTTTAAATCCTGATTCCTTCATTATGTAAGAGATCGTTGGTCCAGGACCGCAACCATAATCAAGACCAACCATTCCAGGAGTCAGCATTTTAGTAAGTGGCTCGACCAGTCTGTTTAGAAAATCTTTATAGCCGATCTCTTCAGTGGAATTAGTATGAAGTTCATACCGAGCGCGTTCTTCGTTTGGAGATAATCGTAAGGCAGGATCCAGCGCAATCAGCCCACAATCGGAGCATTCGAAATATTTCCGTTCTGGAGGGGCGACTCTTACTTTAAGATTTTGGCCGCGACACAACCCACAATGATTCATATAGGCCATAATAGCTGTATCCCCGAGCCTAGCAACTTTCTCCCATCTCCTGCGATTACTTAATGGGAAGGGGAATAAGCCCTGAACCAAGGTGGAATTATAGATAGCTAAAGTTGAAGGAGATTATATGAGCATTAATTTAAATGGATTCAATGCGCCAATAGTAAGTCCCGGTACTGATTCTGGAGAGTGGCTAGAAGCAGGTAGTAAAGTGGGGACAAATTTAACCGATACGGAAGAAGCTCTTGCCCTCGCATTCAAGAATGGAAATGAGTCTGAAATTCAGCAAGCGCAAGTAAAATATAACAAAGCAGTTAGGATGAGTGAGTTATTTAATACCCTTATTAAAAACATTCATGAAACTTTTATGAATTTGATTAGAAGACTTGCTCTTAATTAATCAAATATAGGAGCTAGCATATGAATCAAGTAGCATCTGTTAATGGGAATACTACGTCGGCAAATCCCGGGTTAGATCAAGCCGCGATTAGTAATGAGCTCGAAGCCGTGCTGGAAGCGCTTCATCCAAGAAAGGATGGAGCAAAGCAGATGGAGAGGGGTAAGGTTACCGAAGAGCAGTTGTTTGCTGCTTTTGCAGTAAGCGAGCTTCGGGCAAAGAACCCAACTCTTGCCGATAAAGTCTTAAAGGAACTGCAAAGTCACTTTAAGAAGTTTAAGGAATCTGGTGATCCAAAACCAATCTTCAAGGCAATTGAGAAATCTCTAGAAGCCGCAACGAAGAAAGGATCGATAACCAAGGCAGAAGCAAAAGAAATTACCGCGAAAG
>CAZYRE010000132.1:0-4663 GCA_964650155.1 uncultured Bdellovibrionales bacterium
CATGGAAAAGTTAAAAAAGAAGCTAGATAGCGGAAATCCTGGGGCTGTGGCTTAAGCGAGTAACTAGTCACTATTTAAAATTCTGAACAACGGAATCTGAGACGGCCATCCCGCGAGGAGTGAGTCGTAAGGTATCGCCATCCACGGCTAAAAATTTACTTCCCTCAAGAATTTCAACCATTCCAGGATAGGTATCATAAATGGATTTGCCAGTAAGGGATTCAAAACCAGAGATTGAAACACCTTCAACTTTTCTAAGACCCATCATTAAATATTCAAAGCCTAGCTCTGCGCCTTGCACGTGCTCGCTCCAAGCAACAGAAAATCCAGTTTCGGCAACTCGTGCCATGTAATCCTTGGGGTTAGCTACGTTTGCCCAGCGAAGTCTTGTATGATCATATTTCTCTGCCATGCTGTGCGCACCGACACCCAATCCAAGATAATCATCACCGTTCCAGTAAGACGAGTTATGTCGGGATTCGAACCCTGGGGAGGCAAAATTACTTACTTCATACCGAGCAAATCCAAGTCGAGGCATCTCTTCGTTTGCTAACTCCATCATATCGGCAACAAGATCATCGCTAGCTACCTTTAGAGCGCCCTTACCAACCCTAGTATAAAATTCAGTCCCTTTCTCTATCGTAAGGCTATAAAGAGATGCGTGCTGCAAACCTAGTTGTGATAACGCTTTTAGATCAGAAGAAAAGTCGGCGAGCTTCTGCTTTGGTGCACCATAAATTAGATCAATACTAATATTTCTAAATCCCACTTCTTGAGCCCAGCGAACCCCGTCTATTATGTCCTCGGGAGTATGGGTGCGACCAAGCTCCCTTAGGGTTTCTCGATTAAGTGATTGCGCTCCGATACTCAGTCTATTGATTCCAGAGTCAATAAATCCTTCTAGCTTTTCTTTTGATAGATCGTTTGGATTTGCTTCAAGAGTAATCTCAATATTATCAGCAAAACGGTATCGACCTCGTACGGCAAATATAATCCTTCTAAGAATCTTAGGATCAAAAATTGAAGGGGTGCCGCCTCCAAAATAAATTGTGTTTGCAATTCGCTCTGTCCACTCAGGCCGCTCATGATAAGCACCAAGCTCGGTCATTATTGCATGAGCGTACTCTTCTTGTGGAATCTGCGCCTCTACGGCTGTAACAAAATCACAATACGGGCACCGATGGTGGCAGTAGGGAAGATGAATATATAAAAAGAGTGGCTTCATGGCCGGTTGGTTATATCACAAAACTTATAAATTACTCGATTGCGTTCACCGATATTCCGTTAATCGATAATTCAGAGCTGGCACTGTTTTCATCGTTTTTAATGGCTATAAATCCTACGAAATTACTCTTTCCATCATTGGCAATAGAAATAACTTCTCCCAAAACGGATCCGTCCAAAGTAACTTTATCCCCAATCTGTACAGGACCACTAAACTTAACTGCTCTTAAAATTTTGGGCGATTTTCCGTGACTAGAAATTCTCTCAACAACTTCCTGTCCCGTATAACAACCCTTGGTAAAGGAAACTGCTTGCAGCAAATTAGCCTCAAGAAATAATCTTTCATTATTAATCTCTTCAGGAAACGAGGGAGCTGTCCCCATAATTCTAAGATAACTTGCGTGGGCAGAATCGATATCGTTTCCTTCTTTTAAGATCTCTTTGTCAGATGAATTTTTAGGATAAAGATAATCGAACCCTAAATTTTTCGATCTTTTTCGTAAAATTATCCAGCTGCCTTCGCTTTGCTCCTTACAACTAAACTCAGAAGCATCTTTTGGAAAATAATTATCGGCGGAATAAAGATGACTAAGCGCCCACTTTTCAGATTCATCAACGACATCGACCCTGTCCGCGACGATATATCTACGAAAGGCCGAGATGACTTCTTCCCTATCTCCACCGTCACAAACTAACAATGCCGTATCATTTGCGGTTCTAATTACAGTAAACAGCCCTTCGGTTTTGCCCTGTGGAGTAAGCGCTGCAGCAAGACAAGCTCTTCCCTCTTCTAATTTTACAATGTCATTTGTTAATCGAGCATTGAGATATCTAATGGCGTGGGGGCCAGCAACACGTAACAAAATTAAATTTGAAAAATTATATCTCTGCATATCAATAAAGATTGATTTAAATCTTCTTCTCTTTTAGCAGAAATATTATTGCAGGGCACAAATGCAGCCCCCCTGTCCCTATTAACCTATATTATAGAGAGAAGAAGACCCCGTGGGGTGGAGCAAAGCTGGTAAGAGCTCTACTACCACCCCACGGAACGAAGAAGGAGCTGCTCGCGCAACTAGGGCTTCTTCTTGGCCTTCGACGTCTGCTCGGAAGCACTCCAGGTGACGGCTGTTTTGCTGAGTCCCAAGAAGCCGCCACGTTTCGTCGCCCAGGTGAAAGAGAAAGTGACGGTCTGACCTCCCACCTCCACCTTCACATCCTTCGGACCCTTGCCTTTGAAGTTGGAAGCAAGACCCTTCGGGATCTGCCCAGAGAGCTCCTTCCCGCAGCCGACAGTCCAGGTGCCCTCTTCGATGGCCTTGGTGATAAGACCTTGAGCGGGACCGCCACGTCCACCGGCTTTCGCCTTCTGTTTTGTCGGCTTCGGAGCTACGGCAGCAATCGCCTGATAGCTCGACTCCATCGGATCTGGAAGTGGTTCATCGCGCACCTCCGGAGCTGCCTCCTCGGCACCTCCCCCCGTCGGGGCTTCCGCGGCCATGCTGTCGGCCGTACGCACCGTTTGGTCTTCCCCACCGGTGCTGCTAGAGGTTGTTGCGGCGGCGGCCTTCGCTTCCTCTGCCTTGTTGATGGTTCGTACGATCCACCGACGCAGGACAGAAAGGGCGACCTCGGAAGGGTTGCTCTCCGTTGCCGGCACATAGCCCAGCAAAGAAAGCATCTGGACCATGCGAGAAGGAACTTGCTCACCGACGAAGGAGTGATCTACTTCGATGAACAAGGTGCCTTTGTCACCATCTGGCTTCCAGTCGATCCGGGCATCGATCTCTTCGCCATCTTTGGTCAGACTTGAAGAGAAGGAAGCTGCGACTGCTCGATCGAACGCTCCCGCCTCGAGGATGCCTGCAAGAGAATCCTCGCTTCGATCGGAAGGTGCGGGAACCAGTCGAAGGATCTTGAGCAGAGCTTCGGCTGTCTTTGGTAACGCGGATACCAGATCCGCATCACCAGAGACTTCGAGCCTTAGGCTACCGACGATAAGCAGACTGAGCCTGCCATCTTCTTCTTGCCCGAGAGCAATGCTGCTCTCCAGGTCTTGATGGGCTTCGCTCAGCTGTAGCGCGATGCCATCTTCGTTGCACTTGAGGCCAAGGTATGGCCGCAAGGCGGGATTGAACAGGTCTCTCATGAGACCTAGGACTCGTTGAGCCATATCCCTTTGGGGGGAGATGGTCGCTTTCTTTTCAGTCACTTCTCGTGCGTCTTTCTCCGTCGCTTCTGCGACGAGCAGAGGGAATTCCAGTAAAACCTGATGGAACCATTCAGGACAGGGAGAGCCCCTGTGGGGAGAGTCTAATATCTAAGACTATCCACGCGGGGTTCTTCCAAGAACACTTCTGCCAAATAGAAATTTATAAGGACTACTAGAAGCCAGGACTATACCCTGACTGCCACCATAAATGAAGAGAAGACAAAAACTTATCTAATCACACTAAACATTCTATTTAGACTGTCCCAAGACCAATATATGACGAATGCCCGACCCTTAATTAGTTTTTGATCAAGAAACGGATAAGACCAGAATCGGGAATCCCTAGAATGATCCCTATTATCACCTAACAAAAGAACATGCCCTGGAGGAACTGTTTCAGGTCCGAAATTTCCCTCTGGAATTCCGTTCTCTTGCCACCTTGCGTATGGTTCATCTTGAAGCTGGCCATTTACATACAGATGAGGTCCACGAACTTCAATTGTGTCACCAGGTACGCCAATTACGCGTTTTATAATATTAATTGAAGATTCATCCTCATCGGTTTCCGGTTCATCAGGGCGAGTAAACACGACTACGTCTCCGCGCTTTGGCTCTCCGTACTGCCAAATCATCGAATCAAGAATTCTAAACGGAAACGCAAATCCGTATGGTAGTCGGAATCCATACGAAAGCTTGCTGACTAAAATATGATCACCGATTCTCAGCGTTGGGATCATAGACCCTGAAGGAATCTTATAAGCTTCAACGATGGAGGCTCTTAAAAAGAAGGCCAAAAGAAGAAAGAGAACCAAAGTTTTGATAAAAGATAGAGTCTCCTTTATTAAAGACTTCTTTGGCGAAGGAGGCGGAGCCCCTTTTCCAAAATCTGGAACTAGTGGTTGATCAGATAAAGCCATAATTCTTAGAGCCTCTTAATAAATATCGACTATAAATAGTGACAGTTACTCTTTTTCATTAAAAAGAGTAACTGTCACTATTTATCCTAACAATTTAGATATAATCGTCTAATTCTACCGATCGCTCAACAGGGGGCCTAAGCCCCACAATAAGTCGAGTTTTCTAAGGCAAAATACGTATCTGCTCAAAATTATCGGTGAGGCGTCTAGGCATAAGTGCAATTGCCTGCAGAAAGATATCTTGTCCCGCAAGTCCGGCAGGGATGTTAAAAGTACCAGTTGCTTCACCTTGAGCGTTGGTATTTGTAAA
>CAZYRE010000132.1:4763-6629 GCA_964650155.1 uncultured Bdellovibrionales bacterium
TCGGACATGGCTAAGCGATCAGCCACGATGGAGCCAGGAAAGTTTCCTGTCCACGTATTGGTATACGTTCCGCTCGCGTTTTTTTGAAATAACTTAACCCCATTAAACATACCGTAAGCAAAGGCCTGGCCATTTCCGCACAGGGCATGAGAATCCATCATCGTCGGTAAAACTGTTTGATAAACCATGGACGAATTGTCCATATTATAAATGTAAGCCATGGTTGCACTAGAGAGGTACAAAGTTCTTCCATCAGCAGAAACAATAAATCCTTTAAGATGAGTACTAAACGGATTCACGTTAAATGTGCTTATTGGGGTTGATGAGCTAGAATTAAAAACTGCGACTGCTAATCTCATCTCCATTGGGAAAATTAATGCTGCTACAATCCGACTTCCATCTGCACTAATTCCAACTTTTGCAAGACCGCTTGATATCCCGGGAAAGGTATAACTCCAAAGTGGAGTTGGTGATTGCGAATTATAGACATTCAGAACTGTCTGGCGAGTTGAATTATTATTGTTTTGCACAACCTGTGTAACAAGAGCATGAATATCACTGGTCTCAGCAGATGCTGATTCGATATTTGAGCCTGCAATAGCTAAATTATTTGTCCACATGGGAAGAGCGGGATCCGGACTAAATCCACTATATAGCCCAACATGATCTTGTCCAAACTCCACCGGACCAAATAGTTGGGTACCACGCAATCCAAGAGAAACGACTTTCGGAGTCCAATCAGTATTAGATCTAGACCATAGCCTTTCAGCGTTTGCTGTTGTTATAAAAACTGAGCCTGTAGCAAACAGTGCCCATACAGCCCCTAGAAAAGTTCGCTTAATACTCATTTTTCAAACCTCAAAAATAAAACCGACATTAACCAAACGTTGCTTTACGCAAAGCTACTTGGTTACCAAAACTAACCTACTGCATTAATTATGCATTTTATTAGAAGGGCACAAACAACTCATGACAGACAAACACCGATTAAGACTAAGCAATTGTTGTGCCTAAATTATGGGGTCTGGCCATCTAATTTGTCGTGAAAACGCTGAAGCGCGGTGTGTCCGACAGAGACGTTTCTCGTGATCATCTTAGGCAAAGAGATCTTCCCAGATTCCTTAAAGATCTCTCCAAACGTCCAACCCATATATGCCCAACCGCGCGGTTTGGCTTTGGTGATTAGGAAGATCGAGTCCTCATTTACAAATGGCTTTAACGTCAATAATAACCTCTCTAGAGAACCCTTTGGTAAATACTGCCATGCGTTGCTTAAGTCAAAAACGGAGATTTTCTGACCTGACTTTTCCAGCACATGACAGAGGAGGTCTCTGCTTGAAGGATCACCTAGATCTATTACAGCTGAAGAGATTAATCTTAACTCTGCTATCCCTTTAATTCTCTCAAATTGATCATCGTAGTGAAGATAATTTGCGCCCTTAAATGGTCCTGGGAGCAAGGGCCAGGGCTTATTGTGAAAATGAGAAAAGTGTCTATCTCTTCGTACGCAAACATTCCACCAATTAAATTCCTCAAGATCGCTAAGTATCGAGGCCGCTACTTGGGATACCCCTTCTCGCTTAGCTACAGATCGCCATATCTTAATATCTGCGTTTAATCGCAGATTTTTATATTCCTCACGAGAAACTGCTACCTCAAGCAATGCCGCATTAATTGAATTAAATCTAACTACTCGTGGATCCCGATCAATTAACATAAGAGAACTGAAGCGATCCCTTAGTGCAGCCGAAACGAAACCTCTTTCTGTTCCAACAGAAACATACATCCCATCGGGCGCATGTCTTAAGATAGGAATTGCCTCCTGAGGATACATTTCGTTGGGCGAAACAAACCCTCTTCCCTTTA
>CAZYRE010000133.1:0-6475 GCA_964650155.1 uncultured Bdellovibrionales bacterium
GCGGATGTTGTATTTGGTTCCCGTTTTATGGGAGGTGGTGCGCACCGAGTCGTATATTTCTGGCACATGATTGGTAATAAAGTGCTCACTCTACTTTCTAATATGTGCACCAACCTTAATCTTACCGACATGGAGACTTGTTATAAACTCTTTAAGCGCGAAGTAATCCAAAGCATTAATATCGAAGAGAATCGTTTCGGTTTCGAACCAGAGATAACAGCGAAAGTGGCCAAAAAAGGGGTTATAATTTACGAAGTCGGCATTTCTTATTATGGGCGCACTTATGCTGAAGGAAAGAAGATAGGCTGGCGTGACGGATTCCGAGCCATATATTGCATACTGAAATACAACCTCTTTCAGTAGGAGCTTACCAGCATGATCTCAGTTGTTGTTCCACTTCATAATGAGGAAGCAGCAGCTCCGGTACTAGCTCAAAAACTCTCTGAAGTACTACATGCCGAGAATCAGGAGTTTGAGCTAATTTTTGTAGATGATGGAAGTATCGATAAGACCCTGCATAATTTACTTGAGAGTAAGAAGAGAATTCCAGAGCTTAAAATAGTAGAACTTTCTAGGCGTCATGGACAAACTGGCGCGCTCTCTGCAGGGATCGATTATTCAAAAGGGGACATCGTTATCACCATGGATGGCGATCTTCAGCATGATCCAAACGACCTTCCCAAATTTCTGGCAAAACTTAGTGAAGGGTACGATGTCGTTAGTGGTTGGCGAGAGGTTCGTACCGACAATGCAATTATTAGGAAACTTCCATCAAAAATAGCAAATACAATGATGCGGAGAGTTAGTGGGTTAAAGATTCGAGATTTTGGTTCTACTTATAAAGCGTATCGAGGGGATCTACTTCGAAAGATAGAGCTGTTTGGAGAGCTGCATAGATTTATCCCTGTTCTATTAGCTCGCGAAGGAGCCAAGATAGTAGAGATTCCCATAGCCGTTCATCCTAGAACATTAGGTTCCTCAAAATACTCACTAGCCAGAACTTTTGGAGTTTTCGAGGATATATTTTTCCTGAGCTTCTTTACTCACCATTTAACAAAACCAATTCGCGCATTCGGGAGATTGTTTTTTATATTTTTTGGTTCTGGTTTCTTCATATCCTTAGTCCTAATGATACTTTGGTTATTGGGTAGAATTAGTGCTGTTTGGGAACATAGCGCGCTACTTCTTTTCTCTGTATTCTTAATGATTGTTGGATTCCAATTTCTGGTAGTTGGCTTGCTAGCTGAAATATTGATGAGGATTTATCACCATACTAGTGAGTCAAATATTTACTCGGTGAGAAAGGTTCATACCTAAATCATATGTGTGGAATAACCGGTGTTTATCGCTTTGACGAGGGAGCACCAGCACTGCGGGAAGCAGTATCCGAGATGACAGCATTACTAAGTCATCGTGGTCCGGATGGAAGTGGTATCGAATCAATCGGGCATGTCACATTCGGGCATAGAAGACTCAGTATTATTGACCTAGAGACTGGGGCCCAGCCGCTCTGGAGTCATGACAAGGTATATTTAATTACCTTCAATGGTGAGATCTATAATTATAAGGAATTAAGAGCGGATCTAGAAAGAATTGGCCATAAATTCATTACCAACAGCGATACTGAAGTTATCGTGGAACTGTTTCGTAGGTGGGGCGTTGATGCTTTCCCTAAATTAAATGGCCAATTCGCTTTTGCGCTATATGATTGCTTAAGACGCACCCTTTATTTAGTTAGAGATCCGATAGGCGAGAAACCACTTTATTACTCAATTGGCTCCGAACATATTGCGTTTGCTTCTGAAGTGAAATGTTTGATCAGGTATAAGAGACTGCAGTCAGAACCTATCGAGATCTCACCAACGGTATTCTCAGATTATCTCTCCCTGAATTACATTCCTGGAGAGGAATGTATGGTCTCAGGAATTCGAAAGGTAAAACCGGGACATTATCAAACAGTTTCAAATGGAAAAGTTTCTGAGCGATCGTATTTGTCTGATGTCACCGCACAGACTCAGCCGTATAACCAATCTGACCTTGGTGAGATACTAAAGCGGAGCGTAAAACTTAGACTCCGTAGTGATGTCCCTGTAGGGCTATTTTTATCAAGTGGTGTAGATTCCGCATTGCTTGCTGCGATTATTAAGGAAGTTGGACAGGGCAGTTATACAGCGTTTACCGCAAACTTTTTAGAACCATCCTTTAGTGAAGTTACTGCTGGTAAAACAATTGCTAATCGATTGGGGATTTCCCACGAGGCGATAGATATAAACTTAGATTCTGTCGATCTTCAAAGCATACTTACTAAATTAGTCTATCACGGTGATGAGCCTTTGGCTGATTCATCGGCTCTGCCCGTTTATCTTCTGAGCAAAGCGACTGCAAAAAAAGTAAAGGTTGTGCTCTCAGGAGATGGAGGGGATGAGCTGTTTGGTGGATACCTTACTTACAGAGCGTCCCTGTTAGCCAACAGCATGCCTAAGCAACTTCGGTATCTGCTATACAATCTTAGGTGGTTGCCTCAATTATTTCCTGCTTCTAACCGTAAGGTTACCTTTCAAGAGAAGATATCCCGATTTCTTCGTCACTTAAATTTAGATCCAGCGGCAGCTCATTTTGCCTGGAATGGAATGCATTCTGTTAATGATAAAGCAGCACTGTTGGGGGCAAGGTATTTAAACTCTGCAGGTCGAGATACCTTTTCTATCCTTGCAGAAAAGTACAACCTCAAAAATTCTCTGACCCTAACTGGATTAATGAAAGCTGATCAGATGACTTATTTACCAAATGACATATTAGCAAAAACTGATCGGATGAGCATGGCTCATGGCCTAGAGGTTCGACCTGTCTATTTAGACCCAGAGGTAGTTTCCTTTTCAAGAAAGTTATCTTTGGAAAATCCAGGATTATTTAAGGATAAAATTCTTTTAAAAGGTCTATTAAAAAGTAAACTAGGAGCAGAGTTTCTACCCCGCAGAAAATTAGGATTCAGTATCCCGGTTCATCTTTGGTTTAGAACAAAACTAAAACCTCTCTTTAACGATCTACTTAATGATTTTTCTTTACAGAATGAGGGTGTCCTTAACCACTTAGGGGTTAATCAACTGTGGCAGGATCATCTGCAAAGAAAGCAAAATTACGGATTTGAGCTGTGGGGGTTGATGATTTTTATGCTGTGGTATCAGGGGGTTATTAAGCGGAAGTTTGATTAGGAATACCTACTCTGTTACAATACGACCCCGATGAAGCAGTTTATCATCAAATCTTCCTTGTTAGTTTTCGCGGCACTTTTCTGCAGTAATCAATCTTCCTTTGCGCAGAGCAATTCAAATATCTCTTCAACTCGGCCATCTGCTATCCAATGGGTTATGAATGCACTATTTGGTGGTGGTAGAAGTCTTAGAATGAGTAAGGCTACAGGAGTTAAGAACGCATCCCGTAGCAACTCAGATCTTTACGGGGTGAGATATCGCTCTGGTAAGGCTATGTTAAATAGAAGCATGGTTAGTACTCATCGCAACACTCTTGGTCCTAAACCAAAGATGTTTACTGGAAGAAGGAATATCTCCGGATTTAAAAAATCTAAAGGTTACCGAATTAGCCGGTAAACTGTGAACTTTGGATCTCCTTTCGGAGGATCTTCCCCAACCATTTCAAAAACCTTTTCGTATCTTATAGTTAAGATTTTTTTAACTGCTTCTAAGGCGGGTGAGGGTAAGTCTTTCTCGTTGGAGCGACTAAAATATACAAAATATGTTGGCGGATCCTCTTGTAGCCTAAAAATGAATTCATACTCGTATTTAGGAGAGATATGACGCCATCTCTCCGGTCCAGTAATCTTTCTATCCGGATGGATAAACAGTTGGTTTGCATTCGGGAAATGGGAGATTTTTTGAGTTAGTACATATAGATCTAGTCTATATCCCCAGACAAAAAGAGAGTCTGATGGAGTCATGTTTTCAGTCAAGTATTTTGCAGTCTCTTTAGCCCCATCAGATCCGTAGCGATCAAATTTGCCGCTTTGCTTCAGCATTACTGAATTGAAGTACGGTGGAATGGTAGCGATAAGATAAAGTCCCAAAAAAGAGAGTTGCAGTAGAATAGATTTTGTTAGTGCATATTGCGATGAAAGAGCTCCGAGAATCGCTAAGAAGGGAAGCCAAATAACGGTGTAATAGTCGTACTGACGACCGCCAATTGCTGCCATTGGAAATAAAATAAAAGGAAGTATTAGGAGGCATCGTCTAAAGGGTTCACTTAGTTTGGTATTAAGTGGTGGAATCAGTAAGGCAAAATATCCAGCTATTCCAACTGCGCTTAACCAAGGCGTTTCGGTCAGTAAAAATCGATGCAACGAAACACCTTGCCAAATCGATCCAAGGAAGCCTAGTGATGCAACTCTATATCGTGCAGGGAAAAATAATGTTTGTTCCCAGAAACTTTGCAGCGCGCCATTTGAGCTTAGCCATATAACCCCAACTATTGGAGCTAGGCACCAAAAGATAATAATTAGCCCAAGCTTTTTGAATAAATCCGAACCAGATGATTTTCCAAGAATAGTAATAATTGGCAAAAAGAGTAGGGGTAACGCTCGTTGATCAAAGGTAAACGCAACCCCAGAAATAAAACTGGCCCAGTTTAAAAACGAGTAACTCTTTTCTGATCTATCTACAAAAAGTAATATGAGAACAATCAGAAGGTTAATTTCACTTTGAATTGGAAAGCCGGGAACGAACGGTTCTCGAGCAGAGATAAATAGGATAGCTCCTAATCCTGCCCAGCTCTTGGGAGTGTATCTATTTAGGAGTTGATATATTCCAAAAGCAGTTAATACTTGAAAAATGAGCGCAGTTTCTCTTAGCAGGTAAACTGAAAATCCAAGAATCTTGCCAATTAGCAGGATAGGTAAGGCATACCCAAGGAAATGATGACTATGATCATCCAGATATGGGATGGAGCCTTTACTCATTGCGAAGGCGTGATAAATCATCTCGCCGTCATCAAAAAACATTATAGGAAGATGAATAACTGGCAATTTAAAGATTGCAAACGAGGCTATTAGGACCATCAAGACAGAGAAATTTATCTTGGTGCTGCTTAGCAATTTAATAGTTTTTGAAAAGTAATAATTAATAACTAAAGAATATCATCCCCTGGTGGTGGTTGGGCATCAGGAAACTCAAAAGCTGGCTCTTCAGCTGCCGAAGCGAATGCGGATTCGTCTCGTTCAATAAGGTTATCAAATCTGGTGCTTTCAGGAGAGAATGTGACTCTTACTGTGCCGATTGGACCGTTTCTCTGCTTGGCTATTATTATTTCAGCAATATTTTTATCGGCTGAATCCTTGTTATAGAAGTCGTCACGATAGATAAAACAGATAACATCGGCATCCTGCTCAATAGCGCCAGATTCTCTGAGATCTGACATCATAGGACGCTTATCAGTTCTTGATTCGACTGATCTGTTGAGCTGTGAAAGTGCTATAACCGGCACTTGCAGTTCTTTCGCTAATGCTTTGAGGGATCTGCTGATATCAGAAATTTCCTGTTCGCGACTTAATGAGGCGTAAGCCGGGCTGCGCATTAATTGAAGATAGTCTACTACGATCAAAGAAAGTGGATGTTCTCTATGAAGTCTGCGGCACTTTGCGCGCATCTCTGAGATGCTGAGAGCTGGAGTATCATCAATAAAAATTGGTGCCTCAGCAATTTTGCTTGCGGCTTCAACTATCCGAGGAAAATCTCTCTCACCTAAGTGACCGGTACGAACACGGGAACCATCAACCCTGGCTTCACAGCAAAGCATACGAAGCACTAACTGTTCTTTGCTCATTTCAAGAGAGAAAACAGCGACTGCTCTGTTTTCTCTTACTCCAACATGTTGCGCCATTCCTAGTGCTAGAGAGGTTTTCCCCATGGATGGTCGAGCTGCTAAAATAATAAGATCTGAAGGCTGGAATCCCGCAGTCATCTTATCAAGATCTTTAAGTCCAGCACTTACGCCAGTTACGAACTCTTTTCTATCGTAAAGACGTTCAACATGTTTAATTGAGTCCTTAACTATGTCACCAACTCGATGGAAAGATGGTGCAATACGGTAATCGGCGACACTAAAAATTCTTTGTTCTACAGCATCAAGGTAATCTTCGATCTCTCTGTCATCCGAATATGAAGATGATATGATTTCGGATGCTTCATGAATAAGCCGCCTTCTGATGCTGGCTTCCTTAATAATTCGTGCGTAGTAGGCAACGTTAGCAGCAGTAGGGGAGGATGAATTAAGTTTTGAAAGGTAATCAACTCCACCAACATCTTCAAGAGCCTTTGCTCCCTTAAGTTCCGTACTTAGAGTGATGATATCTATCGGTTCGCGCCTTTCTACGAGAGAGACCATAGATTGAAAAATAGTTCTATGAGCAGCTCTATAGAAATCTTCAGGATGTATAATTTCTAAAGCGGCATTAATAGATTCGTTA
>CAZYRE010000134.1:0-6460 GCA_964650155.1 uncultured Bdellovibrionales bacterium
ACGGATTCAACTAGAGCAGCATCACATAGTTCCTTAAGTACGTGCTTAATGCGCTTACTGCTCTCCTCTATTATCTCTGCAGCTTGCTTTTGATCCGGTGTAATAGTCGCATCAGTTTTAACTAGATAAGCAGCGCCCATTACTGCGCCTAAGGGATTATTAATTTCATGCCGTAGTGTGGAAACTAGTGTACGAACAGTCTCCATCTTAGCAGACTCTAACTTTGCCCGAGTTAATTCTCTGGATAATCTGTTCCGATCTATAATTCCACGAACTAAAGGCTCAAATAGTGCCTCAGATACATGCATCTTATTAAGAAAGTATGCAGCTCCTGCTTGTATTGTTGCTCCAGGAATTTGAGGATTGTCATCAGAGCTAACAGCGAGAACTGCCAAGTCATTAAGAGCACCTTCTTTCAGTAATTCTAGGCCGCGACCATCAGGGAGATGTTGATCAAGAAGAACAAGATCGAAATTAATTTTTGAGCTTTTAAGAAAAATCCGAGCATCCTTTAGATTCTCAAAAGCCGTCACAGCAAGGTCAGGAAACATCTTTTTGAGTCGCAATTCGACTAGATGTTTAAAAGAAGAGTCATCATCAATGATCAACACATGAACGGACATGACCTGAAGGTAACTTGATGTATAGTTTGCATCAAGAGGTACAGAAGAATTCTACCTAGGCCTAAATCGTCGGCTGCTTCTGCTTTGTCGATCGTCATTTCCGACCGGCCTATCTCTATTTCGGTTATATCTATTGCCGCCTTTTGGACGGTTTGAACTTGGGGCCTGTTGTCGGTAATCAAAGCCAGGGAGGGTTCGCTTTTCTAGGGTCTTATTAAGTCGCTTTTCTATATCCCTTACCATTGCAGAATCTTCACGCCCTATTAGGGTAAAGGCATCGCCGGTTTTCGCAGCTCTACCAGTTCTCCCAATTCTATGAATGTAAGCTTCAACAGTGTCAGGAATGTCAAAATTTATTACGTGAGAGATGTTTGAGATATCTATCCCACGCGCAGCGATGTCAGTTGCTACCATTATCTGTACAGCACCACTTCTAAAGCCGTTCATTGACTCTTTACGTTCACCCGGAGAGAGATCTCCATGTAAAGATGTAACTCTGAAACCCTTATCAGCAAGTTGGTGGTAAAGGCGCTTTGCTCTAATTTTAGTGCGAACAAAAATAAGAACAGATTCTGTATCGGTATGCTCAAGAAGTTTTGCAACGAGAAGAGGTTTTAATTGATTAGATACGGGAAAGAAAGCTTGAGTAACAGTAGTAGTGGGGGACTGCTGCCCTACCTGTATAGTAACAGGATTCCTCTGTACTTCATTCGCTAAACTTTTAATTTTTGGCGGCATGGTGGCAGAAAATAAGAGAGTCTGCTTCTGCCTTGGTAATTTTTGAATGATTTGGCGAATTGATGGGATAAAACCCATATCAAACATCTGATCGGCTTCATCTAGTACTAGCACTTCTAAACCACTAACATTCATCTTCTGGCTTTTGATGTGATCAAGAATTCTACCAGGGCAACCAACTACGATATCAACGCCATTCTTAAAATGATGGACCTGTCGTTTGTAATTTGCGCCTCCATAACAGGTCATGGCCTTGACCCCAAGTGGTCTGCCAAAGATCTGCACAGTATCAAAAATCTGATGAGCAAGTTCGCGCGTCGGAGCAATTATGAGTGCTCGAATATTTCGCGATTTTGTTTGGGCTAGTTTATGAATTATCGGCAGTACAAATGCAGCAGTCTTTCCTGTACCAGTTTGCGCCAAGCCCAAGATATCTTTTCCCTCAAGAACAACTGGAATTGCTTGAGCCTGGATCGGAGTTGGGGTTTCGTACCCCGCAGATGTGATAAGATCTTCTATCCGTGGATCTAGGTTGAATGACTTAAAACTCACAAGATTCCTTAGCAAAAATGGCCCATCTACGGACTGAGCCGCAGGATTCAAGGGTCTCATACAAGATGAAGTTAAGCAAAGATAAGAGGCTTCTATCCTCGTAATTCCTGTTTATCCACTAATTCTTTATATAGGCCACCTTTGGAGATTAACTCGGAATGAGTGCCGCGTTCTACAATAGAACCTTCACGAAGAACGAGAATTGAATTTACGTTCTTAACAGTAGAGAGGCGGTGAGCAATTACAATTGTGGTACGACCATGCATAATTCTCTCAAGGGCTTCCTGAATTAGGGCCTCATTGGCACTATCAAGGGAGGAGGTGGCTTCGTCGAGAACTAAAATCTTTGGGTTTTTTAGGATTGCACGTGCAATTGCTAGTCGTTGTCTTTGGCCGCCTGAGAGTTGTACTCCCTTATCACCAACATGTGTCTGAAATTTATTAGGAAGTGTTTCTATGAATTCAAGAATATTGGCATCTTTGCAGGCCTTTTCAAGTTCCTGTTGTGAGGCCGAGGGTTTTCCATATCGTAGGATCTCTTCAATTGTTACTGAAAATATTTCTGGATCCTGAGCAACTACGGCCATGCCGGCGCGGAGATCTTTTGGTGATATCACCGAGATGTCTGTACCATCGAGTAGTATTTTACCTTGCTTTGGATCATAAAAGCGGAAGAGGAGATTAATAATAGTTGTTTTTCCACTACCTGAGGGACCAACTAAAGCCAATGATTGGCCTGACGATACATTAAAAGAGATATTTTTTAAGACATCACTTTCAGTACGAGAGGGGTACGCGAAAGTGACATTATTAAAAACAACTTCACCTTTTGAAATTGCAAAAGAAGAACTCCCTTTTGTCCGTTCAATTTCAGGAATGCGATCAATTATTTCAAAAACTCTATCTGCTGCACCTAATGCTTGGGCAAACTCGGCATACGTGCCAGATAAAAAGGCAAAGGAAACAGCTACGATTAAGCCATACAGTAAGAAGGCAGTTAAACTACCCATTGAGATAGTGCCTTCTTTAAGAAGATAAAGACCGAACCCAAGAACTAATACAATAGAGATGTTCATCAAAACGCTTGAAAATGAGGCAAAGAAAGCGGCGATCCAAGTTCTCGCTTTGGCCATTGCTAGAGTTGCATCGATAGCACCGCCATACCGGGTCAGTTCATTATTTTCTTGAACAAAAGCTTTTACAGTACGAACGCCGTATAGAGTCTCTTCAGCAATAATATTGGCTTTGCCTAGCTCCTCATGCATCTTCTTTGAAGCGATGCGGAGTTTTTTACCAAGGACAGCAGAGATTCCTATTAGGACAGGAAGTAGGAGGAGAAGTACCGCAGTTAATTTGATTGAAATCCAGGCCATGAGTATAACGCCAACCAAAACCTGAATTCCGTATCTAATAAGCACAGAGATATTTAAGCTCACCGCGGTTTGAAGTAAGACGGTGTCAGATGCAAGTCTAGAGACGAGATCCCCCGCACGATTCTTATCAAAAAATGCAACTTCCTGGCCAACAAGTGCCCCGTAAAGTTGTTTACGAACTGCTGCCACTGCTTTGTGTCCAACTAGTCCAAAAATAAATGAGCGGCCGTAGAAGCAAATTCCTTGGAGTGCTATCAAGAGACAGAGTCCAGCAAGAATCAGAGTGCTATTTTCTAAGATAAGATCGAAATTCTTAGTATCCATCAGGCGACGGATAATTTCAGGAAACAAAAGATTGATTCCACTGCCACCTAAAAGGAATATCATGCCGAAGGCGAGCTCTTTCCAGTAAGGTATAGCTAAACTAAAGACTCGCTTTATTTGAGAGGTTTTCTTAGGCGACTTCATATCTACTAGAGAACATCACGTGCCCATGCGTTGGCAAGGGAATCTGCGTATTCATTCCAGCGATAGCCGTTGTGAGCTTTTATCCAGGTTAATTTAGCTTTAGGATGGTTTTGAGCTAGGTCGTACAGTTCTTGTACAAGTTCTAGATTGGCAATAGGACCAGTTTTACGCTTCCAGCCTCGAGCTTTCCAAGCGTGTGCCCACTCGTTAATAGTTTGAACGCAGAGGTTACTATCTGTGTATATAAGTATCTCTTCTTCAGGAGGTAGCATTTTGAGGGCGGCTATGAGGGCAGATAACTCCATTCGGTTGTTTGTAGTTTGAGGGTCGTGTCCGTGACCCTGATTAATCACTTTGCCGTTTTTTACATACACAGCTCCCCAACCACCCGGTCCAGGATTGCCATAGCAGGATCCATCGGTGAAAACCCCAGTTTCTGGTCCACCGGTGTATCTGCGGAGAACTTCTTCAAGTGTGAAATTTTGTGTTGCTGTTACAGAATTAGCCATATATCTCTCGAGAATTTAGGTGAGATATCTATACCGTAATATTTGGCTCCAAGGACAGCTCAGAAGTTAAAAATTTAACGGATAATTTTTAATATTCCCCACTGGAGATCGTAGGCTAATTCAAGTACCCCTCTAATTGTAGTAGTAGCTCTGAAGATTGATCCGTCATCAGAGGTTGGAGTGCTCCATGTGATCTTAACGGTTCGATCTGTTTCCCAATTGATAATTGATCCAGAGTTGTTAGGAGCCTTACCTGGATCCGTAAACTTAACGTTTTCAAATGATTTTAGATATGAGGCTGCCCGCATTAAGTTATCTACTGTTTCTTGACGGGAAGGTAAGCGATGTTCAACGGGAATCTTAAACACTTCCTCAGTCGGAGTAATCTCTGATTTTACCCAGTTAGGCTTGGCAGAACTATGTGTAGAATTTGATAAATCAATATCCTCTCCACTACTGGAGGTAGGTTTTGCCATGTCAGGTTGTTCCGACTCTCCGATTAATCGAGCTAGATTCTCTACCGTATATAATGTTCCCCCTCGCTGAGTTGTTCCAGACCGAGATGTTTTATCCGCAATGACTAGAACCTTAGCCTCTCTTATTTGGGCGGCACTTGGTAGTTCGTCAGATGTGCGATCCATCTGTATTGCAACAGGAATTGCCTTTCGTCCATCTGGCATAACAAAGACTTGCCATAATGATTCCTGGCAGAGTTTTAACGCATGCTGTAAATCTATATCTGACTTCCGATTTGCTTTCTCATCAAGTACAACCAACGGTGTTAGATCTACTTCAGTAGCCATCTTGCTCAATTCTTTAATTCGACCTCGTACTACTTTTGGTGTTTCCATATCAGTGGAGAGTTTCTTTGCAGCTGCACAGAATTGAGCAATCTCATCTTTAGCGACTCTTGCCAGTTGTCCCGCATATCCATGTTGATGTGCATCAACTAACTCTGTCTGAGCATCTTTTGGAGTAATCATGCCAACTTTAGCAGCAAGAAGTGGCTTTAGTATTTTTGTACTTGGTAACATCTCTTTTAGGCTGCGTAATTCACACGGGACCAAGTCGGAAGGGATAAATGCAGGATACAAGGTTATGGCATCAACAATTGCATCGGTTGTGATCTTACTCGTACCAGAGCAGATATCTTCCGCTATCCGATTTTTCCAGGGACGATAAACGTCTCTATCTTTCATCATCCAGGTAGGGGTATCAGAGGTATGATAGTGTATTAGGGCAACTGCAACAGAATCGCGTAACCAACTTTCTTTACACCAAAGTTTCTTTTCCCAACGCTCTATGGAGGTAGTTGCCTCGATCGAATTTACATAAAGCCTTGCGAATGATTTTAAGGAATCATTAGAGTGAGCTGTTTGATTGGAAAAGTCCTTCTCGATCTGCTCGGTTCTTCTCGCAAACTCTGCCTGAGCAGCATAAAGAGTTAATCGATCTACTAGCGCCACCAATGTATCTACAGAATCAATTGATTTTACAGGCTTAATGGCTTGGAAAAAGGCTTCCACACGTTTGCAAGCATATGAGGTAGTTGCAGTGATGCCTTCTTTTCCGCCAACTGCGCGCTTTTGATCTGCCGAAGAGGTAAGGGAAGGAGTTGCTATTTTAGCACAGTCTAGGAACAGCTTATTCCACTCTACGGGCGTTCTTGGTCTAAAGTTGAAAGTTGAAGAATTTATGAATTCTTGTCTAGAGCCTTGGCTAAATTGCCGACTCTCTTCTACCGCTTGCGTAAAATTAAAGGTATCAAATATTCGTGCACAAGCTTTTGACTCTCTTAAGTACGTTTCCAGGGCGGGACGACAAGATGGGCTATGTTGTTCTATAGATGAAATTACCTCCTTTGATAGTACTCTTTCAAGGAAGCGGGTCGTAAATGGTTCTGTGCGTTCTCCAAGTGTGGGCGTGTTTGAATTTTTAGAAGAAGTTGGATCTTCATGCCTTGCAGCTAATAAGATTCTTAATAAAGAGAGGTCGATGTGACGTGGTGAGATCGAAGCCAGTTCGATCATAGACGGAGTTTTTAAAATCTCAGCCACAAGATCTAATTCTGCAATTTGTGGATCTCTGCGTAGTATCCGAGTGACAGTACTTGCCTCTTGTGGCGTGGTCATTGTGTTTTAGCTTCCCAAACCGAAAATCAACTTTATTGGCCCCGACGTTTGTTGGTTATGATGAA
>CAZYRE010000135.1:0-6404 GCA_964650155.1 uncultured Bdellovibrionales bacterium
CAAGTTGGATCCAGCTCATAGATAAGCATCCTGAACTTTACAAAATGGTTTGGGCCAAAGGAAAATTTCGAATTTATGAAAGACTCAAGGCGAGCAACTCCTACTTTTTAAGTGGAACTGGTGAGGTTCTAGAGCAAACATCAAGTACCGTTCGGCTTAGAGTGGATACTGAATCTGCCACTGTGAAGTTTAACTATCTGCCGTTCCTTGAAGTGCTAGGTTGTTCGAATTCTCAAGCAGATCTTCCAGGAGATCTACATTTAATTGCTCTGAATGATTGCAGACCTGGTAGCGAAGTAACCATCCAGATTCAGCCAATTTGGAAGAGGGTTATTTCAATCTTTGACTAATTATTTATCCTTCTGTCTCGTCGATTCTGATTGAACATACTCTATTAGTGCCCTAGGTAAAAATTTATTTGGGATATTATTAATTGTATCAAGCTTGCTCCTACTCCAAATCTGAGAGTTCTCAAATTTAGATAAAGCTTGAATCTCTTTAGGGCGGATTTGATGCGTCCACTTAATTTCTATTGGATAAATTCGCTTATTCGTAATGTACGTAATATCAATTTCTTGTTCGGATTTAATATAGAAAGCCTCTGTTACACGATTTATGTGTGAGACAGCGGCTGCTTCACAGAGTTCGGAAAGAGATTCTGGGTCAGACAAAGCAGACTTAATTACCTCTGAGAAGGGGTCAGAAGATTTTATAAGCCAGGACTTAAGAGCATGAAAAATAAATGGATCACTGAATTGTATTTTTTTCGCCTTTTTAGGTGCGGCCTGTAATTTATTTTGATCGAGCGCTGACTGAACAATTACTACGTTCATTGATGCTAGTAGTTCAACGTAACTGGCCAATGTCATTGGGTGCTCTATGGAGAGATCTTTAGATAAAGCATTCCATGTTACTTGCGATCCTTGACGTTTGATTAGAGATTGCGTCACCTCTCGAAGAGTGTTCTCGTTCTTCCCATGTTTAATAAAATCTCCCCTGATCCAATCAGCATATGTTTCTATCGTAGATTTGGAGATTGTTTCGTTGCTAGATAGTTCATTTATAGCAGTCAGATATCCACCATGCTGGAGATATTCTAGCCACAACTTTTCGATTAACGCATCTTGAATGTCTCCTAGGTTTATATTTTTCAATTTAATTGTATCTAGAAAGGAGAGAGGCAAAGCCTCAAATTCATGCTTTTCGGCATACCCTTTCCGACCTGGAAATCTTAACCGGGCTTCCTTCAGAATTGTTGAATCTGATCCCGTTATGATTAGTGTCTTGCCCTCTATAATTCCAGCATCAGCCAGGAATTTTATCGCCCGATCCCACTCTTTAATGTACGTGACCTCATCTATAATTAATATTCTAGTTCCTTCTTGAAAGAGATTCTGGGTGAGGAGAAGAAGCTCTTGGTAGTCTTGAATAATATCACCAGTTAGGTATGCAATGTCCGTTGGTTTAGTTTTATCCTCGAGGAGTTTTTGCATCCAGAGCTTAAGCAAAGTTGATTTTCCAACTTGTCTACCACCTGTAACTATAAAAATTCCTGATTGAGTCGGAAGTTGATCGATGAGGGGAGATCTGTAGATAAGCTGTAATTTTTTTAGTCGTCTAAGCTGGGGATCGTGCTCAAAAAAGGTAGTAATGTCCTCAAGATGAAGGTTATGCATTCCAAATCTAGTGTCCATCTTTATATGTTAAGCATTGATTAAATTTAGTCAATGCTTAACATATAAACACAATTATCGAAGATAACTACTTGTAATAATTGAAATATGTATGCAGTTATAAAACTATCTACTCTAGCTAGTTGCTTTCATCCGACCAAACTTTGGCCATAGAGAAAGCCGCTTTGTAATTCAGCGAGGTGGTGGCGGGTTTAAAGCCAGCTTGAATCTTACTTTCGTATATATCTACAAGGTGTTGGAGTCTCTTTTCTGTAATTCGATCGATATTTCCGTAAGAAATCGCATTCCTTGTAAATTGGAGGCAGTCAGCAATAGTGGCACCTGCAAATTTGCGTGCTAAAGCGTATTCTTTTCCAATATTCGTATTCATCAATAACGGATTATCTGAACCTAAGCAGAGTGGGATTCCTGCTTTGTGAAAATCAAGCATTGGATGATCAGCCAAAGTTTGAAAATACTCTCGCTTATTTCGATCCACGACAAACTTCGTACCCCGAACGTCTACTTGATGAGGTACGTTGATCCGTTTGTTGGCAGAGAGACAAACTTCAAAGCAGATTCCGGAATCAATCATCCGCTTTAATAACTCTGAGCTTCTGTAAACTAGCGTGCCGTGACCTAACCTAACTTTCTGTCCAGACCCTCTCGGATTTTTGAGGGCATCCTTTGGAAGAGCAGCCAGAAAATCAACAGCATTGTGAAGAGATTGCTCAGCTACATGTGGACAGAGTCCAAGACCAGCATCGTTCCAAGCAAGTTCGAATTGCTTTTTATAATCAAGGAGACTTCCCATCGCTTCATCACCTACAAGGCCAAAAGCCACGATGTATGGGGAATTAATCTTCATGCAGGCTTTGATAGCTTGCTCTGCAACTTCAGGTTCAGCATCACGCAGAGTTGTAATGACAAGCCGAGTTTCAATTCCAGTATTATGACGGGCAACTTCTATGGCCTGGGTGAGTGCCTCGATTTGAGAAGCAAAATCTGCTCCAGGACGATAACTGAAAGATAATTCAGCATAGATACAACCTTCTCTAGCGATTCTTTCTAAGTAAGTTTGGGTGACCTCTGCTAGCTCAATTGGAGTAGAGGTAATATGACGCATCGCTTCGTAGGTATGATGGAAATCCTGCAGCGTAGGATAATAACGGCTCTCTCGCTCAATTAGAAAATCAAGTTTAATACTTGTTCGTTTCTTCTTAACCCGACGGATAAAACTCTCTACGCTTAATGCTAGGCTGATGTGCACGTGCATTTCAGCCTTTGGTAAAGCAATGGGTACCCAAACAGGATCAGGAACTAGTGATTGATTAGATGTAGAATCGGCCATAACTAGCAGTATTCTGCATTTTATAAGGATAATTTACCAGTGCCAACGAATTATCTATTATGCTCTATAGTGGAAATGAATCCTCGATGATCGTATAAGAGGCGCAACTATTGTGTATTTATGTTTGAAGCCGAACTGGAAAGCGAACTCCATAAGATAATTAATGGAGCAAAACTTAACGATCGTTTAACAAAAGCGATTAATCATTCACAATTTCCGCCCGGAAAAATGATTCGCCCCATTATTGCGTTGTCTTTTTGCGCTGACCTTGGCGGAGATCCACAGAAGCTTTTACCTGCCTCAGCAGCTCTTGAGTTACTACATACATCATCTTTAATTCACGATGATCTTCCCGCAATGGATGATGATGATATGCGCCGTGGTCGGCCAAGTTGTCATAAGGCATTTGATGAAGCTACTGCAATTCTAGCTGGAGATGCCTTAGTTGCACTTGCTCATAAAGCACTGACTTCGGCAGATTATCCAGCCCCAATCATTAATGGATTTATTAAAAGTTTAAGTGGAGCCTATTTAAATCTTTGCGATGGTCAGCAACTAGATTTACTAGGCGCCAAAGATATGGGTTCACTTGAAACTATCCACCGGCTCAAAACAGCAGCACTCTTTGCAACCGCATTTGAATTCGGGGCGCTTGGAGCTAATTGCTCTAAATCTGAATTAGAGATTTCACGTGAAGCTGGAGAGATAGTCGGACTTACTTTTCAGATTGTTGATGACTATCTAGATCTCTATTCTAATGAGAAGGGTCGTGTTGGTGGTAGTGATTCACGAAATGATAAAATTACATTTACAGGCATTACCGATAAGTCAGGTTTTAAAACCATTCTTCATACAAAACTTTTGGAATTAGATAAGACCCTATCAAACCTTTTGAAAATGAAGGGCAATAATAGCACTGACGTTAGTAAGACCTTCCGCCTTACCTATCCAATTATCTCTAGCGTCTGGCACAAAATATCCTAGTTACAAATTTTCCCCAGTAGTTTTTTGCACAAGAAGGAATAGCTCTGGGCCAAAACATCGTAGACGCGCTAGTATTAGACTATGGATTCTAAACTAAAAGACCTCATGGGACCACTTGTGCAGGAGGTTGGGAGCGAGCTCCTTAACATTTGGCCAGGGCGGACTTCTCGTAAGTTAAAGGTAAATTATAAACCTAATGGTAGTCCAGTAACTGAGGCTGATGAACTAGCAAATCGTTTATTAGTAAGAGGAATTCAGGAAAGATTTCCTGGTGAGTATATCCTTTCTGAGGAAGGTGTATCGTTTGAGCAGAATATCGATCCAAGTAAGCCTGTCTGGATTATGGATCCATTGGATGGAACAAGGTCTTTTTTGAGAGGACGGGATGATTTTTCGATTCTAATTGGACGATGTGAGGGTGGGCGGGCAACATTTGGAATGATGTATTTCCCTGCACTCGGACTTTTTGCATATGCGGAAAAGGGATGTGGAGCCTATATTAATCTTACACCGATCTCTGTGACTAAATGCTCAAGAATTGAGGAAGCAAAAGTATTTGCTAGGCCACCAGGACTTATTAAGAGCCAGAGTAAATTAGTAGGTCGGTTAGATACTGGACGAGCCATGTTAGGTGTTGCGCGCGGTGAGTTTGATGTTGGTGTAATCGCACTTGATATATTTGGGGCTCACGATTTTGCAGCACCGGCTATTATTATTGAGGAAGCTGGTGGTAAACTAAGTGATGAATCTGGGTGTACGGATCTATTTTCCTTGGTGACGCCTCCCACGCCACGTTTTATCATTGCAGGTAATAAAGATCTTGTGGCGGCTATCCAAAGCCAAGTTGTATGAATTCAGCTGTAGAAGCACTCAATAATCCGGCATTAGCTTTTCAAAAAGCAGTATTTCTTTTTTGTCCTACAGGAACTTATTGTAGAGAAGATCGTTGTCAATCGTTTTTTGATTTTGAATTAATTCCATCAATGCGTGCACCACTTGAAGAGTGTGAGTCAGCTGGTGCGTTTAGAAAAGTTGGATTAGAGCATTCATTGATAGATGCCCCTGCTGAAAAATTATCTGATGATGAATTTCTAAAAAAAGTACTAAATCTAAATCCAGATCTATTAATTATCGGAGTAACATTTGGCTCACTAGTCCAAGATCTGAGTTGGGTAAAGAAGTTAAAATATTATCTTGGTGGCGCTACTATAGGAATTAGGGGCGCACCTTGTTATGTCTGGAGTCAGAAATTATTAACAGAGAATCCAGAACTAGATTTCTGCGTACAAGGTGATTATGAGGCTGTTTTTGAAGACATAGCTACAAAAGGAACATCCTCTGCTCGGGGAGTAACATACAGGGACTTTACAGGCACAATAAGATCTAATCCGGCACCGCTTATTCAAAATCTTGATGAATTGCCATTGCCTGATCGGTCAGGAATTAATCCAAAATTATACAAAGTGCGTGGATTTGGTAAACCACAAGCTACAATTCGAGTCCAGCGAGGTTGTCCGTTTACCTGCACATATTGCTTAGTTCATACGGTTAGTGGCGATAAGGCTAGGCATCGTTCCCCTGAAAGTGTTGCTTCAGAGATGACTTCATTAATGGAGCAGGGGATTAAACACTTCTATCTTCGTGCTGAGACATTTTCTGTGAATAAGAAATGGGCAATCTCTTTGTCAAAAATTCTAGCTGAAAAATGTCAAGGTGCTCGTTGGGTAACAACTACCAGAGTTGAATGTGTTGATGATGATGTGATCGCGGCTATGAAGGCCGGTGGATGTTATGGGATCAGCTTCGGAGTTGATGTAGCAAGTAAAAAGATTGGAGAGCTGGTAAAAAAAGTACCTCGGCTAGAAGACGCGCATGAGGCGATGAGGTTATGCGATAAGCACGGAATGATCTCCCTTGGGTATTTCATGATCGGATTTATCTGGGACACCGAAGAAACGATTAGTGAAACAGAGGCTTTTATTCGTGTGGTTCGACCAGACTTACTGACCATCCATTTTGCTCATCCTTATCCCGGAACTCGATACTATGAAGATATTATAGGATCTGTAGGAAAAGTGGTTTCATTAAAAGCACAAGCTGAGCCAGCGGTGGCAACCAAGAGTTTGTCTCCCGCAAAATTAAAATCCGCTGCCAGAAGAATGTTAGTCAGACATTATTCTCGCCCGAAAGTAATTTACTCCTTAATCAAAAAAGGGATTAAGCTGTTATGAAAGCATATAAAGCTATTTTCTCTGTCGCTATTATTTGGGTGGCAGTCTTTGCCGTATACCTTCCAACTCGATCCTTTGAGTTTCTAAATTTTGATGACAATGAATACGTTACAGAGAACTCACACGTTAATACAGGACTTACAAAAGAGAATATTATCTGGGCAT
>CAZYRE010000136.1:0-1131 GCA_964650155.1 uncultured Bdellovibrionales bacterium
ATGTAACTGAGACCTTCAGCTTGTTTCTTTTGAAGACACCAGAAGTATCCGCGAACATAGGTATCAGCACCTGGAATATAGTTGGCAGCTAAAGTAGTTCTAATATCTGCTAGTAATTGATTGGTCTGATGATTCATCGCTATCTGCTGGGCCTTAGCTAGACCTTCGGCAAGGCCTGGCTCAGTTAATTCAAAGGTAATAAGACGAGTCGGGAGTTTTCCGTCGATATTGTCCCGTAGATAATTAGCTACGTTTTGATTCTGTAGAATATCAGCTTGGCTACTAAGGAGAGCTGGAACCATTGCGGAGATAGGAACTTGTCGCACACCAGGTTCCGCGTTGAGACAAACTCCTAAGGCAGTACATTCTTCAGGGTCGTCATCCTCTGCCAAAGGTACCGCCATTCCTACTGCGGGTAATGGGTGTTGCATGTTCTCTATGGTCGAGATGCCGCCGTGATCACCGTAAGGATCCGTCCCTTTAAAATCTTGATCGACTAGTGCCTTGCGGTACTCTTCAAAAGCACTGCCTTGTACAACAGTGCCTTGTGCATGCGCGGAATTTGTAGCTAAAAGAATTATTATTATTGGGAGGTATTTACTCATCATCTCCTCCCTTTGTTGCACCAAGATCTTTCTCTGCTGCTTCTATAAACTGTATTGCTGCGTTTGTTCTCTGCTTTAAGTTTTTTACATACCACACATATTGTTTGGCATACGCTTTTGCTAAATCCGCATTTCCTGCCTCAAGCGCAGCCATCATTCCTTTGAAAGGAAGTGGAGCATTGTCCTGGCTATTAATTGGAAGTTCGGCAAAAGGATTGCCGTATGTGTTTACTAAATCTTTCTCTGATTTAAGAGCTGAAGTAGCGATTGATTTTGAAGGCTCTGTTGAAGCAGTTCCAATCTCTGTAAATTCTGGAGAAGGGGCATACGTGGTCTTAGCAGAATTTCTAGAATAGAAATCGATAATACTGTCGGCTTGCGCCACAGAAGAGAAAAACCCAAGTATGATCAAAGGGATATAACCTTTCATCCTCGCCCTTACAATAAACCTTACAAGTAGTTATGTAAGCTTTGGTTCGAGTGGTGATTCATTAATGTAAGGTTTTTACATTTATTAGGAGGCCCC
>CAZYRE010000136.1:1231-6209 GCA_964650155.1 uncultured Bdellovibrionales bacterium
AAAACGCAAAAAAGCAACGTAACAGCAATATTTGATCTGTTGGCACTAAACGTGAATCCTCCAGAAGATGCAGAGTCATACTTTGGATCTGATGTATACGTTTTTAAATATACATCTGACATTCCAGATGAACTATCTAATTTTGTATCAGCACGTGGAGTTAAATGTTTACCAAGCAGGCTAAGACTAAAAGATGGTGTACTTATAATTTATGAAGGAGATGAAGCACTAAAGACATTTGAGCATTCAAGGAAAGGGAAGGTACATAAAGAGATAAAGAACAATCTTCGGAGCTTGAAATGAAACAACTTCAAGCTTGTCTCATACTGCTAATTTCTCTTAATGCCTCAGCCCAAACTACGCTTGAATCATACGAGGCGAACTTAGAGCAGTATCTTACAAACCAGAAAACTCAAGCTGAGATTCGTGAAACAGAAGTAGCAACTGAAATTCCCAACTTATTAGACGGAACAGGCTGGGACTACTTTCGTGGAGCTACAACTGCTCAGATAAAAGAAGCTCGCAAATCTGATCGAGAGATAATCACAGGTGATGATTTTCCAATGTGCCAGGGTGCGGTTCCTCATGAATACGATGACATTATGACACCTGCCACTGTGACTTACGGAGATTGTTACGAGTATCATGAATACGAAGGTACGGCGAGTGGATTGTGTATTAAAATCATTCCTACAATTATTGGCTGTGACGTTTATATTATTTTGGCTGACTTGGTAGAGTATGGATTTCCATCTTATGTATTCGACCAAAGTGAGCAGCCATTTCAAAGTCCTTATTACTCGAAAAATCTTGTTAACAATAACTTAAATCAGATTGAAAATTGGTATTCGACTGCCGGGAATAAAGCAAAGAAAACAATCGAGGATATTAGTAAAATTGCAGACACAGAGGACTCTGCATATGGACATACTCCAAGTACGGAAACGATAACTATTACGGCAGATCAAGAGATAGTTGATATTATCAAAGCTAGATTTACCCAAGATCAACGACACTTCGCCCCCAATGCATCAAGATCTTATGGCCGAGTAATTCCTGAACCATTAAATTACAACGTTGCAAACAGTAAGGATTACATTCCACACATTGGGAAGAGAAATCTCTTTGGAACGGATCTTAACAAAGGGCACCTTTATTCAAAGATATTCGGGAAAAGCATAATCGATGAAGACAAAATGGAACTACTTAAAGCGTCCCTTGGAACTCGTAGATGCATCAGGAACAACAAGAATGATGGCAAAACTCCAACTGACCTAGATGAATTCCTTACCGCCGTAGATGATGATTCAGGACTCTGCTTTGATAAGATAGGCGAGATTTTCCCGTTTACTGCACATCGTCGTCCGCATATTACCGATGCTACATACCAAGGAGCATTGAGAGCACTTAATCTATTTCACATCTTGTATTCGGATTCAGGCTCAGCGGAGAGCGCTGAACGACACACCTTCCTTCGTGATATCGATAAATGGACTCCCCTTAGAAACGATGCATTTCGAGCTGAGAATCCTCACTGTAAACCCATAGATGGCATGCCACTTTCAAACATCGACTACATTTCTGCCAATTCAAAAGAGATTAAAAAAGGCGGAAACAACTCTCTTTCCCTGTTTACAGTTTTTAAAGGGTGTTGGGATTTTAAAGGAAAGGATGAGGATTATTGGACAGAGATTGTTGAGTATTCCGGACTTACTGATGTGCCATGGAAATTAAGACTGCATTAATTTTATTTACACTGCTTATTCCTTTGCTAACTCACGCAGAAGAAGAGGACACCTTTTATCCTAAAAACTTCCCACTCGACTTTAAACTATACGAGAATAGTCCTTCATTAAATAAAGAGAGTAAAAGAGAGCCAACTACTAAATCTAAATCAGACACAAAAAGCCTAACTCCGATTTCAAAAAAATCTGAAAGCAAGCCACAAGACCAAAAATTCGAGGACCTAGGTACCGACCAGATTATTAGTCTTGGAGTAATCGTGAATTCAAATAAGAAAGAACATTTTGATAAAGTATTAAAAGAGCTTCTGGCCACAGTAAAAGAGAAAAATCTCTTGATAGGGAATATTATTGAAGTAGGCTTCACTCCAGGAAGAATTCACCTCAAAACAATTAATGAGAAACTTGAATTTGGACTACGAAAGGCTTCAATCCAATTTGAAAAAAATATTCCAGCTAAATATAGAGTCAAAGCTTCCCCTACTTGGATAGCAGAAACTAAGAAAGGAGAGATCCTTTTTGAAGGATTCAATAAAACAAATTCGTTTATTACTTCTTCGGGTAAGGTGCGCCAGAAGATTTTGAACTCTGCCCCCCAAGAAGACTCTTTACCCGATCAATCTTCCGAGAACACCAAAAATACCCCTTTTCAAGACGGCGAAGACCATCAGGTAGAGCATCTTGAGCTCGAAAAAATGTAGGGATAGCAAAGGAAGCTACGCGACCAACCATATTTGGCGAGGAGCAAGTAACCTTATCTACTCCATGCATATAACGAGCATCAAAAAATCCGATTGCACCAGGTGGCATCGCTGCGTCAACATCAATCTTTGGTGAATCTGTAGATTTCTGAAACCAAAGACCACCACCATTAAAATCTATCCCCTTATGCGTAATTGGCAACATATACTGCAAAATTGGAATATCTTTATGACCATCCACATGGCCTTGCATCCAGCCCTTATTGGCTTGGTACCAGGAAGTAGAGATATAGATGCCATATTTATCTGGTGAATATTTTAGCCCGTAATCTTCTGAAAAACCCTGTGACACATTACGTCTTTTATGGATCTCAATTCCGACTCGTCTTGTAACCTCGTGCAAAGCTTGGTTCCACAGAAAATCAAAGTGCCGGTATAAGCACCAATAATCATCATCAGTATATGTAAGAAAAGTTGGCTCTCCTAAGTGGAGGTCTCCACGTACGCCGGTAGATAACACATTATCCCACTTATACTCATCTACCCAAAACTTTCGCATCTCGGCGATACAATCAAGAGAAACCGCATCTTTGTATACAGCAAAGCCTTTCTCAGAGATCTCTCTTTTTAGTTCCTCTGGTGAAGGAAAATTCCTTGTTAGTAGTGGTATCTCTGCTCGCATCAGTCAACTCGCTTTGAAGGATCCGAAAGAACGGCTGACAAACAGCCTCCGGATTTTAACTGCATCACTATCCTAATGGCTCCATACTTACTCTTATAAGCCGAACCAGTTAAAGAATAGTCCTGATAGTTCTGTCGGTTGCCATTACCACTTCCTTTATAGGTAAGGTCCTTTATCTTGGAGCCACTTGAGGCATCATAGGTACTTACCTTCGATATTTTGCCGGTATACTGGGAATGTGCGACAAAGACTGCGTAGTACTGGGTATCTGAGTTCGCTTTCCAGAGGTTTCCCTGGTCTCCATCTGGCATATTCAATTTACCACAATTATCGGCCTTTATTGGTTCGTCATCCGAGGGAATAGATGTAAAAGACTCAATATTGATTGAATCAACTGGGACTCCAGGGAGTGCAGACACCGCACTGTAGCCATTAGTAATCGGATTAAAAATTATATATTCCTCTCCTGATTGAATCCCCACCTCCTCCCCTGGTTCATCTGTAAAATTTCCAATTACTACACCACCATCATCAGTATTTGGCGTAGGAATTGTAACCGCTGCAAATTTCTTTCCCTTCTGATTTCTAAAAGTCACAGTGGTCTTTTCTAGATCCTGCTCAACAAAGGCGAAGACATCTTTACCATCTGGACCTTCCACAGGTTGTGGTCGCTGAGATGAGTTGCCCATATTAATTAGCCGCTCCTCTCCCGAGGTTACATTTCTTAATCGTGCCTTATATTTTCCTGATTTATTTATATCCTTCTCAAGGACGCCAGCCCAATCACCCGTGCCATCTAAATCAATAAAAAATGCCTTTCCTGACTTATCCCCAAATGAAAAATTCTTCGTTTGAATAGGCGAGACGACAGCAAAAGGATTATAAGCGATCTGCCATTTCAACTTCTTACCACTTTTAACTGTTGAAGCATCTAATCTTCCATCACCATCAAAATCTCCACCTGAAACAACTAATTCTTTATTAGTACCAAATTCGAACTCCTTGACCTCACCATTCTCTTTACGAATACGCCAAGTTAATTTTCCTGACTGTTCATCTTCCTTAACTACTCCAATGGCAAAACCATCCCACTCGCCCATGATTATGTGGTCACCAGATTTTCCAAAGGTTCCTTCATTAAGAGTGGAAGCATTAAGATAGGACTTGGTTTTCCAGGAGAGGGCCTTATTAGTTAGCACCGAGACAACAGTAATTTCAGAATAGCCATCTGAATCAAAATCGCTCTGCACGGAAATGGCAAATGTATTCTCTCCAACTAATATAAAAATCGCGAGGAAGTAATACTGCAATCTTTTCAACATAGAATGGTCCTGAATTGGCTCACTTAAACCAAAGACTACACTCTACATGCTCAGCTACCAAGGCAGGAAAACTGGAGTAAAAAAGCCGTGAAATCGGTTTGATTTCACGGCTAAAAAGCAGGAAATATCAGGACTAGAATGAATAAATGAGGTCTGTGGTTACCCGCCATTCATTCAATCTTGAACCAGCTCCATGAGTTACAGGGAACTGATAAGCAATACCAAAGTCTAAATTGTCGCAGAAGCGATACCGTGTACCAACTGCACCTGTGACCATGGTCTTACCGTCAGAATCAGACGATCCAAGGTTGAAGAAGTCAAATCCTTCATCTGGAATCGGCAACCGATCGCCAGCCGAGATAACATGAACGAAATTCAACTCCATCAATGGATAGAAGCTACCAACTGGGAAGTCTACGTGTAGGTCCGCGTCCCAGAATGAACTATCGCTATCATCTCTTCTAAGTCTTGCGCCTGTTCCAGCCATGAAATTCCAACCATCAAATGCTGCAGCATAGCTTAGAAATGGAT
>CAZYRE010000137.1:0-6199 GCA_964650155.1 uncultured Bdellovibrionales bacterium
GAAGCCAGCATTCCGCATCCGGCATTAATATCGGAGCCACCGGAGTATCGCCTAGCAACTGGTTGCGCTACATATTTTCTAAGAGCATCTCTAAAAATTCCGAGCTCGGTGGAGGAGGGTGGAATAAATCTTCCGGTATTATCACGAACATCAATTAGATCTAATCGTACTGGTGTGTCCCCAATTAGATCTCCTAGAGCCTGAGCATCTTCAACTGAAGTGTTTTCTCCAGAGATACAAACATATGCGATATTTATCCTGTCATTTCTGGCTAAAGCATGACGGCGAGCCGCAGCCATTAGATCTTTTACCTTTGTTCGAGCAGCTACAGGAACCAATCGTGCTCGCTTTTCATCTGTTGGAGCGCCAAGACTAATTGACAACCTGAAAGGGTGGTTTTCTGAAGTGAACTTATCGATCTCTTCAACTAGGCCGACTGTACTGATGGTGATCGAGCGACCAGAGATTGCATTCTTGGTTGGATAACAGAAAAGCTGAGCTGCAGAGATTACATTTTTGTAATTCAGAAATGGTTCTCCCATTCCCATAAAGACTATGCTTGCAATGTCGCGACCTAATTTTCTAGCGATTGATCGAGCTTGGATAAACTGATCGATTATCTCCCAAGATTCTAAATTTCTGCGTTTGGGGATGCGAGCGGTAGCACAGAAAGCACAACCCATGACACACCCTACCTGAGAAGAGATGCATAATGAGTATTTAGTTTCGTTGTGAAGAGGGATGAGCACTGATTCTATCGCCAATTTGTCTTGGGTGCGAAATAATAACTTATGAAAATTATCAATGCCTGAAGATAGAGTTTGCTCTAATTCTAGCCTTGGAAATGTTTTGATTAGGGTTAATGTTGACCTTGGAGCGATGTTGCCTTTCGCCCATTCCTCGTGAGTACAAAGACCTTCTCCTAATATTAATCCCCATAACCTTCTTAATTGCTTTTCCGTCATTCCTAATTTGGCAGCATGAGATATCGCTTCTATAGGAGAAGAATTTCTAGGATCAAAGTCAGACGGTAGTTGAGACATATTTTAAGAATTACTTCTCGAGACGATATAAAGCAAATATTGGGTATCGAAGAGTACCGTTTTATTGAATTATAATGCTTTGGATTGATAATTTAGAGATCTATCTATGTTTTTTGGAATGGGAGACGTTGAAGGTGGAGGTTTTGAGCACTGGGGTAAGTGCTCAAGAAGTCACCTTGAAAGAGATTTCCTTGTTGGTCGACGTTGGCTTTTGCCCGACTTATTTCGGGCTGTTCATATTTTTTCTGAATTCATAACTGGATTTATAAAGTTTAGAACTCTTGGACCCACAGTAACTGTTTTTGGATCAGCGCGATTTGCCGAAGACCACCAGTATTACAAATTAGCTCGTGAATTAGGAAAATTGCTGGCACATGAGCAGCTTTCAGTAATGACAGGTGGAGGCCCTGGTATTATGGAGGCAGCAAATAGGGGCGCGCGGGAGCATGGCGGAAGATCTGTAGGATGTAATATTAAGCTACCTAAAGAACAGAAGCCTAATCCATACCTTGATGACTGGGTAGATTTTCATTACTTCTTTGTCCGCAAGGTTATGCTTCTTAAGTATTCATGTGCATTTGTTGCGCTACCCGGAGGTTTTGGCACCATAGATGAGATATTTGAGACCCTGACCTTAGTTCAGACCGGTAAAATGAAGGATTTTCCAATAATTTTAATGGGAACGGATTATTGGCGAGGTTTAGGTGAGTATATAAAAGATAAGCTATTGAAAGCTGGGACCATATCGCCAAAGGACATGAGGCTAGTTTACGTCACAGATTCGCCAAATGAAGCAATTCAGTGTATTAAAGCTGGAGCAGCCCGACTCTTAGGGATTCCATCAAGTGATGCGCCAGCGCATTGTGCGCTTTGTGATCTTGAGAAGTTAACCTAACAGCAAATTTTAACCTTTATTGAGAATATCTGTGTCTAAAACTGCAACAAATCCGAAACTTCGGAATATCGCCATTATCGCTCACGTTGACCACGGTAAAACCACCCTCGTTGACAATATGTTTAAATTCGCAGGGACATTCAGAGAAAATCAGGATGTAGCTGATCGAGTAATGGACAGCATGGATCTAGAGCGTGAGAGGGGCATTACCATCTCTGCAAAAAACTGTGCCGTAAGGTGGCATGACGTAAAGATTAATATTGTTGATACTCCTGGCCACGCTGATTTTGGTGGAGAGGTAGAGCGTGCTTTGATGATGGTTGATGGAGCAATCCTGTTGGTTGATGCTTCTGAAGGGCCATTGCCTCAAACTAGATTCGTTTTGAAAAAGGCACTCGACCAAGGATTAAAGATTATTGTTGTTATTAATAAGATCGATCGTAAGGATGCTCGCGTTAAGGAAGTCCATGATGAGATTATAGGACTTTTCATCGACCTTGAGGCAAACGATGCCCAACTTGAATTCCCTGTGTTGTATGCAATTGGCCGTGATGGAATGGCGAAACACTCTCTTCAAGAAGAGGGTAAGGATTTAGCCCCATTATTTGAAACTATCATGAAAGAGATTCCCCCTCCTTCATACGATTCAGAAGCACCATTTCAATTACTAGTTTCAAACCTTGCGTACTCTGATTATGTAGGTCGGTTGGCTATTGGGAAAGTCTTTAATGGAAGTGCCAAGCAGAACGATGCAGCTGTCCGCATAGATAGGGACGGTAAATCAATTCCTTTACGAATTGTTAAGCTTCAGAGTTACGAAGGAGTCAGGATAGTTGATACTCCAGTAGCAGAACCTGGAGATATCGTAGTTTTGGCAGGAATCGAGGATGTAGAGATCGGTGATACTCTCACTAATCCTCAAGATCCTAAACCACTCAAACGATTGGTAGTTGATGAACCTACAATCTCTATGAAATTCATGGCCAATACCTCTCCGTTTTCTGGAAAGGAAGGGAAGTATGTCCTCTCAAGTAAGATCGGAGAACGTCTTAGGAAAGAGTGTCTTCATAATGTCGCCTTAAGAGTTGAACAGTCACCTGATGGAGAAAGTTTTATCGTAAAAGGCCGCGGTGAATTTCAAATGGTTATCTTGATAGAGACCATGAGAAGGGAAGGCTTTGAGATGAGCGTCAGTCGACCTGAAATCATCTTCAAAGAGAAAGATGGAAAGACATTAGAGCCGATCGAACATCTTTTTATCGATTGTGATGAGCGGTTTGTTGGAGTTGTGACTGATAAGCTATCTCAACGTCGTGGACGGATGATTAACTTAGTCAACCACGGAACGGGCCGAGTGAGAATTGAGTTCACTGTGCCTGCGAGAGGATTAATCGGCTATCGAAGTGAATTCTTAACTGACACAAAGGGAACAGGACTGCTGAACTCATATCTTGAAGGTTACGAAGAGATGAGAGGAGATATTGCTACAAGAATGACAGGCTCACTTGTGGCAGATCGTCTTGGCGAAGCAGTTGCCTATGGCATTTTTCATCTTGAGCCAAGAGGTTCCATGTTTGTTGTGCCTGGCGATCCTGTTTATGAAGGGATGGTTGTTGGTGAACACAATCGGGATGGAGATCTTGATATCAATATAACTAAGTCTAAAAAACTTACTAATATTCGAGCCGCAGGAAAGGATGAGAACGTAATTCTTACTCCTGTGTCACCAATGACACTTGAAAAGGCGATTGATTTTATCTCCGCAGAGGAATTAGTCGAAGTCACTCCAAAGAGTATACGTATCCGTAAGATGGTTCTCTCTGCGCAGAAGAGATAACTTAAATAGGGACGCTGCTCAATTAAATAAATTGAGCAGCGTCCCTATTTATTCTGTTTATTACATTCTGTCTTGAATATTTGGGATGCCGTAAGCAATGTTGTGGAGATCATCTATTTTGGAGAGCGCTTCGCCTGGTATATGCGTTCCACTACTACCAGTGTATCCCAGAGTAATTATCTCTTTGTATAGCCTGAAAGATGATTTAGCGATTGAGGAATTTGGATTCTCTCTTATGCACTCTTCTAGATAGATCTCTGGAAGTTCATCGATAAAAAACAGAGGTAACTTGCTATACATTAATCCAAGTAGGTAGAGAGCTTCACCCCTCATATTACTCGGTATCGAATTGTTGGCAAAAGCGCGGTGTAACATGCCACTTGCTCGCAAAAGCTCAATTTCTGGAGTCGGTGCATATGTGGGTTCGGGGCTATTTAATGTATCACGAAGCAGGACTTTAACCTTTTCTACTGCGGGAAGCTTGACCGTGTCTTTGCCCCATCTGTTCAAACCCTTAATCCAAGCATTAATCTCATCCTGTTCGTATGGACGAAGGTTAGGATTCTCAATTTTTAATTTTTCAAGTTTTGAAATTGCTTCAGTAGGAGAGTCATATATCCTAGTTTGAATTACGAGCCACTGACGCAAAATATTGAGAACCTGTGAATCTTTTGGTGCTGCAATAGCTGCTTCAAAGAATGACTTTTCAGCTGGTACGAATTGTCTTGTAGCGGCCAAAAATTCTGCTTTTGCTCTTGGATCCTTTTCTAGCTCCTTAGGAACCTCATCATGAAAATTGATGTCTGGCTTATAGGCCGAGTGACAAGTAAGGCAGTTTCTAGATATTGCTTTTAATCGAAGTAGGTCGTAATCGGTCGACCCAGTTTTTAAATCTTTTGATACTTGAGACAGAGTGTCTTTAACGATGCCGACATTTGTTACAAAGCCTGGTTGTGAACGGAATTTGGGATCAATTTTATCGAGGGAATGAAATCCAGCATTAATTCCTTCCACAAGCATTGCTATTTTCGGTTGGTTCTCTGAGGCAAAGAACTTATCTGAATTTAATAAATATGGTTGCAACTCCTTATATGACTGATAGATACCTTGCATAGATGATTTTGTGAGGTTTGCTGTGGCAGGTGTGTCAGCCAAGGCAGAAATGGGGGAAAAAGTTATCGCTGAGAGAATGACCAAGAAAAATGCTGAAAGTTTCATATTTGGTACTCCTATAGGTGAATCTTCTCAGTTTTTTCCTATTACTTCTAGAACCCAATTTACTCGGATAAATGAGGGTGTTACTTTGACTCACTATGGAAGATTTTCTTGAAAAGAGCTTGCTGTGACAGAAAAGCGTCGTAAGGCACCTGTGCTGCTTGGCCTCAGTCGATTTGAGGAACTGACATTAGTCGGAGGAGCAGAATTAGAAAAGGCTCTTTCATGGGTTGCCGATAAGATTGAACGGTTCGTAAGTTTTGAGCATATCAATGATTTTGATGCCAAACAGATACGCACTTGGATTGATTTTTATTCTCAGCAAAGATTTACAGAAAAGCCTGAGAAGTTTTTTGTTCCAAGAAGAAAAGTTCCTAAAGTCAAAGAGAAATTAATTCACACATTAGAAGATGGCGAAGTTTTAGATATAACCTTCAAGAGTAACTACAAAGTTCAGTGTCCAGAGTATGTAGAAGAATTTGAAAGTTATAAAGCTAATAGAACTGTGTCCGCCAGAATGTGGCGGCACAAACGTGGTGCAAAAGCCACAATGATAGCACTGCATGGTTGGACCATGGATGACCAGAGGATTAACGCCTTGGCTTTTCTGCCAGGACAATTTTATAAAATGGGACTCGATGTCGTGCTTATTGAGCTTCCTTTTCATGGAAAGAGGATCTGTAAATCTGCTGGAGGAAAGCGTGCAACATTCCCTGGGCCACATCTTGCTAGAACGAACGAGGGGATGGGCCAGGCTATCTCGGATCTTCGTAGACTCAGAAACTGGTTGCTCGCTAATGGGGCAAAGAACATTGGTTGTGTTGGTTTAAGTCTGGGTGGGTATATAGCTTCCCTTTGGGCTTCCCTTGATGAGCTAGAGTTTTGTATCCCAATAGTACCCGTTGTGGACTTAGGTGAGTTAGCCTGGGAAATTGCTGCTGACAACGAGGAATTTAAAGCCTTACAGTTGGCTGGTCTAAAACTTACAGAGATTCAGGGCGCTTTTAGGATTCACTCGCCACTTACTTTTAGCCCAAAGGTATCAATAAATAAGAGGATGATTATAGCAGGGATAGCAGACCATATAGTTCCTCCGAGACATCCTCACGTTATATGGGAGCATTGGGATCAGCCAGAGATACATTGGCTCTCTGGCGGGCATTTGGTTCATATAAGAAAGACTAAGGCCATCCAAAAAATAGCTGATTT
>CAZYRE010000138.1:0-4358 GCA_964650155.1 uncultured Bdellovibrionales bacterium
GGTCGCGCTGCAATGAGTGGATATATCCTCTTTGCTGGATTAGCTGGTGCGGCCTTATTGTACGGCGATGGGATGATAACGCCTGCGATATCGGTACTCAGCGCCGTAGAGGGGCTAGAAGTTGTCGTGCCGGGGATGAGTCCGTACATTGCTTCTATTGCCATCTGCATACTTGTTGGTCTCTTCGCAGTTCAATCTCGTGGCACTGCTAAAATGGGAGCGCTTTTCGGTCCTGTTATATTAATATGGTTTATAGTACTGGCTTGTTTAGGAGTGAAAGGAATTCTCCTCGATCCAACTGTACTAAAGGCGTTCAATCCTATCTACGGATTTGAATTTATCGCCGAACAAAAACTTCATTCTCTTTGGATCCTCGGCTCAGTATTCTTAGTAGTCACTGGGGGAGAAGCCCTATATGCCGACATGGGACATTTTGGGAAAACACCGATTAGAATTGGTTGGTTTACAATCGTTTTCCCTGCTCTAGTCCTAAACTATCTTGGTCAAGGCGCCCTACTTCTTCATGGTCAAGAATCAATCACTGGAGAAAACCCCTTCTTTAGTCTAGCACCTTCCTGGGGAATCCTTCCCCTAGTAGGCTTAGCTACAGCAGCAACTGTAATTGCCTCACAAGCATTAATCTCAGGAGCCTTCTCCTTAACTCGCCAGGCAATTCAACTGGGATATCTACCACGCATGGACATACGTCATACCTCCGCTGATGAAATCGGTCAGATTTATGTTCCATTTGTTAACTGGGCTCTACTTATCGCCAACATTTGGCTAGTCACATCATTTAGATCTTCCGGAAATTTGGCCGCTGCATACGGATTCGCCGTATCTACCAGCATGGTTATCACCACTCTTCTCATGTATTTCGTTGCCCGCGATGTTTGGAAATGGCCAATGAAAATTGCTGGCATAGGTTGGACATGTATTTTATTAATAAAGCTTGGATTCTTTTTTGCAATTGCAGTCAAAATTCCAAGCGGTGGCTGGGTGCCCCTCTTGGTTGGCGCAGCAATTATGCTTTCTATGACTACGTGGTGGCGCGGTAGGCAAATTGTTGCCGAAAGATTACGCAGCAAGTGGCTTCCTCTTGAAGAATTCATCTCTCAAGTTAGATTAACAAATCCGGTCCGAGTGCATGGAGCCGCTATATTTTTAGCGCGGAGTTCCGAAGGTACACCTACCGCTCTAGTTCACAACTTAATTCACAATAAAGTACTACATGAAAAGGTAATCATTCTGACGATAGAGACTGAGGATGAACCGATAGTACCGGTAGCAGAATGTATCTCTGTTGAAGATCTTGGAATTGGTATCCATCGAGTAGTGGCTAGATATGGCTTTATGCAAACTCCTCATGTCCCTCGATTAATGGTTTTTTGCCGAGATCTGGGAATTAATATTGATATCCAATCTGCCACCTTCTTCTTAGGCCGAGAAACTTTAATTCCGACCGAGAAGCCAGGCATGGCATTATGGCGTGAGGGACTTTTTGCTTTTATGGCCCGCAATGCACAACGCGCTATGAACTTCTTTAGGATCCCTGCTGACCGAGTTGTTGAGATTGGGGTACAGGTCGAGCTTTAACGCTCAGTCTTAGAGATTGCCAACAGAAAAGCATCTCGTAACATATTTAGGCCATCTCTAATTACATTTACTTTAGAGCCTGTAACGTGATGCCAATTCACCGGCACCTCGATAATTTTATAACCGAGCTTTCTTGCCTTAAAAAGGACCTCTAGATCAAAGCTAAATCTGGGAAATTTCTGAGTTTTAAATATAGACTGCGCGGCTGTTCGTTTGAATAATTTAAACCCACATTGAGTATCCTCGATTCCGGGCACGGCTAAGACATTTACAAAAAAGTTAAAAACTCTTCCGACAAATTTCCGACCAGGTAATGCTTCAACTTTTGTCTCAGTCGATCTAAGAGCTCGTGAACCAATTGCGACATCACAACTAGTCGACTCTAATGCTCGTTCGAGTCTTAACACTTCAGAAATTGGAGTTGAACCGTCGGCATCTGCAAACAAAACTAATTCACCTACTGCACTCAACATCCCTTCACGAACCGCAGCTCCCTTACCTCGGTTCTGTGACAACGAGATTAATCTTAGGGCTGGGAAACTAGTAGCAAATTCCGTGACAACTCGCGCAGTTGAATCTTGACTTCCGTCATCAACTACAATCACTTCGATTGCTTTATTTGACTGAGACACGAATGCTTTTACTTCAGCCAAAGTGTGAAGGATTCTATGCTCTTCATTATATGCAGGTATAACTATCGATAGGTTCATGGATTCGTGTAACTATTGGTACCCTTTTGATTTATCGTCCACAATCCTATATAGATTGAGTCCTCTTCTGTGCCATTAATTGAATATATTTAGGTCACAAGAAGGAAGTCTTTTGGGAGTTCGGTTATGAAAATTGCAGTAGTTGGAAGTGGATACGTCGGGCTAGTGGCCGGAGCTTGTTTTGCTGATACCGGCAATGACGTCATCTGTGTTGATATTAATGAAGAGAAAGTTGAAGGACTCAGGAAAGGTATTATACCAATTTATGAACCTGGACTCGAAGACCTTGTTTTAAGAAACACCGAAAGCGAACGTCTAACTTTCACAACTAGCTTAAAAGATGCAGTAGAAAAATCTGAAATTATCTTCATCGCCGTTGGCACTCCTCAAGATGAAGACGGTTCGGCAGATCTTAGCCACGTACTCTCCGTTGCTCGTGGAATTGGCCAACACATGAACGGTCCAAAATTAATCGTGGACAAATCGACTGTTCCTGTTGGCACTGCTGCTTTGGTTACAAAAACAGTTCGTGAAGTTACTAAACATGACTTTGAAGTCGTAAGTAACCCTGAATTCTTAAAGGAAGGCGCCGCAATCGATGACTTCCTCAAGCCGGACCGAGTAGTGATTGGTGTCTCTTCTGAGAAAGCCGAACGTATGATGCGCGAACTATATGCGCCTTTTGTTCGTACTAATAATCCAATCCTATTTATGGATGTACCATCTGCTGAGATGACAAAGTATGCGGCAAACGCAATGCTTGCTACTAGAATCTCGTTTATGAACGAGATCTCTGCCCTCTGCGAAAAGGTCGGCGCTAATATTGATTCCGTCAGAGTAGGAATAGGTACAGATACAAGAATTGGTATGCCATTCTTGTTCCCAGGAATTGGATATGGCGGATCCTGCTTCCCAAAAGATGTTCAGGCTTTAATTAAAACAGCAAAAGAACACGGCGTGGAGCTAAAAATTGGAAAAGCTGTAGAAGAGGTTAACTTTGAACAGAAAGAGAGCTTAGTTAAGAAGATCGCTACTCACTACGGCAATAAAAATGTAGCCGGGAAAACTTTCGCTGTTTGGGGCTTGGCATTTAAACCTCGCACTGATGATGTGAGAGAAGCTCCAGCAGCTGTCGTTTGCGAGCAACTTATAAATCTTGGCGCTCGTATCCAGGCTTATGATCCTGAGGCCATGGGAACATTTAAGCATTCCTTCGGCGAGAACGAGAAGCTCACATATTGCGATTCCAATTATGGCGCTCTAAACGGGGCTGATGCTTTAATTATCTGCACTGAGTGGAATGCTTTTAGACAGCCAGACTTCAAGAGAATACGTGAGACCTTAAGAGAGCCTCTTATATTTGATGGCCGAAACATCTTTAGTTTAAATGAGATGGCCCAATTAGGATTTAACTATTACTCTGTTGGAAGACCTACAGTTAAGGCTGCCTAACTAAGCATTGGGATCTTTGCTATTGATGGACATACTTCCGCAGTTAATCATCAATGCATTAATCACCGGGAGCATCTACGCACTTGCAAGTGCAGGGCTAGCAGTGTCCTACGGCCTACTAAGAATTCTGAATTTTGCGCACGGTCATTTCATGATGGTCGGAGCCTACATGTTTTTTGCTGCGGGAGTGACCGCGGGACTCCCTTTGCCACTGGCGTTACTGATAACCGTTATAGGCAGCGCAATCTTTGGGGCCTTAGTGCTAATGGTTTTTGTTGAGCCATTTATCAAATTTAATCCACTCCTTGTTTTTGTTACGACACTTGCGCTGGCTACCATGTGTGAGTCCGTTGTCTCCATGATCTTTGGAGTCAATGTAAAATCATTAGATCCTGGCGCAGGGGTAAATAGTATCGAATTTTATGGGATTTATATTACTCCTATTCAGATAACGATTATAGTTAGCGCGGTCGTACTCCTTGGATTCCTTGGTTTTGTGGTCCATTTATCGTCAGTGGGAAGAAGGTTACGGGCATTGTCCGAACATTCTGCTGGGGCCGAATCGGTTGGTATTAATCGTCGTAAAGTTACAACTGTAAC
>CAZYRE010000138.1:4458-6139 GCA_964650155.1 uncultured Bdellovibrionales bacterium
TTACTTGTTCTTCTTTTCAAACCATCGGGGCTCTTTGTTAAAAAATCGAGGAGTGTCTGATGGAATATCTTATTCATCTAGCCATCCTTGTCTGCATCTATCTGATTCTGGCTCAGGCATTTAATCTTCCTTTCGGAGTAGGCCAACTTTTTAATTTGGCGCACGTTTCTGCATACGCGATTGGAGCTTACGTTACGGCACTCCTCTCTACAGAACACGGTTGGGCTTTTATTCCAGCGATGGAGGCAAGTGTAGCTGTTGCTGCAATCGCTAGCTTGATTGTTGGAGGAATCGCCTTAAAACTTTCTAATGATTCATTCGCCATTGGCACTCTCGCTTTCAGCGCTGTTGTTTCTGCACTTCTTGTTAACTGGAAGAGTCTAACCCGCGGAGTTTTAGGAATCCCTGGCATTCCAAGACCAACACTCGGTAGTATCGATTTCTACCAAAATACAAATTTCCTTATTCTTGCCATTATTTGTGCCGTTTTAGCCCAGATAGTTGGATACATTGCGCTCAAAGGCGCTTTTGGTAGAAGGCTCGCTTCACAAGCCCAGTATCCACAAGCTGCTGCTGCGTTAGGAATTAATGGTCGGCTTGTAAATAACATTAGCTTCGTAATCTCTTCTGCCTTGGCAGGGTTAGCCGGTAGTCTTTATGCTTATTATATTAACTACATCGATCCATCTTCTTTCATGTTAAATGAAATGATCTTTATCTTAACAATTGTGATCGTTGGCAGACCTGGATCGTTTTGGGGAATTATCGGAACAACTTTCTTCTTAGTACTTCTGCCTGAGCCTCTAAGATTTGTAGAGATGCCTTCTAGTATTCTGGGCCCGTTACGACAGTTACTTTACGCTTTAATTTTATTTAGCGTTGTTTACATTCGGCGACAAACCTTATTCCCTGTTCTAAGGAGCATATGACCGAAGAGGTAATTTTATCAGTAAAAGATATCGTAGTTCACTTTGGCGATACCAAAATTCTAAACGGAATCTCCTTAAATATTAATTGTGGCCAAACAGTTGGCATTATCGGGCCTAATGGAAGTGGCAAAACTACTCTCTTTAACTGTATTAGTGGTTTCCACCAAGCTACTGCCGGAACAATTACTTTTCGTGGCTCTGATGTGTCCTCTGCTCCTCCATTTAGAAGAGCCCGTCGTGGACTTGGTCGGGTCTTCCAGAATTTCGGAATTTTCCGTGAGATGACAGTCCTCGAAAATGTAATCGTAGCTCTTGAAGGGAAGGAAAAGCTCGGACCATCGTTACTTCCTTGGAGTCAGTCTACCCGCAGATATAAAGAAGAAGCTGAAAAGTATCTTGCTCGGGTTGGCTTACAAGGGAAAGCGACCCTAAAAGCTGGCAGCCTTTCTGGCGGACAGATGCGGTTATTGGAAATCATCCGAACTCTTGCCGCTGGCGCAGAGCTCTTCCTACTTGATGAGCCAACGGCTGGTGTTTCGCCAAAGATGAAGGACGACATCGCTAGATTAATCTTAGATCTCCAGCGCGAAGGGAAATCAATTGTAGTAATTGAGCACGATGTAAATTTTATCGAAAAATTCTGCCCTCGCATCGTCGTTCTCAATCAAGGACAGGTTGTCCTAGACAACACTCCGGAAGTGGTCCGACAAAGTCCCCTCCTCCATGAAATTTACTTTGGAAATCAGCATTAG
>CAZYRE010000139.1:0-6123 GCA_964650155.1 uncultured Bdellovibrionales bacterium
AGAGAGAACATTCTTATTAAAAGATACTCTTAATAATTTAGAACTTACTGGTAATATTTTAAAGTTCTCACTAATTACTAAACAGAATATCGCCTCCCTTAAACCGCTTGAGGTGGTGGAAGCTCTTACCGATCAAGATCCGCTCTCTTATTCAGTACGGAAGGTTGGAGTTGCTTTGGCAAAGAGTACCGATTAATGAATTGTAGGGACAGCTCCCCTATTTCTAAAATTTGCCTCTTATTGAATAGATTTATCTAATTCTATAATTGTCAGCATGAACGCACAGTTGTTTGAGCAATATGCGTCATTTTGACAGAATTTGGTTAGAAAAATGAAAATGTTATATTCCCCTTATCCAGAAAGGGTTGTGTAGGATTTTCTTCACCCCCAACAAGAAAGAGTAGGTAGACGTGGAACGAAAGGCTCGACCGGGTCGTGCACGCACGACTGGAACGATGCCTCGTAGACTGGCGATGGTTCGTCACGGTGAAAGTGATGCCAACGTCATTCAAAAGAGGTTCAAACGGGGGGAGATCGATGATTACCCCCTGAAGTACAAGAAGATACCCGATCGAGAGTTTCGACTTTCGAGCAGGGGCAAAGCGCAGGCTCGGATCACTGGCAAGTGGCTCGGTCCTGAGTATCCCAACGGGTTCAACAGTTACCTTTCTACGAACCATGTTCGTGGTGAGGAAACGGCAGCAACCATCAGCTTTGCTGCGGGTTGGCATGATTCAGCCTGGTTCGTCGATCCGCTCCTTGGCGAGCGTAGTCGTGGCGATTATGCCTCGTTGACACCGGAGCAACGCCGCGACTTCGAGAAGCGCAAGAAGCGAGATCCTCTGCATGCAACCTTGCCAAACGGCGAGACCATGCTCTGGACACGGATGCGGAGCCGAACGCTCCTAGAGCGCTTGGCTCGTGAGCACAGTGGGTTGGATGTGATCGCTGTGGTTCACGGTGAGTTCATGGAAGCTGTCTTCTCGGAGATTGCTCACATGACTTCCGAGGAACAAGCGCGATTCTTCCACTCCAAGGCAGGAGACATCAAGAACTGCCAAGTGATCGAGCTAAGCGCAGAAGATCCTGAGTCCGGCCTCTACGTCGGTAAGTTCAGGTGGTGGCGTAGTTCGTGCCCAAGTGCAGGCATCTACGGGGAGTGGCGACGGATCATTCGACGAACGTTCACTCCCAAACAGCTGAAAGCCCGCGTGGCGAAATATCCACGTGTTCGCTAGAAGCACTACTCCAGTCAGGAAAGGTTAATGTCGGTTGTAAACCTTCCCTTTCTGGAGCATTAACTGATTCTGGCGGAAATCTGTGCCTGTCCCTATATTTTTTTGAGGACGGCAGCGGTGTAATCGCCTGCGGACCAAAGAGCAAAGGCGATTGAGACGAATAGTATATTGATCCCTAGCGCTTCAAAGTTAATTACAAACTCTCCAAAACGAATCGGCACATGAGCTAGTAAGCAAACAACAGCTATTATCTGTAAAGCATTCTTCCACTTACCACCTGCTTTAGCGGCAATCACCTGCCCTTTTGATGCGGCAATCCCTCTAAGTCCCGTGACCCACATCTCACGTGCTAGGATTATAACTACCATCCAAGCTGGGACCCAAGGTTCGCCATCTACATCTGATCGTAAACCTACAAGCATTACTAAAGCGGCCATGACTAAAATTTTATCTGCCAAAGGATCAAGAAGTTTCCCTGTGTCAGATACGGCTTTTAATCTTCTTGCAACCATGCCATCAAAATAATCTGTGATAGCAGCTAGTATGAAAAGAACGGTTCCCCATGTGAGCATGAGGGGTGAAGGATCGATAAGCAAATAAACAAATATCGGAACAACCAATAGCCGAAAAATAGTAAGGAAGTTAGGGAGGTTTTTGAGAGCTTTATCCACGATCTACTTTGTAAGATTGCCTTAATTGAACAACCTTTTTTACATAATCAATTGTTTCATCGAAAGGGGGGATGCCACCATATTTTTCAACTGCGTATTCACCAGCATTATATGCGGCCAAAGTTAAACCAAGATTACCATCATACTTGTTCAACAAACGCCGAAGATACCTAACTCCACCATCTATATTCTCTGCAGGACGATATGGATTTACGCCTAGAGATTTGGCTGTACCCGGCATTAATTGCATCAAGCCGATGGCTCCTTTATTCGAGAGCGCCTTCGGATTGAATCCGGACTCAACATGCACAACTGCCTTAACTAAACTTGGATCCACTCCGGATCTACGTGCCGTAGATTCAATTAACTGGTGGTACTGCCCATTGAAGATAGGAGTCGACTTCCAACTTTTCTTATAAACCTTTGGATGAATGTAAGAGTAATTAGCTTTGGCAGGGGTAAAGACTTTAAAAGATCCCCGATTAGGTCGTTTGCTCGTAAAAGTGACGGAGCCATCTGGGCGTTCGATAACGTATATTGTTTTACCTGAGGCAAAGGCAGGAGTAGCACCCAAGTATGCAAACAAGGTAAGTAATATTAGAGAGCTTAGTTTCTTCATTTTTCCTACTCTCTTAGATTCCACAAAGGATGTCAGTGGCTTGCCTTTTGTGGAGTCTGATCTCAAAGACGTGTAAGCTACTTACACAAAGGCCTTTTTACTTTAAGTGGATTAAAATGGAAAGGTATAACTTCCTTATTATTGGCGGGGGGATAGCTGGATTGAGCTATGCTCTTAAGGTTGCCGACCTAGGAACCGTTGCCGTGCTCTTTAAGAAAAACGTGGAAGATTCAAGCACTTCATGGGCTCAAGGCGGCATTGCCGGAGTCAATGCAGCAGATGATAACTTTCAGCTTCACGCAGATGATACCGAAATAGCCGGTGCCGGGCTCTGTCGTTCTAAAATTGTTGATATCGTAGTTAAGGAAGCTCCTGAGCGAATCCAAGAACTCATTAACTGGGGTGTAAAATTTGATCGTACTAACGGAGACAATTCAGCTTTTGACCTGCACATGGAAGGTGGGCACTCAAGACGAAGAATCTTCCACGTGGCAGATGCTACTGGGAGTGAGATCCAGCGAAAACTTCTTGCAGCAGCAAAGGCTCACAAAAATATAGAGATAATTCCAAATACTTCAGCGATCGACCTTATCACTACTCATAAAATCGGAGTTGAAAAATCACTGCCTAATAGAGTTCTCGGCGCTTATGTTCTAATGCCTGATGGTGGCATTACGCCGTATATTGCTCATACCACAATGGTTGCAACAGGCGGAGCTGGGAAAATTTATCTCTATACATCTAATCCTGATATCGCCACTGGTGATGGTATCGCAATGTGTTTCAGAGCAGGCGTCTCTGTCGCAAATATGGAATTTTTCCAGTTTCATCCAACTTGTCTTTTCCACCCACAAGCAAAATCATTTCTTATTACTGAAGCAATGCGTGGTGAGGGAGCAAAACTAAAGAGAACCAATGGTGAAGAGTTCATGTCGAAGTACCATGAACTAAAAGAGCTCGCGCCGCGTGACGTAGTTGCTCGAGCAATTGATCATGAGATGAAACTTCATGGTGAAGAGCACGTGCTCCTTGATATCTCTCACCTCCCCTCTGATAAAATTCGTTCTCACTTTCCTACTATCTATGAACGGTGTCTTAAATACGGGTTTGACATTACTGCTGGTCCTATTCCTGTAGTTCCTGCGGCGCATTATTGCTGCGGTGGGGTTGTAGTCGATGAGTTTGGCCGCACCAACATTACTAATCTATATGTGACTGGAGAATCAGCTTGCACGGGACTACATGGTGCAAATCGGTTGGCATCTAATTCCCTGCTCGAAGCTCTCGTATTTTCGCACCGTGCCGCTGAAATTAGAAAATCAGAAGCGCGCGATGAAAGTTTAAAATTTAATATTCCACCTTGGGATCCTGGCAAAGCCATCCCGAGCGATGAACAAGTAGTTGTGACCCAAAACTGGGATGAGATACGCCGAGCCATGTGGAACTATGTAGGCATTGTTAGATCAAACAAGCGCCTTGCCCGTGCCCTCACCAGAATTAAAAATATTCAGCGCGAGATAAACGAGTATTACTGGAATTTCGTAATCACTTCAGATCTATTAGAACTTCGAAATCTTTCCTTAGTGGCGGAGCTCGTAATCCGTAGTGCTATAGCCCGTAGAGAAAGCCGTGGTCTTCACTACAACCTTGACTACCCTTTCAAAGATGAACGGTTTTTAGCAGATACAGTAATCAACGCCGAGCAGTATCAGCTTTATTAGGGACAGGCCCCATTTTCTATAGAAAATGGGGCCTGTCCCTAATTTATCTAATTTATAGTCTGTATCTAAGGCCGATGTTAAAAGTCACGCCTGTTGTATCAAACGACTCATCAAACCCAGCATCAGAATCAAACTCTGCTGAGCGAAAGATGGCTTCGCCAACTAATCTAAATCCATTACTAATATCAAAATCTAAACCAGCGCCCCCGTAGTAACCAAAATCACTATCCAAATCTAAATCTTCCGAATCGACGTAAAAATAACTGACGCCTGCAATTAGATAAGGATTTACCGGCTCATCTAAGGTCAAGAAAAATGCCAGACCAGCATCAATTGGGGTAATATCAACATCACCAAAAAGTGCCCCACCATCATCTTCAAATTTATAAGCCCGCGCTTCCAAGTGCAGATGATCTACAATGAACGGGAATCCAACTTGTGCCCCATATCCCAAAGCCCCATCACCTTCATCAGTATCCCAGTAGCTGGCGTTAACACCGAGATCGATCGCTCTAGCTTCATGAGCGCCGCTATTGATAAGAAAGAATGACAAAAGCACGAATAGTTTTTTCATACGAATTCCCAAATTATTATAGAGAAAACACTGTAACCTAACATGACAATTATAGATTTGCTAACTATGTCTTCTTGGAAATCAGAATCATCCGATCAAGCAAAGATGCCAAATTCTTGTCTCCACCGTACCCGCGTTCTATCATTAGTTTAATCGAATCCCTGGCTACTTTAATATCATCCACGGTAGCTTCTGTTAGGAGTGCCATTATATCAGATTTGTCATTTGGACGAAGATCGTCATTACAAGAGAGAATTTTAAGTGCGATAAGATGTCCTGTTGTCGCAACTTGAACTTTAATTCCTTGAAGAATCTCAATCAACGTGGAATTTTCTACGACTTCCTTTTCAATCCCACATAGGCGGAAAAGTATATCAAGTTCTGCTTGGTTACTTTGTGAATTAGGCATCAAAAAGCGAACAGTCATCAGATATTTCTTCTCTTTATGCTCAAGGGCCTGAATAACTTCATAACCTCGCTTCTGAAAGGCCATCACAATCGATTCTGCCTCAGCATCTGTACTTGCAATAACAACAAAATCTACATCTTTTGTAGTTCTCGGTCGTGAACGAACACCGACGGCAAATGCACCAACTAATGCATAGCGAACTTTTAGCGAATTAAGATCCTTTGTTGCTCTCTTTATATTCTCAACAAATTTATTCACCTTTCAATCTCCGCAATCTTTCTTGAGAGATCGGAACAGCTGAATTGGGATAATCGACTTGTGGTCGATCATGCAACCAAGTAGATAAGTGTTCCTTAATTTCGTAGCTACTCGCTTTTGGAAATTTTCGCTTAATGTTTTGCTCCATCATTTGAATTGCAAGATCTGATAATGCAGCGGTTTCTTGGAATCTTATGGATTCTTGAGAATTTGACTCCATTCTGCTTTCACTAGCGGAAACTAATTTCTCAAAGGCAGAGACCGTGAGGAGAACTACCTTCGGACGACCATCAACGGTAAGCACATGAGGCCGACCAATCTTTTCTAAGTTAGCGATAAACTTTGCGGTATCTCGTTTAAATTCAGTGAGAGGATGTATGTCTTTTGGATTAATCATTCACGGATTATAGCACTTTTAAAGATGTTTTAAAAGCGTGCTTGAATTATAGCAACATACTGCTTTTATTGAAGATTTATGCGACTGCCTCTAATTTAAGCAAGAATGTCGCATAAATTTTGTCTATAGGAAGCCACAAAAATAATGTCTGGGCCAAGATGTAATCTACTTAATTATCAAAGATTGATCATACATGGACCCGTTAATACCTGCGCCTGCGGCATTATAGAACCATA
>CAZYRE010000140.1:0-2352 GCA_964650155.1 uncultured Bdellovibrionales bacterium
ATATTTGAGCATTCCTCATGTAGCAGGTACGGGAGAGCTGACCATCTTACTTTCTGCCGTTTTTGCCGCTGGATTAGGATTTCTTTGGTACAACACGTTCCCGGCACAAGTCTTTATGGGTGATATTGGGGCCCTGGCTTTAGGGGGAGTCTTAGGACTTGCTGCAATCCTCGTAAAGCATGAATTAGTTTTGATAATAGCAGGTGGGATTTTTGTAATGGAAGCTGTCTCTGTAATACTTCAGCGGTACTATTACAAACTCACAAAAAAGAGAATTTTTAGAATGGCGCCAATCCATCATCACTTTGAACTTAAGGGGTGGGCTGAGCCAAAGATAATTGTAAGATTTTGGATAGTCTCGATTGTTCTTGCCTTTATATCTTTAACCACATTGAAATTAAGGTAATAATTCGTATAGCCTTGTAATCACTAGTGAAATTAGCGCGCCGTAGATTCTACGAGCTATTCTTTTTACTCCTGAAATTTACATTAAGTGTCGATACCATTACTGGTGCATCTACTGCACATATGATTTGGGAGAGGTGATCCATGGCAAGTCAGATTGATAACTCACGTGGAAAAGGAATTCTACTTGAGACTGGTACGAATGAAGTTGAGTTTCTAGAGTTTACAGTTTCAGGACAGCATTTTGGAGTGAATGTTGCCAAAGTAACTCAGGCATTAGTCTGGAAAGATCAGAAATTAACCAAACTTCCTCATAGCGAATCATATTTTCTTGGTACAGTTTCCTTCAGAAAGAAGCACATACCGGTAATTGATTTAAGAAATTACTTAGATCTGAAAGGACCCGAACAAACCTTTGAGAAGCAGCTCCTTTTGGTGATGGAGTTTAATCAGAGATCGAATGGGTTTATTGTTGATAGCGTAGAGGAAATTCAACGAGTTTCCTGGGATCGATTTGTTCCGTTTTCTGAGACTGCATACGGCGAGAGTGAGCCATGCGTTACTGGCACAGTTACTATAGAAGATAGGGTTATAATGATCCTTGATATGGAAGCTATGATGGCTCGCGTTGATACTTCGATGAGCGTAGAAAATTACGCAAAGGATATCAAAGAAAAGGGTACCGTTGATCGCTCAAAGATACGAATTCTTTACTGTGAGGATTCTCCAATAATTCAGAAAGTTACTCTTAAAACGTTGAATGAAGCAGGATTTAGTAACGTTAAGGTATTTTCAACCGGTAAGGGTGGCTTAGATTATATATCCGAAAAGGGAACCGCGGATATTGATATTATACTAAGTGATATCGAGATGCCTCAGTTGGATGGCCTAGCATTATGTAAGGCTGTCAAATCGAATCCTCAGTGGGAGAAGGTGCCGTTCATATTCTTCTCTTCTTTAATTAATGAACAGATGAAAGTTAAGTGCGAGAGTGTCAAAGCAAACGCTGCTTACTCTAAGCCGGAGATACACCTGATTGTTGATTCCATTGAAAAATTGTACGCAGACTCTCGTTAGTATCGCACTTGAATCTTAAACATTGAAACGGAAGTGCACTACATCTCCGTCTTGTACGGTATAGTCCTTTCCTTCTACCCTGAGCCTGCCACGCTCTTTCACTTTTACTTCTGAACCAGCATCAACATAGTCTTGATAAGAAATAACTTCAGCTCTAATAAATCCCTTTTCAAAGTCTGTATGAATTTTACCAGCTGCTTGAGGTGCTTTAGAGCCTTGAGTTGCGGTCCAAGCGTGAGCTTCCTTCGGTCCGACGGTGAAGAATGTAACTAAACCAAGGAGTTCATATCCGGCTACCGCCATACGGTCTAATCCAGCCGAGCTCATTTTTAGTTCTTCTAAGTAGGCTTTTCTATCATCTGCAGAGAGTTCTGCTAGTTCAGCCTCTACCTTACCAGAGATAACTACGAGTTTGGTTTTTTTCTCTGCTGCATGCTTTGCCACTTTATCAACTGGTCGACTACCTGAGGGATTTGCTGGAATTGCCAGGTCTGCCTCATTAACATTTGCTACGTACATTAGTGGTTTCGATGTTAATAGCTGATTAAACGCAGCAAGTGCTGCCTCAGCACCTTCAGGGATTGAAAATTCTCTAGCGGGTTTTCCTTGTCCTAGATGTTTGTCTAGGGCCTGAAGTATTTCGTAGTTTGTTTTTGTATCTTTATCCCCAGCTTTGACACCTTTTTCTAATCGAGTCATCTGTTTCTGGAGTGTATCTACGTCAGAAAGTAGGAGTTCGGTTTCAATAATCTCGATATCCCTAAGTGGATCTACTGTACCACTTACATGGATTACATTTTCATCTTCAAAGCATCGCACCACATGGGCCACTGCATCGACACTTCTAATATGTCCAAGAAATTGATTGCC
>CAZYRE010000140.1:2452-6075 GCA_964650155.1 uncultured Bdellovibrionales bacterium
TGGAGCGGGCGAAGGGATTTGAACCCTCGACCTCTTGCTTGGGAAGCAAGCGCTCTAGCCAACTGAGCTACGCCCGCGAAAAATTGGTGGCCCCAGCCGGACTTGAACCAGCGACCCGCCGGTTATGAGCCGGCTGCTCTAACCAACTGAGCTATAGGGCCATCCGCAGATGCAGAAACGAAAAATATGCAGGTAAAGTCCGCAAGTGTCAACCAATTCAACGGCGGATAAGTGAATTAATATCAGATCGTTAAATATACCTTGAAATTTAGGCTTTGATGTAGTTTTTGGACAAGTGTGATACTATCTGCCCATATGAGTGAATCTCCAATCGTTGCGTTAGTTGAGCTTTCTAAGGTGGATTTGGCGTTAGGCAAGCTTATCGCTCAACGTCGTGATGCTGAGAGGGAGAAGACTGATAACGAGGCACTCCTGAAGAAGGTCCTCCAAGATATCGCACAGGAAGAAAAGGGTCTCTTAGCCGTTAGAGCTGATTACACTAAAGAAGAAACTGACCTTAAATACCAGCAACAAAAATTAGTCGATCGTAGAAAATCTCTTGCGAATTTGCCGAGCGCTAAGGCTCAAACTGCCGCAGGAAGAGAAATTGATGCTGCCCAGAAACAGTTGAACCATAGAGAAGAGGGGATGCTGGCGCTTTTAACTAAGATTGAATCAAGCGAAAAGAAGATAGCGCCACTTAGAGAGAAAGCTGCGTCTCTAGAGAAGGAGATAGCTGAGATCTCAGAAGCATTAAAGGAAAGGTTAGTTCGAATTGAATCTGACAATAAAGCAAGGTCCGCCGAGCGTGCTGAACTTGCTGCTAAGGTGGCGCCTGAATACCTATCTAAATACCAATCAGTGTCTCGCAAGTATACTTTAGATCCGATAGTGCCTCTAGTAGGTAATACCTGTGGTGGTTGTTACGCAAAACTAGTTCCGCAGGTGGCATTAAAGGTGGCAAAAGCTCAAGGACCTGTTCAGTGTCCAGGATGTGCTAGGATTTTGTATTCAGATAATTCGACTCAGGTTGAGTCAGCTACTTCATAATTAGGATTTTTATGGAGATTTTGCGGGAGATTCTCAGCCGAACAGATCCAAAGTTAATGCCTTTTCTCTTGATTGGAGGTCATGCCGTAAATTTCTACGGAATATCGAGACAGACTGGCGATTTAGATTTGCTGGTACGGCTAAACGATAAGACAAGGTGGCAGGATCTTTTGATAAGCTTCAATTATAAAATAGGTCAGAATGATTCTAATTTTGCGAGATTTAGATCTGATATCCTTACATCTTGGCCACTGGATTTAATGTTCGTTAATGATGAGACTTTTAGCAAGTTACTTGCTGAAGCCAAAATTGGAACATTAGGAGATTCCTCTGTTAAAATAGTTTCCCCAAGACATTTAGCTATTTTAAAAATACACGCACTTAAAAAATATCAAGAGCACAGGTTTGTAAAGGATTACAATGATTTAGTTTCCTTACTTAAAATACCTGCAGTTGGCATATCAAATGATGAATTGCGAGAATTATGCCTGAAATATGCTACAATGGAGCTGTTCAATAAGTTGAAGAACGAGCTAAAACTTTAATTATGCCACTAAAAGATTCTGACAATTTAGATTTGAACGATGCTCCCGATTTTATCTCGAGGCCACCTAAGTACACTTGGACAGAGATGATCAAGATTTGTGAGCAGATGCTCCCTTATTGGAATAAAATTAGGTACTCAAAACCAGATCCTGAGTATATTGGTGAGCCATTTACGTTGACTGATATTTCCAAAACGAGTTCAAAAATAAAACACACCATTTAATTTGTGGCTTACTTATACCAAATTAGTTCCAAATAGGCTTTGAGCGGTAAATAGTTCTGGCTTTTATATCTATTAGCCGTGATAACTTAGCTTTCGGTTTCTTACTAGAAATGGAGATTCATACTTATGGCAGCTGATTCATTTTCCGAAACTTCAACTACAGGATGGTTTAGTAGAATTGCAGAGTCGATAAAAGGGATACTCTTTGGAATTGTCCTAATTTGTGGAGCCGTATTTCTATTGTTTTGGAATGAAGGTCGCTCAGTTACCACTTACAAAACTCTTAAAGAAGGTGCGGGACTAGTTGTCTCTGTTAACTCTGCTGCAGTTGATCCTCAAAATGAAGGAAAGCTCGTCCATATGTCAGGTCTTGTGACAACGACTGAAGTTTTAGAAGACCCTGACTTCTCTGTTTCTCTGAACGCTCTCAAACTCAGAAGGGAAGTTGAGATGTATCAGTGGGAAGAGAAGAAAGAAACCAAAACGAGTAAGAACACAGGAGGAAGTGAAACCACCACCACCACGTATGATTACAATAAAGTATGGTCATCAGATCTAATTGATTCTTCTGAATTCAAAAAGTCAGAGGAACATCAAAATCCGAGTCAAATGGCATATGAGAGTGAGACTTGGGTTGCTGAGGATATAACAATGGGAGCCTTTAAGCTCTCACCAGGATTAGTATCAGACATCTCAAATTTTGAAGATATCTCACCAAGCAGCCCTGCTTTTAGTGAGATAAATATAGGTGGAGTTAGCAAAACTTCTAAAGGTTACTATGTAGGAGGATCCCCCGAAAAGCCAGCGATTGGTGATCTGCGAATTACTTTTCAAGCCGCATCACCTGCTGACATGAGTTTGATATCTAAGCAGCTGGGGAACTCATTTGAACCTTACGTTGCTAGTGCAGGTGGCCATATTGAGATCCTCTCTGATGGCGTTCAGAGTGCTGCAAATATGTTCGCCGAAGCACAGAGCCAGAATACAATGTTAACCTGGGGGCTAAGAATTTTCGGCTTTATGCTGACTTTCTTCGGCTTTGCATTAATCTTAAGACCGCTCTCTGTGGTTGCTGATATATTACCAATTTTTGGTAACATCGTAGGAATAGGAACTTCATTTGTAGCAGGAATCGCAGCGCTTGTAGTCAGCCTTGTTACCATATCGATCGCATGGTTCTTCTACCGACCTGTTTTGAGCATAGGTCTTATAGTGGTTGCTGGTGGTGCTATCTGGTATCTAATGAAGTCTAGGAAGAATGTTGGAACCTTGCCAAGTAGTATACCAACCACTAGTTTTCAGCCGGAGGCCCGGCCATAAATTCAAAGAGAAAGAGTCCATAGGCACTCAGAGTCAGTTTAGGTACGTGCTGTTGGAAATTTTGGACCTTGGGTGGTAGACTCCGCTTACTCCAAGCGAGGAGGAGTTAGACGAATGGTCGCTGGCTGAGTAATCAGCGAGAGGAAAGTCGGGGCTTTATAGGGCAGGTTGGCTGTTAACGACGGCCTGGAGTGATCCAGGGAAAGTGCCACAGAAAAGAAGACGACCGTTGATGCCGCAAGGCATTAACGGAGACGGTGAAAAGGTGAGGTAAGAGCTCACCAGCAAGGTGGTAACACCTTGGCTTGGTAAACCCCAACCGAAGCAAGACCAAATAGGAAGGCGGGTGAGTCTTCGGACTTACAGAACGCTGCCCGCGTGAGCTTTCGGGTGTGTCGCTTGAGCCGTAGGGCAACTTACGGCCTAGATTAATGACTGTTACAACAGAACCCCGCTTATAGTCTGACTCCTCCTCGGTTGGTGG
>CAZYRE010000141.1:0-5973 GCA_964650155.1 uncultured Bdellovibrionales bacterium
CTTTGTACTTTCCTCAGTCCTAAAACAATTAACTAATTTAAAAAAAGCTCCTAAAAAGAATTTGGCCCAATCATACTTTGCTGATGAATGTATGGAGGCCGCTTATCGGCTAACTTTTAAACCGAAAGACGAGATACCTAAGCTTGCTACTGGTCGACTCAGAATGTCCTCCAATGGTGGAGCGAGTAAATACTTTGTCACCTTCAAAGGGCCTTACCTATCAGAATTTAGCAGGAACGAATTTGAAAAGGAGATCACAAAATCACTTTATGATTTGCTGCTTCCTCTTTGTTCCGGTCATACCGTAAAAAAGGCACGCTACCTTGTAGATGGCCATTTATTAATTAACTCAAAGCGGATCAAAGTTACGGCTGAAGTTGATCACCTGATAGAATGGTCTGATGGTTTTGTGACCGTGGATATCGAAGTGGAGAAAGATTCTCACATTGAAGCTATCAGACAAGGTCACCACACCTTTGATTTTCTAAAACTAGGCGCAATCGATTTAACCAAAGAAAAGTTTGCAGTCCGCAGAGCCTTGAGCATGAAGTTTTTAGCTCGAAATGGGTTCACTTCAAGCACCCGAAAAATCGTCTCAAATCTAACTAAAAAGTCCCTAAAAGCCTTAATTTCAACTCCGAAAAGTTTGCGTGGGCTGGGAAGGTAACTACCCAGCATCTCTTACTTTTCCTATATAAACTCGTACGAAGTTCTTGTAATTTCAGCTAGTTAACAAACAATTAGGTGCGGCCTCTACCTTGCACATAGATGTCTGCCGATAAAGGTTTAGGTGGTTAATTAAATCCAGCGAAATCGCTGGTATCGGCACAAAAGGTTAATTCAGCATGAGCTTCCGGGGTCAACACGGATTTAGCTTAATCGAGCTCCTGGTCTTTCTGGCCATAACTGCTGTTTTTGCTTCGCTTTCTATCCCATCAATCGCCACCATGTTTGGACAGATGCAAGCTAGCCAAGACATTCGCAGACTCACCTACGTCATGAGCGAACTTAGAAGTGAAGCCATTAGACAAAAAGTCAACGTAAGATTTCATTTTACCACCACCGGATATACTTGGGACATAAGTGATGATGGAAGTATTGATGGCACTAGAAAACTTCTATCCACCTCCTCATGGAAAAGTGGATCTGTTCCAGCAGATATTGTTTTTAACGGGCTAGGAGTAGCGCGCGGAATTGGCAGTGAAGTAACAATTACGATTGTAAATCGCAGTCGCGAGCTCGCATGTAAAGTTAACTCTAATGGGTACATCAGCTTATGATGAAAAATACCCAAAAAATAAAAATACTAATTGAGCGTGGTGTAAGTTTGATAGAGAACATGGTTTCGCTATCAATCCTCTCCTTGGTCATTGCTTCTGCCAGCTCATCAATGTTCATGGCTTTTCACGGAAATGCGGCAGCACGTACTTATTCTGGTGTAGTGGCGGATGTGCACGGCACAATCGACAACTTACGTAAATCAAATTTCACTGTTCTGTTAGATAAATTTGGAACGGTATACACCTCGATCGCTAACAACCAGACGGCCGTAGAAACTACCTCTAATAAAGAATCTCAAGCCACCTACACCATCACCTACACCGCTATTAAGAGATCCACGAATTCGATCCCTGATGCAGTCAAGGTTCGAATCTCTATAGCTCACACTATGGGGCTACTTGGATCAAACACAACGGCATTTGAAACAATCATCGCGGGGTCAACATGAACGTGACGACACCGAAGATAGTAAGTAACTGCAAAGGATTCGGAGTCGCTGAACTCTTAGTCAGCGTTATGATCTTTGGCATTGCAATTTTAGCAATTGCCTCATTCACAAATCTTACATTTGCTAATCTTGGAGCAGAAAATAGAGCCTCCACATCCATGCGTGAACTTAGAAGTGCCGTAGCTTTAATGAGCGCAGAACTTCGAATGAGCTCTAATGTTTCACCTTATTTACCGGGCAATACGCCATCCTCTGTGAACTGCACTGCTCAAATATCAGCCACTGCTACAAGTATAAAATTTCTTGTTGTGCATGATGACAGCGCTGCTGCTGGAGGCATTCAGCCATACTACGTTGGATACACGTATGATGCAGCAACTAGGCAGTTGCGCAGAGGAGAAATCCCTGGGGTAAGTATTACAGGCTGCGGACTTCCTGCCGGAGATCCGGTATCTGGATCATATGCGCGTGTAGTTGCCGATAGATTATTTCCTTGGGACGCAGATAAAAACGGAGTGGCTGACCCAGTCTTTTCATATTCTGGAGGGGTGCTAACAGTAAATCTCGCTGTTCAGGCAGAAGGTGCTCAAAATTTTGATAGATCACAAGGACTTTCAACTAAAATTTTTGCGAGGACTACATAAACTATGAACCGAATGGGTTTTAAAAATCCATTAATTAGTAAAGAAACTGGGCTTTCTTTACCAATCGCATTGTTCTTAGTTTTGGCTATAACTGCGGCCTCTTCAATATTTTCGAATTCCTCAACTCAGAACTTACGTGAGATTAAGATTACGGAATCAGTCAATGACAGTTTTTATGTGGCCGAAGGAGCGCTCCAAGATTTTACAGCTCAGCTTGGAGTCTACTCACAGTTATGGAGAGAGAAGGTCAATCTTACAACAATTCCTAACTCATACACCCAGTACAATCCATTAACATATGCAGGTACAAACGGAATACCAACTTGTTCAGGAAACGCTTGCCAAAGAAAAATGTACCCAGTGGGTGGCGGACTATTAAAGAATTTTGGCCCGCTTAGCGGAGCTGGCAGCACAGTAAATGCTGCAGCTACAATTACTCAACAATTAAATCCGGCTTCTCTTCCAGCGGCAGATATTACAATTAACGGTAGGAGCGCCTGGTATCAAGTAGAGCGGCTCGATGATACGACACCGAATTCTAATTCAATCGGAGCAAGCCTCTCAAACTACGATCCACACGGTGCCAGCTCGGCAGGAATAAGATATAGAGTAACTGCGGTTGCACAACGAACTTTAAAAGGAAAAGCAGGATTTTCAACAGTGGTTGCTGTTTTAGAGCTTCCACCAACGTAAGTTTTATATGATTAAGAAAGTTTTACGATACGTCTTTGTCTTTGCAGCAGTATTGGTTGCTGGTGGTGTATTTGCTCAAACTCCAGAGATACCGGTCTTAGTGCATAAGGTAGCAACTGCAAAGGCTATGTTCATTATCGATGACTCTGGTTCTATGGCTGCAGTGGTAGAGCATCCTGAGTTTAGTGCTACAGCTTCAGTAGCGACAAATACGGCGAACACAATTCCTTCAATTATTTTTCGCATTGAATCAGGAGCCTCGGCCCCAACAACAAACCACACAATGCGGCCAGCACTTATTGAGTTCAACTACCTGTACAATAATGTACTGACTAATTATAGAGGCCAGGTAACTGGGGATATTTACGAGACTGGTACCCTTGCAACCGCTTCCGGAACAGACTCAATAAAACATTTCGGCTGCACAACCAACACTGGGTACTGCTGTCCACCGATCGGTTCATGCACTAATTCTAATATCTATGGAATCAACAATGCCGTTTTGTATTCGAATTCAAGCATTAAAGGTACTAACGTTTTCTCAACTAACAATCTTGCAAAAGTCGGTGGAGTTAATGTTACCGATGCTAGTGGAAATGAATTTTTATACGTAAACGCATACAGCAATCTTTACTATACAGTAAATCAAACTTGGGGAAGTTACTGGGGTAAGTTTGATAACGCTGGCAATCCTGTGAATTATTACACTAGGGTATTCAGCTCTCCAGGTGCTACCGTAAAATTTAATGACAAAGAAGTGTTCCTCTCAGCAGGACTATATCGAATAGAATATCTCCGTTGGATTTTCTACGGAGCAACTCCAGCTCAGCTTGCGTCTTTGCCTGGCTACAGCCGTATGCAGGTTGTTAAAGACGTTATGGAGGAATTAATTCTTGATAATCCAACGGTTTCATTCGGATTAGCTACTTTAAATGGAACTTCCCATGATCCAGGAGTTCACTCAGGATATTTAGAAGACGAATGGTATACGCCTGAAGGTAATTCTGATTCTGGCGATAATCCAAAAATCCGCGCCCCTATCGGCACCTCTGCCAACAACTTAATTAATAGCTTAGATGACATCGGACCAAACGGTGGAACGCCACTATCTCACACGTATATAGAAACAATGCGATATTTTAATGGTCAATCTGACAATGATCCTTATTGCAGCAACTGTCAGTACACATCGCCAGTTACATCTGCTTGTGACGGTCACTTTATAGTCTTACTAACTGACGGATTACCTACGTCAGATTCTTCAAATTCATTTAATGGATCGTACATCTCCGGTAGTTGTGATGGAGATAACGACGAGGGTGCCGTAACAAACAACAACTGCTCTCAATCTGTTTGTCCTAAATTTCTAGATGATGCAGCATGCACTGCTTATAACTTTGATTTTAGTAGTGCCCTTGCTGGTACACAGAAGGTTGTATCGTATGCGGTTGGACTGGGACTGGATTACGATCTCCTTGATGACTTTGCCGCAGATGGTGGCTCCGGTGAATCTCTGCGAGCAGATACCTCTGATGAAATTTCAACCACTCTGCAGAATATTATCTCTAATATCGTAAACACACCTGTGTCAGGTGCTGGTGTTGCCCTGGCTGAGTCTTTCGGACAAAGCGGAAAAGTGTTTCGTCCGCGATTTAGAGCAGACGTATGGCGCGGTAACATAGACGTCTTTCAATATACAGGTGGCGCACTCCAGTTCATGTTTGACATGGGAGACATACTCGAAGCACGGGTTTTGGCAACTTCTCCACGAACAATTTACTTTGGCTACGACGCTAACCATGACGGCAATACAAACGTCATGCAAACATTTAATACTGCCGCCGCCGCAACTCTAAAACCTGAATTATTTGAAAACTTTTACAACGGTACAGAATCGACCTCTCTACTTCCAGCACCTCTATCACCTCATACAGCGGATGCCTCCGCCACCGCTCTTATTAATTATATACATGGCATAGACCAAAACGGATTAAGACCACGCGATCAAGATGGTGACGGTCTGGTAGAGAAATTAGGCGACATCGTATACTCACGCCCTGTAGAAGTTGGTCCTAAGAACGGAAATTACACCAAACTTCAGGGCTATGCTGAGTTTGTCGCAGGTCGAGATGCCGAACCTAATATCTTATTAGTTGGCGCAAATGATGGACAGCTTCACGCATTTGATACAACTACTGGAGCAGAACTTTGGTCATATATTCCTTCAGCAGTAGTTAAACATTTAGAAAAATTAGCTCGTCCGCAGTACAATGTATCTTACAGGCGCTCATATGTTGACGCAGATATAATTGTTGAAGATGCCTATATAAATGGCACCTGGAAAACTATCGCAATGTTCGGGTTAAGAACGGGTGGCACAACTTACACTGTTCTTGATATCACCAACCGCGCGAGTCCTTCACTTCTATTTGAAGTTAACGCGGCTACTGATGGTGGACAAAGTTGGTCTTCACCAATTGTCGTACCAGTCAACGGACCATCAACATCAAGCGACCCTGCACAATATGGTTGGTATATGGTAGTTGGTACTGGGGAAGGAAAAGCAACGGCAGGCACGAATATTATCGCGTATAATTTAAGTAGCTCTGCACCAGTAGGAACTGTCATATCATTGAATGCTGCGGACCCTGCCGGAACCAAGACCACAAGCGTGCTTGGAGTTCAAACAGACAACGATCTAAATGTAGATAGACTTTATGTTGGCACAGAAACTGGCGATGTTTACCGCATCCATTCTAACGGCCTACCAGGCACCTGGGTTAAACAAAAGCTGTATAGCGGCAGCACTTCTCAACCGATCTCAGCAACTCCGCTTGCCGTTCTTGTAGAGAATCCTCTTTACGATCCATCTGCGACTGTCGGTATTGGAACGAAAAAATACTCAGT